>JBGARB010000046.1:0-48115 GCA_044230495.1 Rhodocyclaceae bacterium
GCCGGCGGGCATGCGCCGTCCCGCCACCACGGTAGTTTGGGCCCGGCGGCCGGCGCCCGCCGTCCCGGCCGGCTGATGCGCCGGCACGAGGTGGCGTTTGCCCGGGCCGATGAGATCGGCGCGGCCCATGTCGCGCAGCGCATCGCGCAGCAGCGGCCAGTTGGCCGGGTCGTGCCAGCGCAGGAAGGCCTTGTGCAGCCGGCGCGCGCGTCCGCCGCGCACCACCGGCACGGCTTCGGCGTCGGCTGACAGGTGCTTGAGCGGATTGCGACCGGTGTGCCACATCGCGGTGGCGAGCGCCAGCGGCGTGGGCAGGAAGGTCTGCACCTGGTCGAGGCGGAAGTCGTTGCGCTTGAGCCAGAGCGCGAGCGCGAGCATGTCCTCGTCGGTCGTGCCCGGATGCGCGGCGATGAAATAGGGGATCAGGTACTGCTCCTTGCCCGCCTCGCGACTGAACTTGTCGAACATCTGCTTGAAGCGTTCGTAGGCGCCCATGCCGGGCTTCATCATCTTCGACAGCGGGCCCGGCTCGCTGTGCTCCGGCGCGATCTTCAGGTAGCCGCCGACGTGATGCGTGACCAGTTCCCTGACATATTCGGGCGAGCGCACCGCGAGGTCGTAGCGCAGGCCGGAGCCGATGAGGATCTTCTTGATGCCGGGAAGCGCCCGCGCCTTGCGGTAGATCGAAATCAGCGGCGCGTGATCGGTGCCGAGGTTGTCGCAGATGTCCGGGTAGACGCACGACAGGCGCCGGCAGGCGGCCTCGATCTTCGGATCCTTGCAGGCCATGCGGTACATGTTCGCCGTCGGTCCGCCCAGGTCGGAGATCACGCCGGTGAAGCCCGGCGTGCGGTCGCGGATCTCCTCGATCTCGCGCAGGATCGAGGCTTCCGACCGGCTCTGGATGATGCGGCCCTCGTGTTCGGTGATCGAGCAGAAGGTGCAGCCGCCGAAACAGCCGCGCATGATGTTCACCGAGAAGCGGATCATCTCCCATGCGGGGATCTTCGCCGCGCCGTAATCGGGATGCGGCGCGCGCGCGTACGGCAGGCCGTAGATGTAATCCATCTCGGCAGTGGAAAGCGGAAGCGGCGGCGGATTGAGCCAGACATCGCGGTTGCCGTGGGCCTGCACCAGCGCGCGCGCGTTGCCCGGATTCGATTCGAGGTGGAAGACGCGCGAGGCATGGGCATACAGCAACGCATCGTCCACGACGGCCTCATAGGCCGGCAGCCGCACGAAGGAATGCGCACGTCGCGCGGCGCGGTCGATGCGCCTGAGCGGCACGGCGAGCGCGACGTTCGGCGCGACCGCCGTACTGCCATAGCAACCGCTCGCAGCGGAGGGGGCCTCGCCGTCGGCGGGGGCGTAGCGCCCGCGAGCGGGATGCGTCGCGGCATCTTCTGCGGTTGAATTGTCAACCGCCGTCCTGCCGCGACTGTAGTTTGGGCCGCTGCCTTCCATGGCATAGGGGTCGGCATGCACGGGCGGTGCGCCGGGGACATCGAGCGTGGTGGAGTCGATGGCCTGCCAGTCGTCGGCCGGCTGCCAGCCGCGCGGCACCATGAAGGCCGTGCCGCGCACGTCGCGGATGGCATCGATGGCCACGCCGCGCGCCAGGCGGTGCGTGACTTCGACCAGCGCGCGTTCGGCGTTGCCGAAGATCAGCAGGTCTGCCTTGCTGTCTACCAGCACCGAACGGCGGACCTTGTCGCTCCAGTAATCGAAATGCGCGATGCGGCGCAGGCTGGCCTCGATGCTGCCGATGAGGATCGGCACGCCGGGATGCGCCTCGCGCGCACGCTGGGCATAGACGACGACGGCGCGGTCGGGACGGCGATCGGGCGCGCCGCCCGGCGTATAGGCATCGTCCGTGCGGATCTTGCGATCGGCCGTGTAGCGATTGACCATCGAATCCATGTTGCCGGCGGTGATGCCGAAATACAGATTCGGCTTGCCAAGGCGACGGAAGTCGTCCGCCGATTGCCAGTCCGGCTGGCTGATGATGCCGACGCGGAAGCCCTGTGCCTCCAGCAGGCGACCGACGAGCGCCATGCCGAAGCTGGGGTGGTCGATGTAGGCATCGCCCGTGACGAGGATCACGTCGCAGGCATCCCAGCCCAGCGCCGCCATCTGCTCGCGGCTGGTGGGAAGGAAGGGCGCCGTGCCGAAGCGCTTGGCCCAGTAGGGCTTGTAGGTGGTGAGCGGTGTCGGTGTGGCGGCGGCCGGCGGCGCGGGGGTACTCATGCGCACACCTCCCGGCCCTCGCCCCGAGGGCGGAGGTGACGCCGCCTCGCCGCTGCGCGACTCCGGTGGGTTGACGGCGCCCGCCTTGGGGCGGCCCTGCGGCGGTGGTTCATGGCCGCGGCGGCGGCGCAAGGCGCGGCATGTCGATGTCGATGCGGGTGCCGCGGCCGGGCGAGGAATCGACGGACAGCGAACCACCGAGCGTCTTGCGCACGATGGTATCGACGATGGTCATGCCCAGGCCCGTGCCGCCCTTGCCGATCTTGGTGCTGAAGTAGGGCTGGAACAGCCGCTCGCGCACTTCGGGGCTCATGCCGGAACCATCGTCGCCGACCGAGATGACGACGCGATCGTCGCGGGTTCCGGCGGCGATGCGCACGCGGCCGTTGGCGCGACCCTCGAAGGCATGCAGGAAGGCGTTGTTGATCAGATTCACCAGCACCTGGCCCAGCGGACCCGGATAGCTGTCGCAGACGATGCCGGATGGAATATCGATGTCGACGCGATGCCCCTGTCGGCGGATGGCCGGGGTGAGCGCCGTGACGACTTCGCCGACCGTCTCGGCAAGGTCGAAGCGGCGACGCTGCTCGCTGGCCTGGTCTGCGGCGACCTGCTTGAACTTGCGCAGCAGTTCTTCGGCGCGACGCAAATTGCGGGCGATGATGTCGGTGCCGTCTGCCAGCGACGATGACAGGGCGGTCAATTCGGAACGGCGCAATTGCCCCGAGGCCAGGTGGGCGTTGAAGTCGGCGGCATTCTCCTGCAGCGTCGTCGCGGCCATCAGCGCGTTTCCCAAAGGCGACGCGAGATCGTGCGAGACGCTGGCCACCAGGGCGCCGAAGGTGGCATGCGCTTCCGCCTTGACGAGCTCGTCGCGGGCGCGTTGCAAGGTCTCGAGGGCTTGCGCGAGATCGGCAGTGCGCGCCTCCACGCGGCGTTCGAGTTCGGCATTGAGTTCGCTGACTTCCTGCTCGCGCCGGGCCAGCACGACATTGTCCCGGGCAATGCGGTCGCCGTACTCGAGTGCGCGCTGGCGCGCCGCGCGGAAGTCGTCGTAGGCCGTGCCGACGATGATGCCGGTGAGCACGAGCACCGTGACCTGGATCGCCGTGCGCACGATCGCCGGCGAAAGAATGCGCGGTTCATACCAGCCCAGATGCTCGCCCATGCCGAAGGCCAGCACCGTGCCGACCGACAACGCGGTCATGGCGATCAGCCAGCGACGACCGAGCATCCAGCCGGACAAGGCGATCGGCAGCGGGAAAAGCGTCATCGTCGCGCTGGTGATGCCGGCAAAGGCGAACATCGCGGCGGCAATCCACAGCCATGAGCCGACGACGAGCAGCACCATGCCGGCATGCGTATTGCGCCGCGCAAGCCATGCGCCGGCAGCGACCAAGGCGATCATCGCCGCGCCGAATCGTGCCTGCGTCGACTGCAGCGCTCCAACCAGCATCAGGGCGACGACGACCAGCACCGTGGTCACGAGGATCATCGGCAGCAGGCGGCGCGGCAGGGATTCGGATTCGCCGCGCGCCGGATCGCCGGGCGCGTCGTGAGCTGTCATTTCAGAGAACCCGCAGGCGGCTTTGCGAGGGCAGATGCTGCGTCAGGAAGTCCATCTGGTCGGCGAGGATCTGCCGGTTGGAGAGCACCAGGTACTCGGCCTTGTTCGGCACATAGGGCGCATAAACGAGCTGCATGCCGGCCTGCTCGGGCGTGCGTCCGCTCTTCTTCTGGTTGCAATGCCGGCACGCGGTGACGACGTTCATCCACAGATCGCGTCCGCCTTGCGACACCGGCACGACGTGGTCGCGGGTCAGCCGTTGCGCCGGCAGGCTCTGCGCGCAATAGGCGCAGACGTGGCGGTCGCGGCTGAACAGCTCGCGGTTCGACAGCGGCGGCACAGCGCCCAGCGCCTTGCCCGACAGCGCCCGGCCGCGGATGGCGATGATGCTGCTGGTGGACAATTGCGAACGCTCGCCGGTGGCGCGGTTGATGCCGCCGAGGAAGGTGAAGCGCGAGGCACCGGCGTCCCAGGCGATCAGATCGCGCGCGACATACACGCAGGCGTGCTGCCAGCTCACCCAGCGCAAGGGGGTGCCGTGCGGGTCCAGCGTGAGGATCAGGGGATGCGCGCGCATAGCGTCAATGTATCAGAGCCGGCGGCCGCTGCATACGCCCGTCAACGCGCGCTGTTCGCCGGCAATTCGAGCGCTTCGGCATGCACATCGAAAACGCCCCGTGCGCGATCGGCAAAATAATGCCGCAGGCTGGTGGAGATGGTGCGGAAGGCGATGTCCTGCCAGGGAATGTCCTCTTCGGCGAACAGTCGCACCTCCAGCGTTTCGTCGCCGGCGGAAAAATCGAGGTCGAGCAGGCGCGCGCGATAGATCACATGCACCTGGTGGATGTATGGCACGCTGATCATCGAAAACAGCCCGTCGAGCGCGATGCGGGCGTTGGCTTCCTCCTGCGTTTCGCGCAGGGCGGCCTGGGCCACCGATTCGCCGTTTTCCATGAAGCCGGCCGGCAGGGTCCACTTGTCGCGGCGCGGCTCGATGGCCCGCCGGCACAGCAGGATGCGGCCCTCCCATTCGGGCAGGCTGCCGACCACCAGACGCGGATTGCGGTAATGGATCGCGCCGCAGCCGTCGCAAATGCCGCGCGGCAGGCTGTCGCCCGGCGGCACGCGGTGGGCAAGCGGTGCGCCGCAGGCGGAGCAGAAGTTCAACGCCGGGTCCATGCCGCGATTCTACGACCGAGCCGTTGGTGGCCGGGATCCGCAGGCATGTCGCTTGTACGATTTTTTCTGACAGCGCAATCATGGTTTCACGGACAAGACTATCCGGAAAGCGTTGATATTCCGCTTGCAAGGGTTCGCGCGATCATGCATGAGCCGAACTGGCGGCATGCGCAACGAGGAGCCTTCATGAAATCGACCGACGCCTACAACGACATCAAGGAAGTCAATCTGGCTTACCTGATCCTGGCGCAGAACATGGTGCGTGCCGATCGCGAGGCCGCGATCTTCCGGCTGGGCATCAGCACCGAGATCGCCGAAGTGATCGAGCGCCTGACCCCCGGGCAGGTGCTGAAGATGGCCGCCTCCGACATGCTGCTGTGCCGTTTCCGCTTCGACGATACGCTGCTGCTCGACCTGCTCGCCAACCACGAGCGCGACCGCGGCGTCGGCCATGTGCATGCGGCGATCCTCGCCGCCGGCAAGCCCGTCGAGGCGATGGCCTGATGGCCGCCGTTGGTGCAGAGACCCAGCCGCCGCGCTCGTCGCTGTCGGGCGGGCGCATGCGCAACAAGTCCGTCGTCTCGGAAGCGCGGGACATCCGTCTGGCCATCGAGCTCATCGAGCTGGGTGCCCGGCTGCAGATGCTCGAAGCCGAAACGAACCTGTCGCGCGAGCGGCTGCTGAAGCTCTACAAGGAGGTCAAGGGCGAGTCGCCGCCCAAGGGCATGCTGCCCTTCTCGACCGACTGGTTCATGACCTGGCAACCGAACATCCACGCCTCGCTGTTCATGGCGTATTACCGCTTTTTCCGCGAGAACACGCGGCTGAAGGGCCTGGAACTGATCATCAAGGCCTACCGGATGTATCGCGACCAGATCGCGCGCGGCCACATGGACAACGTCCTGTCGCTGACGCGGGCATGGACCATGGTGCGCTTTTTCGACGCCAACATGCTGCAGATGGCGACCTGCAAGGAATGCGGCGGCGAGTTCGTTTCGCACGCCTACGATCCGGTAAAGGGCTACGTCTGCGGGCTGTGCCACATGCCGGCACGCGCAGGCAAGACGCGCAAGGCGGCGGAGGCGGCCGCGGTGGTCGCCTGAGCCCAAACTACAGTGGTGGCGACACGGCGCCTGCGGGCGCCGTTTTCGTTTGCGCCGCGCAACGCCGGGTGCGTGCGCGCCGGCCCCGTTTGCCGCTATGATGACACCCGCCCGCGATGCGGTTCGACCGCGCCGGGCGCTTGTCACTGCTGATGCCACGGGGATACTTCGCGCATGTTTCTGATTGTCGGCTACGTCATCATCCTTGCCGCGTCCGTGGGCACGTATGCCGTGCACGGTTCGCTGGCCGCGCTCTGGGTGCCGCTCGAGTACATTGCCATCCTCGGCCTGACGATCGGCTATTTCGTCGCCTCGAACAGCGGCGCCTCGCTGAAGGCGACGATCGCGGCGATTCCCGGCGTGCTCAAGGGGTCGCCGTTCAACAAGGCGCTGTACATGGACCTCCTGGCCATGCTCTTCGAGATCCTGTCGAAGGTGCGCAAGGAAGGCCTGATGTCGATCGAGAGCGACATCGAGAATCCGGAAGGCAGCGCGGTGTTTTCCAAGTATCCGTCGGTGATCGCCGATCACCATGTCATGGAATTCATCACCGACTACCTGCGCATGATGGTCGGCGGCAACCTCAACGCGTTCGAGATCGAGAACCTGATGGACATCGAGATCGAAACCCACCATGCCGAGGCCCACGCGCCCGCGCACATGGTGCAGGCGGTCGGTGGCGCCGTGCCGGCGATGGGCATCGTCGTCGCCGTAATGGGCGTGGTCAACGTCATGGGCTCAGTGGGCGAGCCGCCGGCCGTGCTCGGCAAGATGATCGGCGGTGCGCTGGTCGGCACCTTCCTCGGTATCCTGATTTCCTACGGTTTCGTCGAGCCGATCGCCAACCAGCTCAACCAGAAATGCGAAGAGGGCAGCAAGATCTACCAGTGCATCAAGGCGGTGCTGCTGGCCAGCATGAACGGCTATGCGCCGCAGGTGGCCGTCGAATTCGGCCGCAAGGTGCTGTATTCGTCCGATCGCCCCACCTTCGCCGAGCTCGAAGAAGACCTCAAGAACCGGAAGGGCAAGTAATCCGTGGTTCGCGCCGGCAAGGCTGATCGCCCATGAGCGACGATACCCAGCAACCGATCGTCGTCAAGAAGATCAAGAAGGGCGGCGCCGGCGCCCACGGTGGCGCATGGAAGATCGCCTATGCCGACTTCGTCACGGCGATGATGGCGTTCTTCCTGCTGATGTGGCTGCTCGGCTCGACGGCGCAGGGCGATCTGAAAGGCATCGCCGACTACTTCCAGAATCCGCTGAAGGTGTCGCTTTCCGGCGGCTCTGGCGCGGGGGATGCCACGTCGGTGATCCAGGGCGGCGGCGAAGACCTGACCAAGACCAGCGGGCAGAAGCGCAAGGCCGAGAACGAAACCAACAAGAAGCCGGACCTCAAGCACGCGAAGGAAGAATTCGAGCGCATCGAGGCCGCGAAACTGGGCGAACTGAAGGGCCAGATCGAGGCCCTGATCGAGGCGACGCCGAGCCTGCGCCAGTTCAAGAGCCAGTTGCTGCTCGACCTGACCTCCGAGGGCCTGCGCATCCAGATCGTGGACGAACAGAACCGGCCGATGTTCGATGTCGCCAGTTCCGAACTCAAGCCCTACACCAAGGACATCCTGCGCAACATCGGCGCAGTGCTCAATGGCGTCGAGAACCGCATCAGTCTTTCCGGGCACACCGATGCGCAGGCGTATGCCGGCGGCGCGTTCGGCTTCGGCAACTGGGAGCTGTCGACCAATCGGGCCAATGCCTCGCGCCGCGAGATGGTCGCCGGCGGGCTCGACACCAACAAGATCATGCGCGTCGTCGGTCTGGCCTCGACCGTGCTGTACGATCCGGCGCAACCGAACAGCGCGGTGAACCGGCGCATCAGCATCGTCGTGCTCAACAAGCGCACCGAGGAAGCGATCATGGCCGACGGCAAGAAGAGCCCGGAGTTCGGAACCTCAGGCGACGTCACGCCCGACATGCTCCAGCCGGCGCCGCCGGCGGGCGGCGCTCCCGCGGCAGCGCGTTGAAACGCCGGGCAGCGCGGTCAAATCTGGTAAAACACCCCCCATCATGAATGTGTTTCCGCGAGTTTCGCTTTGGATCGGCATCGTCTGGCTGTTGCTCGTCGGCGGCGTGGCGTGGCTGATTGCCCCTGAAGCCTTCGGCCCTGTCGCCTGGGTGACGCTGATCGTCGCCGGCGCGGGCTGGCGCCTCATCCATTCGGCGGTGTCGCGCCGCGAGCTGGCCATCGAGCTGATCAAGGCCGACAAGATCGGGCATGCCGCGCAAGACGAATTGATGAACGAATTCCACAAGCTGCTGGCCGAATGCGAGAAGCAGTTCGCCCAGCAGTTTGCCGCGGCCAACGGCGAGATCGCTCGCGTGCAGACCCTGCTCGGCGGCGCCATCGAATCGCTGACCGAAAGCTTCCAGGGCATGCATCGGCAGACCGGCGAACAGATCAATCTCGCGCTCGCCGTGACCACCGGCGGCGATGCCGATCCGCACCAATTCGACGAGTTCGTGCCCAATACCTCGGATGTCATGCAGAAGGTCGTCGACAACATCGTCGGCAACAGCAAGCTGGGCATGGAATTGGTGGAGCTGACCGATTCGATCGCCGATTCGACGAAAAACGTGCAAAGCATCCTGTCCGAGATCGGTTCGATCGCCAAGCAGACCAACCTGCTGGCGCTCAACGCCGCCATCGAGGCGGCACGCGCCGGCGAGGCCGGGCGCGGCTTTGCCGTCGTCGCCGACGAGGTGCGCGATCTTTCGGCGCGCACGACCCAGTTCAGCCAGCAAATCAACACCCTGATGAGCGGCATGCAGGGCGCCGTGATGCAGACCGAACAGGCGATCCAGCGCATGGCCGGCCAGGACATGACCTTCGCGCTGCAATCGAAGACCCACATCGAGGACATCATCCACACGATGGAGGTGCAGAACCGCAGCCGGCTCGAGGCGATCGGCAAGCTGGCGACGAGCGCTCAGGGCATGGAAGGCCAGGTCAATCGCGCGGTGACGGCCATGCAATTCCAGGACATGGTGTCGCAACTGATGGCCCATGTCGGCAAGCGGATCGCCGCGCTCGACGAGGTCATCCGGCACATGGGCACGCTGTCGCGCGCCTTGCACGAGGATGCGCGGTCGTCGGACGCACGGGCGGCGATGATTCAGTTGCGCGACGAGACCGCGCGGGTCGCCCAGAGCCTGTCGTCGCTGGCCGTCACCACCGAACATAATCCCGTCAGCCAAAGCGCCATGGCGGACGGGGATGTCGAACTGTTTTGAAAATTGCCTTGCGGCCGTGATCGGCCGCCAGGCGCGTCAACCGGGAGGAAGCAGATGTCGAAATCGATTCTTGCAGTGGATGACTCCGCGTCGATCCGCCAGATGGTGTCGTTCACGCTGAAAAGCGCGGGCTACGAGATCACCGAGGCAGTCGATGGCATGGATGGCCTCGACAAGGCCAAGGGGAAGACCTTCAATCTGGTCCTGACCGACCAGAACATGCCGCGCATGGACGGTCTGACGCTGATCAAGTCGCTGCGCGCCATGGCCCAGTACAAGACGACGCCGATCCTGATGCTGACCACCGAATCATCCGACGCGATGAAGTCCCAGGGCAAGGCCGCCGGCGCGACCGGCTGGCTGGTCAAGCCTTTCGACCCGCAAAAGCTCATCGAGGTCGTCAAGAAGGTGATCGGCTAGTCCGATCGACATCCACGCGACCGCAAGGGAGGCGACATGTCCATCGACATGAGCCAGTTCTACCAGGTGTTCTTCGAGGAAGCTCAGGAGCATCTGGCGAACATGGAGGCGCTGCTGCTTGAACTGGACGTCGACGCGCCCGATGCCGAGCAGCTCAACGCGGTCTTTCGTGCCGCGCATTCGATCAAGGGTTCCAGCGGCACCTTCGGGTTCACCGATCTGCAGGACGTCACCCATGTCCTCGAGAACCTGCTGGATCGCATCCGCAAGGGCGAGCTGGCGCTGAAGAGCGAGATGATCGATGCCTTCCTCGATGCCGGCGACGTGCTCAAGGACATGCTCGCCGGGCATCGCGGCGAGGGCGGTGCCGACCCGGCGCAGGTCGCGGCGGTCAGCGCGCGGCTCGCGCAATTGACGACTTCCGAAGCGCAGGCGGCGCCAGGCGTGCAAGACCCGGCCGCACCGGCGGGCGCAAGCGGAGAAACCGACATCGCCTTCGTCATCGACGATGCGCCAGAGGCCGCGGCGACGGCGGTCGAGAATCTCGTCGCCGAACTCGCGCAGCAGTGGCCGTGCCGGATTGCCGTGCGGCCCACGCATGCCGATGCGCCGTGGCGCATCGCGGTCGGCGAGGGCGCCGACATGGAGGTCGTCCGCGGCATGCTGGAATTCGTCGCGCGCAGCGACAGCAACCGCGTGGGGGCGGAGGTCGGCTCGCCGCAGGGCGATGCCGGCGGTGCTTACGGGTTTTTCGACGAGGCGCCGCCGCCTGAGGATGCGGCGTACGGCTTCTTCGACGATGTTCCCGCCGCAGCGGCGCCTGCAGCGGCCGCGCCGGACGACGGTTTCGGCTTCTTCGACGATGGCCCCGGCGCGCCCGCTACGGCCGCGGCCGCACCGCCAGCCCCTGCGGCAGCGGCCGGCAGCGAAGGCGATGGCTTCGGGTTCTTTGTCGATGTGCCCATCGTGCCCGCGCCGGCACCGGCCGCCACGCCGGCGCCCGCAGCGGCCGCCGTTCCTGCAGCGCCGGAGCGGCGCACGAACGAGCGGCGGGCGGGTGCGCGTGCCGAGGCGGCCGACACGACCATTCGCGTCGGCATCGACAAGGTCGACCAGATGATCAACCTGGTCGGCGAACTGGTCATCACGCAGGCCATGCTCGCTCAGTCGGCGCAGGGCGTCGACCCGGTGACGTTCGAGCGGCTGTTCGCCGGCCTTGCCCAGCTGGAACGCAACACGCGGGATTTGCAGGAATCGGTGATGTCGATCCGCATGATGCCGATGTCGGTCGTGTTCTCGCGCTTCCCGCGCGTCGTGCGCGACCTGTCGCAAAAGCTCGGCAAGAAGGTCGAACTGAAGACTGCAGGCGAAGGTACGGAACTCGACAAGGGGCTGATCGAGCGCATCACCGATCCATTGACGCACCTCATCCGCAACAGCCTCGATCACGGCATCGAAATGCCCGAGGATCGCATCGCCAAGGGCAAGGATCCCGTCGGCACCATCACGCTCAAGGCGTCGCACCAGAGCGGCAACATCGTCATCGAGGTCGGTGACGACGGCGCCGGCCTCAATCGGGCCAAGATTCTCTCCAAGGCCAAGGAACGCGGGTTGGCGGTCAGCGACGCGATGTCCGACGGGGATGTCTGGCTGCTGATCTTCGAGGCCGGCTTCTCGACGGCCGATCAGGTCACCGAAGTCTCGGGGCGCGGTGTGGGCATGGATGTCGTCAAGCGCAACATCACGGCGATGGGTGGTCGCGTCGAGATCGAATCGATGACCGGCGTGGGCACGCGCATGACCGTCAAGCTGCCGCTGACGCTGGCCATCCTCGACGGCATGTCGGTCGCCGCCGGTGCCGAGACCTACATCATTCCGCTGGGCTATGTCGTCGAGTCGCTGCAGGCGGAGCGCTCGATGATCAAGAGCGTCTCGGGTGTCGAGCGGCTGATCCAGGTGCGCGACGAATACCTGCCCGTGGTGGCGTTGCATGAGGTATTCAAGATCCCGGGCACCGCAACGCGGCTCGATCAGGGCATCATGGTCATCATCGAAGCCGACGGCATCAAGGCGGCGTTGTTCGTCGATGCGCTGGTCGGCCAGCACCAGGTCGTCATCAAGAGCCTCGAAGCCAATTACCGCAAGGTGCCGGGCGTCTCCGGCGCCACCATCATGGGCGATGGCCATGTCGCGCTGATCCTCGACGTAGTGGCGCTGGCGCAGATGGCCAAGACGCTGGTGCCCAACCTGCCCAAGGCAGCCTGAATGCCGATCAAACCAGGAGATTTTCATGGCCAATGACGCCAAGGACAAGGACGACGCCGGCTTCGCGCAGGAGTATTTGACGTTTACGCTCGGCGCCGAGGAATACGCCATCGACATCCTCAAGGTGCAGGAGATCCGCGGCTACGAGAAGCCGACGACGATCGCCAACGCACCGGACTTCCTCAAGGGCGTCATCAACCTGCGCGGCACCATCGTGCCGATCGTGGACATGCGCATCAAGTTCAACGTCGGCGCGGCCGAATACACGCCTTTCACGGTGGTCATCATCCTCAGCCTGCAGGGACGCGTCGTCGGCATGGTGGTCGACAGCGTGTCCGACGTGACGATGCTGCGCACCGACCAGATCCGGCCGGCGCCCGAATTCGCGGCGACGGTGGACACCAAGTACATCAAAGGTCTTGGCACGCTGGGCGAACGCATGCTGATCGTCGTCGATATCGAAAAGCTGATGCTGTCGCACGAAATGGCGCTGCTCGACGAGGCGACGGCCTGATCGGTTCGCAGCTCGAAACTACAGTGATGGCGGTACGGCGCACGCGCCGCAAACAGAGGGGAATGCACGCATGAGAACCAATCTGCCGGTCACCGGCAAGGAAGTGATGCTCAAGGATGGCGAGATCATCGTCTCCAAGACCAACCTCAAGGGACAGATCACCTACATCAACCAGACCTTCCTGGACATCTCCGGATTCACGGAGCAGGAACTCATCGGCGAGCCGCACAACATCGTGCGTCACCCGGACATGCCGGCCGAGGCGTTCGACGACCTCTGGCGCGATCTGAAGGCTGGCAGGCCATGGGTGGGCTATGTGAAGAACCGCTGCAAGAACGGCGACCATTACTGGGTGCAAGCCCACGCCGTGCCGATCCTCGAGAACGGCACCGTCACCGGATACATGTCGGTGCGGACAGCCGCATCGCGGCAGGCGGTGGACGAATGCGAGACCGCGTACCGCCTGTTCCGCGACAAGAAGCAGGGGAGCGCGCGCATCGAGCATGGCCAGGTCGTGCGCGGTGGCGGAATGAAGAAACGCGTTGCCGACGCGAGCCTGAAGGTGAAGATTGGTCTGGCAATGGTGTTGATGGCCGTGCTCTTGATCGTCGTCGGCGTTGCCGGCGTCGTCGGCATGGGGCATACGAACGAAGGTCTGCGCGATGTCTACGCGAACCATATGCAGGGCTTGGCGGATGTGACGCAGATCAATCGCACCGTGCTGCGCAATCGCATCTTGGTCGAAGGCATGTTGATCGACGGTTCCGCCGAAAACGTGGCGCGCAGCGGGGAGGAGATGAAGGCAAACGTCGACCTCATTGGGCAGACCGCCGACGCGTACAAGGCGCGCATCGTCGATCCTGAGGTCACGCGCCTGTTCGACGCATTTGCCGCCAGCCGTGCCGTCTTCGTCAAGGAAGGCTTGCTGGCGGTCGTCGATCGCGTCAAGGCGGGCAAGCCGGACGAAGCCCGCAAGTTGTTTGCGGAGCGTACGCAGCCGTTGAACGCGAAAGTGGCCGAGGACGTCAATGCGCTGCGGAAATTCCATGTCGATGGCGCCAAGGACGACTATGCGCAGTCGTCGGCCGAATACCAGTCCACCCGCGCGTTCGTGATTGCCGCGGTTGTCGTCGCGTTGCTGCTGGCCGCGCTCGCGACAGTGCTGCTGTTGCGCATCATCCTTCGTCCGCTGGGCCAAGCGAGCAGCGTCTTCGAGAAGATCGGCGAAGGCCGCTATGGCAACGCACTCGATGTTTCTTGCAATGACGAGATCGGCAAGGTGCTGCAGTCGCTCGAGATCATGCAGACCAAGCTGGGCTTCGATGTGGCCGAGACGCGACGCGTGTCCGACGAGAACCTGCGCATCAAGATCGCGCTCGACAACGTCAGCACGGGCGTGATGATCGCCAATCGCGATCGGGAGATCATCTACGTGAACAACTCTGTTCAGCGCATTCTCAAGAATGCCGAACCGGAGCTGAAGAAGGCGCTGCCGACGTTCAATGCCGACAAGCTCGTCGGCGAGAGCATCGACCAGTTCCACAAGAACCCGAAGCACCAGGCCGACCTGCTGGGCAATCTCAAGACCACGTATGTCGCCAATCTGAACATCGGCTCGCTGCACATGCGGGTCACCGCCAGCCCGGTGCTCAACGAACGCGGCGACCGTCTGGGCGCCGTGGCCGAATGGCTGGACCGCACGCCGGAAGTGATGGTGGAGCAGGAGGTCGAAAACCTGATTGCCGCGGCCGGTCAGGGCAATTTCGATACGCGGCTGACGCTGGAAGGCAAGGACGGCTTCTTCCGCAAACTGTCCGAAGGCCTCAACAAGCTGTCGGAAACCGTTTCGATCGGTCTCAACGATGTCGCGCGCGTGCTCAAGTCGATTGCCCAGGGCGACCTGACGCAGTCGATCGATGGACAGTACGAAGGCATCTTCGGCGAACTCAAGGACGACACCAACACCACCATCGAGCGCCTGCGCGAAGTGGTCGGCCAGATCAAGGAAGCCACCGACCTCATCAACACCGCGGCGAAGGAAATCGCCGCCGGCAATACCGACCTGTCGAGCCGTACCGAAGAACAGGCCAGTTCGCTCGAAGAGACCGCCAGTTCGATGGAGGAGCTCAACAGCACGGTCAAGCAGAACGCCGAAAACGCCAGCCAGGCCAACCAGCTCGCCCGCAACAGCAACGACACCGCGGTGAAGAGCGGCCAGATGGTGCAGCAGATCGTCAGCACCATGAACGGCATCTCGGAGAGCAGCCGCAAGATTGCCGACATCATCGGCGTCATCGACAGCATCGCCTTCCAGACCAACATCCTCGCGCTCAACGCGGCCGTCGAGGCGGCGCGCGCCGGTGAACAGGGCCGCGGCTTTGCGGTGGTGGCTACCGAGGTACGCAACCTCGCGCAGCGCAGCGCCACGGCAGCGAAGGAAATCAAGGAACTCATCGCCGAATCGACCGGCAAGGTCGATGCCGGCACCAAGCTCGTCGACGAGGCCGGCGATTCGATGGAGGCCGTGGTCGCCAGCTTCCAGCAGGTGACGGGTCTTGTCACGGACATCGCCAATGCCAGCCGCGAGCAGGCCAGCGGCATCGAGCAGGTGACGCAGGCCGTCGGCCAGATGGACGAGGTGACGCAACAGAACGCGGCGCTCGTCGAGGAGGCCGCCGCCGCGGCCGAGAGCCTCGAAGAACAGGCGCGTGCGCTGGTGCAGGCGGTGTCGATGTTCAAGCTCGACGGAAATGCCGCGCGCGCGACGACGACCTTGCCCGGCCCGGCGCTGCGCGATGCGACGCCGCGCAGCCTGCCGCCGGGCAAGGCGGCGCCGAAGACGGCGATCGCCAAGCCACGTCCGCTGCCGCCGGTCACCGAAGGCGAGGACGAGTGGGAGGAGTTCTGACCGACCGGCCCGCATCGCCGAAATTGAAACTACAGTGGTGGCGGGACGGCGCTTGACCGTCGCTGCCGCAGTACCCCGGATTCCCAGATGAACAGCAGCACACCGCAGCCAAAGACCCGCGAGTTCGAGTTCACGTCGGCCGATTTCGAGACCGTCCGCAAGCTCATCTACGAGCATGCCGGCATCTCGCTCGCACCGATCAAGACCGACATGGTCTACAGCCGGCTCGCGCGTCGCTTGCGGGCGCTCAACCTGTCGACGTTTCAGGAATACCTGAGTTACCTGCAACAAGACACCGGCCCGGAGTGGGAGACCTTCGTCAATTCGTTGACGACCAACCTCACGGCGTTCTTCCGCGAGGCACACCACTTCGAGATCCTCACGCATTTCCTCAAGGAGCAGACGCAGCGGCCGGTGCGCATCTGGTGCTCGGCCGCGTCCACCGGCGAGGAGCCCTATACGCTGGCGATCACGGCGTGCGAAGCCTTCAACACGCTGCGCCCGCCGGTGCAGATCGTCGCCAGCGACATCGATACCAACGTGCTCGCCACCGCGGCGCGTGGCGTCTACACCGAGGATCGCGCCGCCAAACTCGATCCCCGGCGGCTGCGCGCGTATTTCCTCAGGGGCACAGGCAAGCAGGCCGGCTACGTCAAGGTGCGGCCCGAGCTGCAGGCGTTGGTCAGCTTCACGCGCGTCAATCTGCTCGATGCGCGGCTCGACGTCGAAGGGCCGTTCGACGTGATGTTCTGCCGCAACGTGATGATCTATTTCGACAAGCCGACGCAGCATGCGATCCTGAAAAAGTTCGTGCCCCTGCTGCGTCCGCAAGGCCTCCTTTTCGCCGGCCATTCGGAGAGCTTCCTGCATGCCGCCGACCTGTTCCGTTCGCTGGGCCGCACGGTGTATGAGCGTGCCGACCATCCCAGCCGCGGCGGGCGCTATTTCCGCTGAACGCCATGGACAACACCTACGTCGACCATCTGGCCGACAACCGCTACTACGATCGCACCTTCGACTCGCAGGCCATCAAGGTGCTGCCGGGCGAGTATTTCGTCACCACCACCGACATGGTGCTGGTCACCGTGCTCGGCTCGTGCGTATCGGCGTGCATCCGCGACACGCAAAAAGGCATCGGCGGCATGAACCACTTCATGCTGGCCGAGTCGCAGGATCGCGGTGCCTTGTCGGCGTCGGCCCGCTACGGCACGTTCGCCATGGAAATCCTCATCAACCACCTGATGAAGCTGGGCGCCCGGCGCGACCACCTCGAAGCCAAGGTGTTCGGCGGCGGTCGCGTGATGGCCAGCCTGGGCAGCTCGATGGTCGGCGAACGCAACGCCGCCTTCGTCCTTGAGTTCCTCAAGACCGAGGGCATCCCCATCGCCGCGCGCGACCTGCTCGACGTGACGCCGCGCAAGGTGTATTTCTTCCCGTCCACCGGTCGCGTGCTGGTCAAGAAGCTGGCCCGCATGCACAACGACACGCTGGCCCGCCGCGAACGCGAATACGCCGAGCGTCTGGTCGAGGCGCCGCCGGCAGGCGACGTCGAACTGTTCTGACGCGGGGTACGCGCATGTCCATCCGTGTTCTGATCGTCGACGATTCCGCGCTGATGCGGGCGCTGCTGACCGAGATCATCGGCGGTGCCCCCGACCTCGATGTGGTCGGTTCGGCGCCCGATCCGATCGCCGCCCGCGAGATGATCAAGGCGCTCAATCCGGATGTGCTGACGCTGGATGTCGAGATGCCGAAGATGGACGGCCTCGAATTCCTCGACCGCATCATGCGGCTGCGTCCGATGCCGGTCATCATGATTTCGGCGATGACCGAGCGAGGCTCCGAGGTGACGCTCAAGGCGCTCGAACTCGGCGCGGTCGATTACGTCGCCAAGCCGCGTGCCGAGAACATCTCGCTGATGCAGAGTTACGCGGAGGAAATCCGCGACAAGATCCGCGCCGCCGGCGGTGCACGCCTCAAATCCACCTCGGCCCGCGCCGCCGCTTCGGCTGCCCGGCCCGAGCGCGCGCCCGTCGTCGCGGGCGATTTGCCGCAACGCGTGCTCGACGAGAAGATCGTCGCCATCGGCGCCTCGACCGGCGGCACCGAAGCCATCAAGGATGTGCTCGTGGGGCTGCCTGCGCGCATGCCGCCGATCATCATGACGCAGCACATGCCCGAGACATTCACCCCTTCGTTCGCGCGTCGTCTCGACAGCCTGTGCGCGCTGACCGTCGTCGAGGCGCAAGGCGGCGAACGGCTGACGCCGGGTTTCGCGTACCTTGCTCCCGGCCATTCGCACATGACGGTGCGACGCAGCGCCGGGGGCTACGTGCTGGAACTCAATCAGGACGAACCGGTGAACCGGCATCGGCCGTCGGTGGATGTGATGTTCCGGTCCGTCGCCGAACAGGTCAAGGGCAACGCCATCGGCGTGATCCTCACCGGCATGGGCAAGGACGGCGCACAAGGACTGCTGGCGATGCGCGAAGCCGGCGCCCACACCATCGGGCAGGACCAGGCCTCGTGCGTGGTGTACGGTATGCCGCGGGAGGCCGCGCTGGTTGGTGCCATCGCCGAAGTGGCGCCGCTCGATGTGGTCGCCGACCGTGTGCTCGCACGCCTGCGCAGCGCCGGCCGCGAATGACCGCCGATGTCCGCCCCGCATCCGGGGATCGGTCTATACTCGCCAAAAAGGCGGCCGGCCAAGCGCCGGCCGGCGCGCGTTTCGTAGATGTCAAGAACTGGAGCTGGCAATGCAAACCAATTTGACGGTCGCCGACGGCAAGGCCACGGTGAAATTGCAGGGGCGTTTCGATTTCAACGCGCACCGCGATTTCCGTGAAATCGTCGATCAGGCCATGGCCGCCACCGCGCGGGAAATCCACATCGACATGAGTTCCGTGGACTATCTCGACAGCTCCGCGCTGGGCATGCTGCTGATGCTGCGCGACAAGGCGAAGTCCGCAGGCCGCGAGGTCGCGTTGTCGAATTGCTCGGGCGCCGTCAAGCAGGTGCTCGACATCGCCAATTTCTCCAAACTGTTCCGCGTTCTCTGAGCGCCGCACCGAATAGCCGAGGGGAGGCCCTGCGATGTCCGAACTGCTGAAGAACATCGATGCGCGCACCCGGCTGGCGGGGACCAACAAGCTCGAAATCCTGCTTTTCTCGCTCGGGCGCGACAACCGCACCGGGCGTACCGAGACCTTCGGCATCAACGTGTTCAAGGTCCGCGAGGTGATGCGTACGCCCGACATCACGGCGGCGCCGGACATGCCCGCCGCCGTCAAGGGGATGGTCAGCCTGCGCGGGGCGCTGGTGCCGGTGGTCGACCTTGCCGATTACATCGGCATGGCGGCGGAAACGCCGCGCGAGATCATGATCGTCACCGAATACAACGGGCGCACGCAAGGCTTCCTCGTCGAATCGGTGGACACCATCCTGCGCCTCGATTGGGCGCAGATGCGCGTGCCGCCGGACATGTTGACCGCCAACCTCGGCGGACTCGTCACGGCCGTCACCGAGCTGGCCGACAACCGGCTGGTGATGATGCTGGACGTCGAACGCGTGCTGGCCGAGACCGGCAAGCACGACGACAGCATGGCCTTCACCGCCATCGAGCCGCTGGCGCGTCAGGACATGACCGTGCTCTTCGCCGACGACTCGTCGGTGGCGCGCAGCCAGATCGAACGCACCCTGACGGCAATGGGCATCAAGTTCGTCGGTGCGGTCAATGGACGCGCGGCGTGGGAAGAGCTGCAGAAGATTGCCAGCTACGCGGCGACCGCCGGCCGCCCGGCCAAGGACTATGTGCAGTTGATCCTGACCGATGTCGAAATGCCCGAGATGGATGGCTACATCCTGACCAAGAACATCAAGTCCGACGCCCGCTTCGCCGGCATCCCCATCCTGATGCATTCGTCCTTGTCGTCGATGTCCAACCAGCAGTTGGGCAAATCGGTCGGCGTGGACGAGTACGTGGCCAAGTTCGAGCCACAGCGCTTGTCCGAAACGCTGCGCCGGCTGGTCGACCGCGCTCGCGCATATCGGTTCCGTCGTCCAGGCGGGACATTCGCTCATGGAGAGCGTGGATGCGCGTACCAAGCTTGCCGGATCGAACCGCATGGAGATCCTGCTGTTCTCGCTCGGCACCAACGAACTGTTCGGCATCAATGTCTTCAAGGTGCGCGAAGTCAGCAAGACACCGACCATTACGCGTACGCCGAACATGCCGGCCGGCGTCGAGGGACTGATCAGCCTGCGCGGCAATGTCATTCCGGTGCTGCAACTGGCCGAGGCGATGCAATTGGCCGACCGGCCGATGCAGCGAGGCGGCTCGATGATGGTCACCGAGTACAGCAAGCGCACGCTGGGTTTCCTCGTGCACGCGGTCGACCGGATCATCCGCGTCGAGTGGGACAAGGTGCGCGCGCCGGAGGCCGTCACGGGCGGTGCGGCCGGCTACATCACCGCGATCACCGAGCTGCCCGACGGCAAGCTGGTGTCCATCGTCGATGTCGAGTCGATTCTCGCGCATACCTTCGGCGAGGCGATCGTCGGCCAGATCGAGTCCTTGCAGAATGGCCAGGACTACAACGTCTTCTTCGTCGACGATTCCGCCGTGGCACGCAAGAAGATCGCCGAAGTGCTCGACCGGCTGGGCATCCGCCACAAACATGCGCAAAACGGGCTCGAGGCCTGGACGCGCCTGACCGGCATGGCCAATCATGCGCGGCAGACCGGCAGCAGCGTGCGTGACGAACTCAACCTGATCCTCGTCGATGCCGAAATGCCGGAGATGGATGGCTATGTGCTGACCAAGAACATCAAGTCCGACGCGCGCTTCGACGGCATTCCGGTCGTGATGCATTCCTCGCTGTCGTCCGAGGCCAACCGGGCGATGGGCAAGAGCGTCGGCGTGGACGCCTATTGCGCCAAGTTCGATGCCGAGAATCTGGCCGACACCCTGCGGCCGCTGCTGCTCAAATCGGTGCGTGACTGATGGCCGGTGATCGCAGCAAGCTGCGTTTCCTCGTCGTCGATGATTTCTCGACGATGCGCCGCATCGTGCGCAACCTGCTCAAGGAACTGAATTTCACCAACGTCGAGGAAGCGGAAGACGGTGCCATCGCACTGCAAAAGCTGCAGGCGGGCGCCTTCGACTTCGTGATCTCCGACTGGAACATGCCGAACATGGACGGCCTGACGCTGTTGCAATCGGTACGGGCGCATCCGACGCTGAAGGGCCTGCCGTTCCTGATGATCACCGCCGAGGCGAAGAAGGAGAACATTATCGCAGCGGCGCAAGCCGGCGCTTCGGGCTACATCGTCAAGCCATTCACTGCCGGCACGCTGGCCGAGAAGCTCGAAAAGATTTTCGACAAGATGGGCCTGTGACCAGGGTCTGTTCACATTCACACGACGGGCGCGAAGCTGGCGCCATGGTTGCAGGGCAAGGAACGAGGAGAGAAGTTTGGTTGTTCCAAATGAACGACGAGTGACGCCGCCATGCGGCCATGGCGCAGCTTCCCGGAGGGTTGCCGCGCCGGGGCGCGTCTGCTGTGTTGCGCGGCTTGGCAAGGGGGCCGGCCATTGCCTGCGCCGCGCGCCTTGCAGCCATCGCCCCGGCCGATGCGTTGCACGCCCTCGCGGCAACGCGCTCCGCCGGATGAATGTGAACAGACCCTAGCCGCGACGACGAGACCGATCATGACGCGACCCGACGACAGCGGCGATTCCGAAGACCTGCAATTGCTGTTTGACAGCATCGCGGGCAGCACCAAACCCGCCCGCCCTGCGCCACCGGAGATCGACCCGGCCGGCGATTCGGATGATCTGCAGGCGCTGTTCGACAGCGTGGCCGCCGAATCAACCGAATCGGTCGGTGCCGCGCTCGACGGCATTGCAGACGAAGCCGCCGATTCCCAGGAGGCGGTCTTCAACCGCTTGGGCAAGATGACGCGCGCGCTGCACGATAGCCTGTATGCCCTGGGCAACGACGGCGTGCTGCAGGAGGCCGCCGAAAAGGTGCCCGACGCCCGTCAGCGGCTGGACTACATCGCGCGCATGACCGAGCAGGCGGCGTCCCGCGTTCTGACCGCCGCGGAAATCGCCAAGCCGATCGCCGACTCGCTCGGGTCGTCGTCGTCGGCCCTTGCGGCGCGCTGGGACCGGATGTTCGCCAACCAGCTGTCGGTGGATGAATTCAAGGCGCTGGCGGCCGACACGCGCGCCTTTTTTGCCGCTGCGCCGGCGCAGCTCGCCAGCAACAGCGAACAGCTCACCGAGATCATGCTGGCGCAGGATTTCCAGGATCTCACCGGGCAGGTCATCAAGAAGGTGGTCGAAACGGTGCAGCTGTTCGAGACGCGCCTGATCAAGGTACTCATCGAAGTGATGCCTGAGTCGCGCAAGGCCGACGCCGCCAGCAGCCTGCTCAACGGCCCGGTGGTTGCTGCCGTCGGCCGCGACGACATTGTCACCGACCAGGCGCAGGTCGACGATCTGCTGGAGAGCCTGGGATTCTAACCCGGGCTTGCGGAAATATGATGAACCCCCGCCCACTTCGTTCGCTGCCCCCCAAGGGGGCGCTTGCCTCCTTCGGGAAGGCCCTTCAGGAGAACGAAATGAACCCCCACGCTCACTTCGTTCGCTGCCCCCCAAGGGGGCGCATGCCTCCTTCGGGACGGCCCTTCAGGAGGCATCGCCATGAGTGATTTCGCCGGAATGGAAGATCTGCTGCAGGATTTCCTGGTCGAAGCGACCGACCTGCTTTCGGGCGTCGACAACAAGCTCGTCGACCTGGAACGCAACCCGGACGACGCGGCCCTGCTCAATGACATCTTTCGCGGCTTCCACACCATCAAGGGCGGGGCCGGATTCCTGAATGCCGCGGAACTGGTCACGTTGTGTCATCTCACCGAAAACCTCTTCGACAAGCTGCGCAACGGCGAACTCAAGGTCACCAAGGAGACGATGGACGTCATCCTCGAGGCCACTGGCGCCGTCCGCGACATGTTCGGCTCTCTGGAACATGGCACGCAGCCCTCCGCGGCCTCTCCAGCGCTGCTGAACAACCTCAAGTTCGCCATTGCCGGCCAGCTAGCGGCCAGTGCCGCACCGCCCGTGGCCGCAGCTGTCGTACCTGTCGCCGCATCGACCCCGGCACCCGTCGCCGTAGCGGCCGCGCCGGCGCCGCCGGCCACTGGCGACGACCCCGATTGGGCAGCGCTGCATGGTGCCGTCACCGGCATCAGCGTCCCCGAAATTCCGCCCAGTGCGCCTGTTGCGAACCTGACGCCGGAAACCATCATCCAGCATGCCGTCGGCCGTCGCGCGACCGACAAGCCCAGCGGCCAGCCGGTCGGCGGACGCCGCGAGAGCGAAAAGACCCGCGACAACTCGATTCGCGTCGATACCTCGCGGCTGGACCAGGTGCTCAACCTGTCGGGCGAGATTGGCCTGACCAAGAATCGGCTCACTTCGCTGCGTTCCGACATCCTCAACGGCCGCTCCGACACAGACACGCTGCACGCGCTGGACCAGGCCGTCAGCCAGCTCGACCTGCTGGTTTCGGACCTGCAGAACGCCGTCATGAAGACGCGCATGCAGCCCATCGGCCGGCTGTTCCAGAAGTACCCCCGCATCGCGCGCGACCTGGCCCGCAACCTCGGCAAGGATGTCGACCTGGTGCTCGTGGGCGAGGACACCGAAATCGACAAGACGATGATCGAGGACCTGTCCGATCCGATCATCCACCTGATCCGCAATGCCGTCGATCACGGCATCGAGCCGCCGGCCGATCGCATTGCCGCCGGCAAGCCCGAAAAATGCCTGGTGCGTCTGGAGGCACGCCAGGAAGGCGATCACATCGTCATCGTGGTGTCCGACGATGGTCGCGGCATGAATCCCGAACGCCTGCGCGCCAAGGCGCTCGACAAGGGGCTGATCAGCGACGAAGAAGCCAACACCATGGACGAGCGGCAGAGCCTCAATCTCGTCTTCATGCCCGGCTTTTCGACCAAGGATGTCGTTTCCGACGTGTCGGGCCGCGGCGTGGGCATGGACGTGGTCAAGACCAACATCCAGAAGCTCAACGGCGCCATCGAGATCAAATCCGAGCTGGGCAAGGGTTCCAGCTTCGTCATCTCGCTGCCGCTGACGCTCGCCATCCTGCCCGTGCTGCTCGTGCAGTCGGGCGATCAGCCGTTTGCCGTGCCGTTGTCCATGGTGCGCGAGATCCTGCCCATCGAGCTGTCGCAGGTGCAGGAAGTCGGCGGGCGGGCGACGATGGTCGTGCGTGGCGACGTGATGCCGGTCTATCCGCTCAGCTCGCTGATCGGCTGGAGCGCCGACCGCGTGCCGGAATACGGCGTGCTGATGCAGACCGGCGAACACCATTTCATCCTCGCCATCGACGGCTTCATGGGTCGCGAGGACGCCGTCATCAAGTCGCTGGAGGACTTCCGGCCCAAGGGCGTCGCCGGTGTCACCACGCTCTCCAACGGGCAGATCGTGCTGATCCTCGACATGAAGGAAATCCTCGGCAGCCTGGGTGATGGCCGCGGCGTGCCGCGCTCGGCGTTCGTCCCGCCGCACGTCGAAGCCGCCTGAAACTACAGTGGTGGTGACACGGCGCATCGCGCCGTGTGCGCCGCACACGCCCAATTGACGGGGCATCGCGCCCCTGATTGCGGCTTTTTGCGCATGCCCCGACGGCAATAATTGCCGTATGAACGGGGCACTGCGTGGCTGAAGAAAGCGATCTCGAACGAACCGAGCCGGCATCGGCGCGGCGCATCGAGCGTGCACGCGAAGAAGGCAACGTTCCGCAGTCGCGCGAACTCACCGCGTTCATGGTGCTTGCCGCCGGTACCGGCGCGTTGTGGGTGCTCGGCGGTTGGCTGGCTCACCGCAGTTCGGCCTTGCTGGGCGAAGGCTTGCGCTTCGATCGGCGCCTCGCCTTCGAGCCGGACCGGATGACCGAGTTTGCCGTGCATCTGGGCAGCGAGGCGCTGATCACGCTGGCGCCGGTATTCCTCGCCACCATCGCGGCGGCCATCCTCGCGCCGATCGCCGTCGGCGGCCTGATCTTCTCGTCCAAGGCCTTCCAACTGGATTTCGGCCGCATGGACCCGGTCAAAGGCATCGGTCGCATGTTCTCGTGGCAAAGCCTCGCCGAACTGGTCAAGGCGCTGCTCAAGGCGCTGCTCATCCTCGGCATCATCGTCTGGGTGGTGGTCAAGGAGCAGGACCAGCTGTTTGCGCTTACCGCGCAATCGATCGATGTCGCACTGGCGGCGTTCGCGAGGCTGCTGCTCGTCGCGCTGGCCGCGGTGGTGACCGGCGTCGCCCTGATCGCGTTGCTCGACGTGCCCTTCCAGCTCTGGCAGTACTACGACCGTCTGAAGATGACGCGCGAGGAGCTGCGCCAGGAACACAAGGAGATGGAAGGCGATCCGCAACTCAAGGCGCGTATCCGCAGCCAGCAGCGCGAGATCGCTCGGCGACGCATGATGTCCGAGGTACCCAAGGCCGACGTCGTCGTCACCAACCCGACGCACTTCGCCGTCGCATTGCGCTACGACGCGGACAGGATGGTGGCGCCGCAAGTGGTGGCCAAGGGCATCAACCTCATCGCCCAGCGCATCCGCGAGCTGGCCGCCGAGCACGATGTACCGCTGGTCGAGGCGCCGGCGCTGGCGCGGGCGCTGCACCGCCATACCGAGCCGGGCGATGGCGTGCCGGCGGCCCTGTATGCCGCCGTCGCCGAGGTGATGGCCTACGTCTATCAACTGGATCAGTACGTCACGTCGGGCGGGCGCCTGCTGCCGCCGGAGAAGCCCGGACACATTGCCGTGCCGGACGAGCTGGACCCCGGCATTCCCGCTGATGCCGTCGTCGGGATGGTCGCGGCATGAACCCGACGCTGGCCCTGCAGGATTTCCTTCAGCGTCTGAACGTGCGGCTGCTGCTCGCGCCGGCCCTGCTGGTGTTGATCCTGTCGATGATGGTGCTGCCGCTGCCGCCATTCCTGCTCGACATCTTCTTCACTTTCAACATCGCCATCTCGATCATGGTGCTGCTGGTGGCGATGTACGTCACGCGGCCGCTGGATTTCTCGGTCTTTCCGACCGTGCTGCTGGTCACCACGCTGCTGCGCCTGTCGCTCAACGTCGCCTCGACACGCATCGTGCTGCTCGAAGGCCACACCGGCCCGGATGCTGCCGGCAAGGTGATCGAGGCCTTCGGGCATTTCCTCGTCGGCGGCAACTACGCCGTCGGCATTGTCGTCTTCGTGATCCTCACGCTCATCAATTTCGTCGTCATCACCAAGGGCGCCGGGCGCATCGCCGAAGTGTCGGCGCGTTTCACGCTCGATGCCATGCCGGGCAAGCAGATGGCCATCGACGCCGATCTCAATGCCGGGCTGATCGGCGAGGACGAGGCGCGCCGGCGGCGCAGCGAGATCGCCCAGGAGGCCGACTTCTACGGTTCGATGGACGGCGCGTCGAAGTTCGTCCGAGGCGACGCGGTCGCCGGCATCCTGATCCTCGTCATCAACATCATCGGCGGGCTCATCGTCGGCATCCTGCAGCATGACCTCGCGGCCGCCGCCGCCGCCAAGACCTACACGCTGCTGACCATCGGCGACGGACTCGTCGCGCAGATACCGGCGCTCATCATCTCGACGGCCGCCGGCCTCGTCGTCACGCGAGTCGGCGGCGACGATCGCGATATCGGCACGCAGGTCGGCCAGCAGGTGTTCGGCAACCCGCAGGTGCTGATCCTCACGGCAACGATCCTCGGCGTGCTCGGCCTGATTCCCGGCATGCCGCATTTCGCCTTCATCCTCCTGGCCGCCGCGCTGGGCGGCATCGCCTGGTGGATGCTGCGCAGCCGGGCCATCGCCGAGGCGGCGCCGGCCAAGCCGGTCAGCGCGCCGGCGGAGCAGGCACCGACCGAAAGCGTCGATGCGAGCTGGGCCGACGTGGCGCCGGTTGACGTGCTCGGCCTTGAAGTCGGCTACCGCCTGATTCCGCTGGTCGACAAGGGGCAGGATGGCGAACTGCTCAAGCGCATCCGCGGCTTGCGCAAGAAGTTCGCCCAGGAGGTCGGCTTCCTCACGGCACCGGTGCACATCCGCGACAACCTCGAACTCAAGCCCAATGCCTATCGCATTGCGCTCAAGGGCGTTGAAGTGGGTGCCGGCGAAGCCTGGCCCGGCATGCTGCTGGCCATCAACCCCGGACGCGTATCCGGCAACCTGCCCGGCACGCCGACGCGCGACCCCGCGTTCGGTCTGCCCGCAGTGTGGATCGACCAGAGCCTGCGCGAGCAGGCGCACGTGCTGGGCTACACGGTGGTTGACGCCAGTACGGTCGTCGCCACCCATCTGAATCACGTCATCCTGTCGCATGCCGGCGAGCTCCTCGGCCGCCAGGAGACACAGGCCCTGCTCGATCACGTCGCTCGCGAAGTGCCCAAGCTGGTCGAGGATCTGGTGCCCAAGCTGCTGCCGCTGGCCACGGTGCAGCGCGTGTTGCAGAACCTGCTCGAAGAAGGCGTCTCCATCCGCGACATGCGCACCATCTGCGAGACGCTGGCCGAGTACGCCACGCGCTCGCAGGATCCGCTCGAATTGACCTCCCAGGTGCGCGTGCAACTGGGGCGCGCCATCGTGCAGCAGATATTCCCTGGCAACACCGACATGCAGGTTATGGCGCTCGACCCGGGCCTCGAGCGCCTGCTGGGACAGGTCCTGGCCAACGGCGGCGATGTCGGCGGCATCGAGCCGGGTCTGGCCGACACGCTGCTGCGCGAGACCTCGACCGCTGCGCAG
Source organism: Rhodocyclaceae bacterium (assembly GCA_044230495.1). Classification (GTDB taxonomy): domain Bacteria; phylum Pseudomonadota; class Gammaproteobacteria; order Burkholderiales; family Rhodocyclaceae; genus JADJEF01. The sequence continues at coordinate 27,334 of JBGARB010000046.1, forward strand.
CGCCAGGAAGACCTCGGCCTGCCGGCCGTGCTGCTGGCGCCGGGCAACCTGCGCTGGCTGCTTTCCCGCTTCCTGCGGCGCGCCGTGCCGCAACTGAAGATCATCGCCAATACCGAGGTGCCTGATTCGCGCACCATCAAGGTGACCACACTGATCGGAGCCACGAGATGACGACGGTACGACGATTCGTCGCCCCCAGCGCGCGCGAAGCCCTGCGCAAGGTAAAGGAGGAACTCGGCCCCGATGCCGTGGTGGTGGGCAACAAGGCGATCGACGATGGCGTCGAGATCCTCGCCATGTCGCCGGCCAGCCTCGATGCGCTGGCGCGTCCAGGAGCGGGCAGCGCCACCGCCCCGCCTCGCGCGGCCAGCGCCGTTGCCCAGCCCCGCGCAGCAACGCCGACGCCCTCGCCGCCGCCGGCGACCGGCGGCGGCTCGCGCGACGACGAGGACTACCGCGTGCTGTTGTCGAGCGCGCGCCAACGCCTGGCCATGCGCGAACCGGCGCCGTCCGTGGTGCACCCGTGGGCACCCCCGCGCATCGATGCGCCGGCGACGCGGCCGGCAAGCACCGGAAGCGTCGGCGCGGCTGCGATGCCGCCGCCTGCCGAAAAATCGCGACTGCGGCCGCTGCCGCCGCGCGGCTTCGAACCGGCCGACATCCCGAATGCGGGATCCGTTGCCGAGACCCTGCACGCGGCCGCGCGCGAGCCGCTGCCTTCGGAAGGCGGCGTGCAGATGGACCGGCTGATGGTCGAGATGCGCGGTATCAAGACGCTGCTCGAGCGTCAGTTGGCCGGCTTCGCGTGGAGCGAGATCGCCAAGGGCTCGCCGCAAAAGGCGCAATTGCTCGGTGAACTGCTCGAAGCGGGCTTTTCGGGACTGTTGGCGCGCCGGCTGATCGACGAAATGCCGGAGGATGCGCTGGTAGACGCCCGCAAGTGGCTCACAGCGGCGATCAACCGCCGCCTGCGCACCCTGCCGACCGACGCCGACCTCATCGACCGCGGCGGCGTGTATGCGCTGGTCGGGCCGACGGGCGTCGGCAAAACGACGACGACCGCGAAGCTCGCTGCCCGCTGCGTCGTGCGTTACGGCGCCGACAAGCTGGCGCTGCTGACCACCGACGGCTACCGCATCGGTGCCCACGAGCAGTTGCGCATCTACGGGCGCATTCTCGGCGTACCGGTGTATGTGGTGCGCGATGGCGACGACCTGCGGCGCACGCTCGACGACCTGCGCGGCAAGCACATGGTGCTCATCGATACCGTCGGCATGAGCCAGCGCGACCGCATGGTGGCCGAGCAGGCTGCCATGCTGGCGCGCAGCGGCGAAGTGCATCGCCTGCTGCTGCTCAACGCTGGCGCCCGTGGTGACATGCTCGACGATGTGGTCCGCGCCTATGCCGGCGAAGACCTCGCCGGCTGCATCCTCACCAAGGTCGACGAGGCGCCTTCGCTGGCGCCGGGCCTCGATTGCATCATCCGCAACGGGCTGACGCTGGCCTACGTCGCCAACGGCCAGCGCGTGCCCGAGGACATGCACCTGCCCAACCGCGCGTACCTGCTGCATCGGGCCCTGAAACACAGTCATGGCGGGACGGCGCATGCCTTGCAGGGCGCCGAGATCGGCCTGTCGATTCCGGCAGCGGCGGCCGCCGATGCCGTCCGTGCCGCGGGGGTGCATCTTGGATAATTCCGACATCATCGATCAGGCCACCGGCCTGCGCAAGCTGTTCGCCTCGCGGCTGTCGCATGTCGTCGCCTTCGCTTCGGGCGACGGCGATGCCGGGCGCACGCCGCTGGTGGTGCGCACGGCGCGCGAACTGGCCGCCGCCGGCGAAGCCGTCATCCTCATCGACGAGAACGCCGGGCCGAAGAGCGCGCTGGCACGCATGGGCGCCGAGCCGGAGGGCGACCTGTGGGACGCGCTCGACGGCCGTGTGCACCTGGCCCGTCGGCTGACGCCGATCTCCGATCACGTCTGGGGCGTGGCCGCGGCCGGGGTGGCGGCGCGTGTGCATCGCGACAACCCGACGATCCGCGAGCGGTTGGGGCAGGTGCTCGGGCCGATCCGGGTGGCGGCGGACTTCGTGCTGGTCGACAGCCATTTGTCCGCACATGGCGGCTTGTCGATGCTGTCATCGACGGCGGACAACGTGGTGGTGGTGGTCGGTGCGCAAAGCGCTTCGATCACCGAGGCCTATGCACTCATCAAACGGCTGGCGCACGAACGCGACCGCGCCAGTTTCCAGCTCGTGATCACGCGCCCCCAGTCCGCGAGCATCGCCCGCACGGTGTATGCGAACCTGCGACGCACCGCCCTCGAGCATTTGGGTGTGCAGGTCGAGCTGCTTGCCGTGGTCATCGAGCCGAACCTCGATGACATTGCCGCGGCGCTGCTGTGCCGGCTGCCGCAACCCGTGCCGCGAGAGCCGGTTGCTGTGCCCTGAGGCACAGCGGATGACGATCCCCGCCCGGTCAGCCGCATCGGGCTTCGGTGGTATAGTCAGCCGCATTTCCGACCCACAGCTTGATTCGATGTACACGGCGCAGGGAACGCTCCAGAAAGAGGAATTGGTCTCGCAGTACGCGCCGCTGGTCAAGCGGATCGCCTATCACCTGATGGCGCGGCTGCCGGCCAGTGTCGAGGCCGACGATCTGGTGCAAAACGGCATGATCGGGCTGCTCGACGCGCTGTCGCGCTTCGAGGAGGGCATGGGCGCCCAGTTCGAAACCTATGCCGTGCAGCGCATCCGCGGCGCCATGCTCGACGGTCTGCGCGAGAACGATTGGCTGCCGCGCGGCGTGCGCCGCGAAATGCGGCGCGTCGAGTCGGCGGTGCAGCGGCTGGAGCACGCGAACGGCCGTGCCCCGACGGAGGGAGAACTGGCTGCGGCGCTGGAGATGCCGCTGGCCGATTACCAGAAGCTGCTGCTCGATGCGCGCGGCCACCAGCTCGTCTATCTCGAAGACCTCACCGACGCCGATGGCGAGGATTTTCTCGAGCGCAACGCCACCGATACGGCGATCACCGATCCGCTGGCCATCGTCGAGGAGGCCGGCGTGCGCGCCACCCTGGTGGCCGCCATCGAGGCGCTGCCCGAACGCGAAAAGCTGATGATGGCGTTGTATTACGAGCAGGATCTCAATTTGCGCGAGATCGGCGAAGTGCTGGGTGTCACGGAGTCCCGCGTGTGCCAGCTGCACACGCAGGCGGTCGCCCGGCTGCGCGTGGCAGTGGTCGGCGATGGCGCGCCGGTCAAGAAATCGACGCGCGGACGCAAGCCGCGCGTGCGGGTGGAGTAGACCTTGGATCGCATCAGCATTTTCGGCCTGCTGCTGGGAATCGGCGCGATCGTCGTCGGGCAGGTCCTCGAAGGCGGCCACCTCGGTTCGCTGGTTCAGCCGACGGCCTTCCTGATCGTGATCTTCGGCACGCTGGGCGCCGTGATGCTGCAAAGCCCGCTGAACATCTTCATGATGGCGGTGCGCATGGGCAAATGGGTCTTCGTGCCGCCGGCGTCCAACCCCGAACTGGTGATCCGCCAGATCGAGCAGTGGAGCTTCCTTGCACGCAAGGAAGGCCTGCTGGCGCTCGAGGCGCAGGTTTCGGCCCTCAAGGATCCGTTCATCGTCAAGGGCCTGCAACTGCTCGTCGACGGCGCCGAACCCGAGCGCCTGCGCGAAGTCATGGAGGTCGAGATCACCGCATGGGAGCGGACTCTGAAAGCCGCCGCCAAGGTATGGGAATCGGCCGGTGGTTATGCACCGACCATCGGCATCATCGGCGCCGTGATGGGGCTGATCCACGTCATGGAAAACCTCTCGGATCCATCGAAGCTCGGCGCCGGCATCGCCGTGGCGTTCGTCGCCACGATCTACGGCGTCGGCTCGGCGAACCTGATCTTCCTGCCGGTGGCGAAGAAACTGCTGGGGCATGTGGCGCGGCTGGTCACCTTGCGCGAGATGCTCGTCGATGGCCTCGTCGGCATCGCCAACGGTGACAATCCGAGAATTATCGAGAGCCGCATGAGGAGCTACCTGGCGTGATTGAGCAAGCAACCCGGATTGCGATGCAGGCTAACCTGCGAAGCAGGTTAAGCGCCTTGCGTGGCCGAAACCACAATCCGCGGATCATCGAAAGCCGCATGCGCAGCTACCTCGCCTGATCCCCATGGCCCGCCGTTACGACGAAGAAGAACACGAGAACCACGAGCGGTGGCTCGTCTCTTATGCGGATTTCATCACGCTGCTGTTTGCCTTCTTTGTCGTCATGTATGCCATTTCATCGGTCAATGAGGGCAAGTACCGCGTGCTTTCGGACTCGATCAGTTCGGCGTTCCGCAGCATTCCCGGCTCGGGCTCCGGCGCGCTGGTGACGATCAACCCTTCGGCGCCGCTGGCGGTTTCCATCCCGACACGACGCAATCCGGCAGCCATCAAGACGGATGAAGTGACGCGCGCCAAGCGGGAACAGTTGCGCACGATGGCCAAGGAGATCAACCAGGCATTGGCGCCGCTGGTCGACCAAGGGCAGGTCAAGGTGACCGAAGGCGCACTCGGCATCACCGTCGACATCAGCGCCAGCGTGCTGTTCGCGCCGGGTGATGCCACGCTCAACCCGGACGCCGTCCGCGCGCTCGCGGCGGTTGCCGACGTGCTTGCGCCGACGGATTTCCCGATCACCGTCGAAGGCCACACCGACACGACGCCGATCAACACCGTGGTGTTTCCGTCGAACTGGGAACTTTCCGGCGCACGCGCCTCGAGCGTGGTCAAGCTGTTCATGGTCGTGGGTGTCGATGGTCGGCGGCTTTCGGCGATCGGCTATGCCGACCAGCGGCCGGTGGCCGACAATGCCACGCCCGACGGCCGTCAGGCCAACCGTCGCGTGGCCATCACCATCGAATCGCGCGTCGAGGACAAGACCGTCGAAACGACGGTGCAGTAGCGACGCCTCAGGCGCTGCCGAGCGTGCGGCCACCGCCCAGGCCGACATGCTGCTGTCCATCGGGGCCATAAGTGAGGGCTTGGCCCCCGGCGAGCATCAGCGCGGACAAGGCTTGTTGCGTACGTGCCAGTTGCAGCGCGATCAGCTTGCCGTTGAGCGCATGTTCGTCGCGACAGGTCCGGGTCAGCAGCAGCAGTTCGTTCCAGCGGGTTTCCTGTGCCTGCCGCTGCCCTGCCGGCAACCGGGCCATCCACGATTCCATGCCTTGCCGCCCGCTGCCGCATCCGGCCGTCGCCAGAGCGCGTTCGCGGCGTTGCAGGAGATCGCCCAACTGGCTGGCGAGCGCAGCCTTTTCCTGACTCATGGCAGGCAAGAGGTCCGCCTGATTCTGCTGGAGGATGGCCTGCTCACGGACGAGCAGATCACGGAACTGCTTCAATGCCGCCCATTCGGCGGCGAGCAATTCGCCAACCGGATCCGTTGATCCCGTGGACGACATCCGGCTGCGGGCGCGGATTACCGCCGTGCGAGCATGTCGCGCACGCTGGCGAGCAGGCCGTCGGCGATGCGTTCAGGGTTGATCTGGAATCGCCCTTCGGCGATCGCCTGGCGGATTTGCGCGACGCGGTCCGCGTTGTATACCTCGGCGTTGCTTTGCGTCCCGAGTGCGGCGCCGGAAAGTTCGACCTGCGCGCCTTCGGGCGTGGGCGCCGAGCCGCCGACAGGGGCGGCTTGGGTCCGCGTCGGAGTTGCCGGTGCCGCAGCCACCCTGCCGCCGCCCACCTTGAGATTGCCGTCGATCTTCACGAATGCGCCCTTTCAATTTTCGCCAGCGGATGAACGCCAGCATCGCTCAGTGCCATTACGGCAGCGCCTGGCCAAACTTTAGCCCAAGTTCATTCTGACATTTCAACGCCTTACCTCGACGCGGCCGTGCCCGTCGGCATTGCCGCTGACGACCGTCCCGGTCGCCAGACGCACGCGCACCACTTCGCCAGGTGCCGCGCCGTTGAGTGCCGTACCTTCGTTGGCCACCTCGAACCCCTGCCCACGCGAAACGACCTGCACGCTCTGCCCGCTGCGCACGACGGGGGCGGTGCGCAGGTGATCGCCTCGCAACGGCAGTCCGGCGGCAATGGCCATGCGCGGCATGCGGCCGGTCGCCGCGTCCCGGCTGGTCAGCACATCGTCGGGCAAGTCGGCCAGGTCGCCGTGACGGCTTGCCACGTCGTCCGCGACCAAGGGGCGGCCGGCAGCCAGCGCCCTGGCAGCCACCAGATACTCGGCCTGCACGCGGATGGTTGCCTGGACATTCATGGTCCAGCCTGCGCCCGCCGTGCAGCGCAGGCTGACGTGCGTGCGTCCCCACGGCCGCGCGCCCACCGGCAACGCTGCCTCGACGGCATGGCAATTGGCCAGCAGGGACGGATTGGCCAGCGGCGCGACCTCGAATGTCGCGCGCCCCGGCAACGTGGCGACATGACGTGCCAACGCGGCGTCGATCGCTGCATGGACGCCGGCGACCTCAATGGCCACGGAAGGCGGCACCCAGAGCAGCGTCAGCATGGAAATCAGGGCTGCAGCACGCATGGATGCCATTCAAGCAGCAATCGCGCCGGGCAAAACGCCGATTAGCGAGGGCCTGTTCTCGACTGATTGAAGAAGCGTGCGAATGCAATGGGACGGCCGCCGCAAGTCGCCGCAGCGCATCGGCAAGATTTGCCGAGCGGCCGGCGTTCGCCGCCGGCAGGGAGCAATTCGATCTGGAATGTGTTTGTTTGCATGGACATTTTTGACTGGCACGGATGCTGCATATCGGATGCTGCCCTTATTTCTTTAGACCCATTGACCGGCAATGATCGACAGAATCGACCAGGATCTCGCTCCGATGCGCACGGCACTAGCCGTCCGCAGCTATCGGCAGGAGTTGCTGGCGTCGAACATCGCCAACGTCGATACGCCCCATTTCAAGGCCCGCGATGTCGATTTCAAGTCGGCCTTCTCGAATGCGCTGCAGGGCCGTGGCGCAGACGCACTGGGTCTTGCGCGCTCGTCGGCACGTCACCTCGGAGGGCAGGGCGGCGAACCGTTCCCGGGCAGCGTGCAATACCGCACCGAGTACATGTCGGCCGTGGATGGCAATACCGTGAATATGGATGTCGAACGCAGCGCGTTCGCCGAAAACGCCCTGCAAATGGAAGCGTCGCTGACGTTCGTACGCGAACACTTGCGCGTGCTGGGCATGGCCGTCCAACCGTAGAAAAATGTGCCCGCACGCTCGCATTCGTTCGCTCGCCGCCGCCGGGACGCCCGCCGCCTCTTGCGGCGGCCCTTCGGGAGGCTTGGCGCCATGAGCCTGCTCAACATCTTCTCCATTGCCGGATCGGCCCTGACCGCCCAGTCGGCGCGCCTGAACGCCACGGCGAGCAATCTGGCCAATGCCGACAGCGTGACCGGAGCCGATGGGCAACCGTATCGCGCCAAGCAAGTGGTTTTCAAGGCAACGCCGGTGGGCGAGGGCGGCCAGGCGATCGGCGTGCGGGTGACCCAAGTGGTCGAAAGCGCGGCGCCGCTGCGCATGACCTACGATCCGGCGAACCCGGCGGCCAATGCCGATGGCTACGTCGCCATGCCCAATGTCAATGTCGTGGACGAGATGGTGAACATGATCTCGGCCTCGCGCTCCTACCAGAACAACGTCGAAGTGATGAATACCGCCAAGAGTCTGATGCAGAAGGCGCTGGCGATTGGCCAATGACAGGTAACCCACGATGAGCACCGTCACCTCCTCCACCAGCGGCACGATGTCCGCCGACCTGCTTGCCGCAGTCAATCCGAAGGCCGCGACCGCCGCCGAAGATTCGATCGCGTTGACGCAGGATCGTTTCATCAAGCTGCTGACGACGCAGTTGCAGAACCAGGATCCGCTCAACCCGGTCGACAACGCCGAAATGACGTCGCAAATGGCGCAGATCAGCACCGTGAACGGTCTCGAGAAGCTCAACAAGACGCTGGAAACCCTGCTTGCCGACTCGCAGGCCGCACAGGCCTTGCAGGCGGCGGGGCTGGTCGGCCACGGCGTGCTGGTGCCCGGCGAGGGCCTGCAACTCGCCGACGGCATCGCCTTCGGCGGCTTCGAGTTGGCCAGCGGCGCGGACGCCGTCAGCGTCGAGGTGCGCGATGCCAACGGACTGTTGTTGCGCACGCTGGATCTCGGCGCGCAGGACGCCGGCGTGCACGGATTCGCCTGGGACGGCCTCACCGAGGCCGGCGCCTCGGCCGCAGCGGGCAAATACACGTTCAAGGTCAACGCGATCCAGGATTCGGAAGCGGTGACGACGACCGCACTCGGCTACGGCACGGTAGACGGCCTCGTCCGCGAGGCCGGCAGCTACCTCGTCAGCATCGGCGCATTGGGCAAATTCAGCACATCCGATATCCGGATGGTCATGTAACAAACCGCATCTCGGAGACAGGACATGGGATTTCAGCAAGGACTTTCCGGACTCGCCGTATCGTCGCGCGCGCTTGATGCCATCGGCAACAACCTCGCCAACGCCAATACCGTCGGCTTCAAGGCGGCGCAGGTGCAGTTCGCCGACGTGTATGCCGCCTCGCTGTCCGGCGGCGGCGCTTCGCAGATCGGCATCGGCGCCTCGGCACCGGCCGTCGCGCAGCAATTCACGCAGGGCAACATCACCACCACCAACAATCCGCTCGACATCGCCATCAACGGCGGCGGCTTCTTCCGCATGAGCGATGGCGGCACGGTGACCTACACCCGCAACGGCCAGTTCCACGCCGACAAGGACGGCTACATCGTCAATGCCTCCGGCCTGCGCTTGACCGGCTATGCCGCCGATGCCACCGGCGCGATCGTGCCGGGCGATTTCACCGACATGCGGCTGAACAACACCAACATCGAACCGCAGGCGACCACCGCCAGCCAGGTGCAGCTCAACCTCGACTCGCGCGCCGTGCCGCCGACGGCAATGACCAGCGGCGCCATCGTCGGCAGCCAGGTACCCGGCACGCTGACCATCGAGGACGCCACCGGGACGCAGAACGACCAGTTGCAATGCCGTCGAAGCGGCGATCAACGCCAATCCGGCCCTGGTCGGCGCCAATGCGCTGGTCGACGTCAGCGTATCCACCACCGGCGCAGTGCAGATCACCTCGCGCAGCCGCGGCGCGCTCGGTGCCGTCGGCCTTGGCTCCTACGTCGCCGTGACGCCTGCCGCCGCCGGCGACGGCGCCGCCAACCTGCTCGGCCCGGCGCCCGTGGCCTCCGGCGGCAACGATGCCTTCCGCACGTCGAACACGTTGAGCTACACCGCCTCGACCGCGCAGACGGTATACGACACGCTGGGCAATCCGCACAACCTGACGATGTATTTCGCCAAGACATCGACGCCGAACACGTGGCAGATGTACAGCACGCTCGACGGCGAGCCGACGCCGTCGTCAGGCAGTGCCACCGGCTCGCTCAGCCACGATGCCACCACGGCGGCCGCCATCGCCGCAGCCGATACCTTCGACATCACCGTCGACGGCGTCACTGCCACCGGTGTCGCGCCCGCGGGCGGCTATGCCGACACCGCGGCGATGATCGCCGACCTGCAAACCCAGATCAACACTGACCTGGCCACCGCCGCCGCCGCCATGACGCCGCCGGTGGCGCCGCCGCCGACCGTCACCGTCTCGCTCAACGGCGGACGCATCGTCGTCACCTCGGATTCCACCGGCACGGCTTCCGGCGTCGCGATCACCAACCAGGCCGATCCGGATGCGATCTTCGGCCAGGCCGTGACGACCTTCGCCGGCGGCCAGCCGGCGCCGACGGTGATTTCGTTCACCGACACGGGCGCGCTGGCCACGGTGATGCCGCTGTCGATGACGTTCGACATTGCCAGCGGCGCCGTCGATCCGCTCAACTTCACGCTCGACCTCACCGGCACCAGCCAGTACGGCATCAGCTTCAGCGTCAACCAGTTGCTGCAGGACGGCTTTACGTCCGGGCGCCTGGCCGGCCTGTCGGTCGCCCAGGACGGCACCATCCAGGGCCGCTACACCAACGGCCAGTCGCGCAACATGGGCCAGCTGGTGCTCGCCAACTTCAACAATCCCAACGGACTGACCTCGCTGGGCGGCAACCAGTGGGCCGAGACCGCCGAATCGGGCCAGCCGATCCCCGGCATTCCGGGACAGGGCAGCCTGGGCGTGGTGCAGTCGGCGCGCGTCGAAGAGTCGAACATCGACCTCACCGCCGAGCTGGTGAACATGATCACGCAGCAACGCGTGTATCAGGCCAACGCGCAGACCATCCGCACGCAGGACCAGATCCTCAACACGCTGGTCAACCTGCGCTGATCGTGAGCCCAAACTACAGTCGTGGCGGGACGGCGCACTAGACGATGGACCGCCTGATCTACACCGCGATGACCGGTGCCAGCCAGACGCTCTCGCGTCAGGCGGCGGTCGCGCACAACCTCGCCAACGTCAATACCGACGGCTATCGCGCCGAAGAGCATCGGCTGCGCGCGGTCGAGGTGCAGCGGCAAGGCTACTCGCAAGTCACGGCGTTGCCGGTGCGCTCGTTTGCCGTCGATGCCAGCACGCACACCGACTTCTCGCCCGGACCGATGATCGCCACCGGCCGCCAGCTCGACATCGCGGTCAAGGGGCGTGGCTACATCGCGCTGGCGATGCCCGACGGCACCGAGGCCTACACGCGCGCCGGCAGTCTGCAGATCGGTGTCGACGGCATCCTGCAGACCGAAGGCGGCATTCCGGTCGCCGGCGATGGCGGTGCGATCAACGTGCCGCCGGATACCCGCGTCACCATCGGCGACGACGGCACGATTTCCGTCGTGCCCGAATCGGGCAGCGTCGCCAACGTCAATGCCGTCGGCCGCATCAAGCTCGTCGAGCCGGCCGAAGCCGACCTCGTGCGCGGCGGCGACGGCTTCTTCCGCGTCGCCGGTGGCGTGCCGGCTGCGGCGAGCGAAACGGCGCGCATCGCGCCGGGCTTCATCGAGGAAAGCAACGTCAATCCCGCCGAGCAGATGGTGGCCATGATCTCGCTGGCGCGCCAGTTCGAGATGCAGATCAAGATGCTGCAGACGGCCGACGCCAACGACCGCGCCGCGGCGCAACTCCTTTCGCCAAGGTAGGGCCTGAACCATGATCCGATCGCTGTGGATTGCCAAAACCGGGCTCGACGCCCAGCAGACCAACCTCGATGTCATCTCGCACAACCTCGCCAACGTTTCGACCAACGGCTACAAGCGCCAACGTGCGGTGTTCGAAGACCTGCTCTACCAGACCATCCGCCAGCCCGGCGCGCAAAGCTCGCAACAGACGCAGATTCCCACCGGCCTGACGCTTGGCACGGGCGCGCGCACCATCGCCACGACACGCGCGCATACGCAGGGCAGCCTGCAGCGCACAGACAACTCGCTCGACATCGCCATCAACGGCAACGGCTTCTTCCAGGTCGAGATGCCCGACGGCACGCTGGCCTACACGCGTGATGGCGCCTTCCAGCGCGACAGCAACGGCCAGGTCGTCACCTCCAACGGCTACCCGCTGTCGCCGGCGATCACCGTCCCGGCCGATACGCTGACCATCACCGTCAGCCGCGACGGCATCGTCAATGTGCTGCAGGCCGGCGCCGCCACGCCGGCGCAGGTGGGAAACATCCAGTTGGCGAGCTTCGTCAATGTCGGCGGCCTGCAAAGCACCGGCGAGAACCTCTACGTCGAGACGGCCTCCAGCGGCGCGCCGACGCCGAACACGCCCGGCAGCAACGGCGTCGGCCTGCTCAACCAGTACATGGTCGAGACCTCCAACGTCAATGTGGCCGAGGAACTCGTCAGCATGATCCAGACCCAGCGTGCCTACGAACTCAACGCGCGCGCGGTCACCACGTCCGACCAGATGCTCGGCCGCCTGACGCAACTGTGATCGCCGCCATGAACAATCGCCGCCTCGTCCTCGCCGCCGCCGTCCTGCTCGCCGGTTGCGCCAACATGACGCCGCCGACCGCCGTGCATCAGCCGATGACGGCGCGGTCGGCGCCAGCCGCCCAGACCGCGGCTACCGCCGGCGCCATCTTCAATGTCGCCAATACGCGGCCGCTGTTCGAAGACCGGCGCGCCCGGTTCGTCGGCGACGTGCTCACCATCAAGATCGCCGAGACCGTGCAGGCCTCGAAGAAGTCGGACACCAAGGCCGAACGCACGCATTCCATCGAAGCCTCGGTGCCCACCGTCAGCGGCCTGCCGTTCAAATCGGCGCAGGGCCTGTCGCTGGCCGCCGACGACAGCAACAAGTTCTCCGGCAAGGGCGAGAACACCTCGTCGAACGCCTTCAACGGCACCATCACCGTCACCGTGATCGACGTCTTTCCGAACGGCTATCTGCTCGTCTCCGGCGAGAAGACCATCGGCCTCAAGGAGGGCGAGGAGTTCATCCGCTTCTCCGGCGTCGTCAACCCGCATTACGTCACCGCCACCAATACGGTCGCCTCGACGCAGGTCGCCGACGCGCGCATCGAATACAAGGCCAACGGCTTCATCGACTCCGCGCAGGTGATGGGCTGGCTGGGCCGCTTCTTCCTCTCCTTCATGCCGATTTGAGTCCACGCCCATGGGTCGCATCGAAAAAGCCTTCCTCGCTTTCCTCTGGCTGCTGGGCCTGCTGATGGTCAGCGATTTCGCGCGCGCAGAGCGCATCAAGGATCTGACCAGCATTGCCGGCGTGCGCGAGAACCAGCTCGTCGGCTACGGCATCGTCGTCGGCCTCGACGGCACGGGCGACCAGACCACGCAGACGCCCTTCACGGTGCAGAGCATGATCAACATGCTCTCGGCGATGGGTGTCGCGCTGCCACCGGGTCAGTCGCTGCAGCTCAAGAACGTTGCCGCGGTGATGGTCACCACCAGCCTGCCGGCCTTCTCGCGGCCCGGCCAGACCATCGATGTCACCGTCTCGTCGATCGGCAACGCCAAAAGCCTGAAGGGCGGCACGCTGATCATGACGCCGCTCAAGGGCGCCGACGGCGCGATCTACGCGATGGCGCAGGGCAACCTGGCGCTGGCCGGTGCCGGCGGCGCGGCCGGCGGTGGCGCCAAGGTCACGGTCAATCATCTGGCGGTCGGCCGCATTCCCAACGGCGCGACCGTCGAGCGCGAAGTGCCGGCGCAGGTCGGCGACGGCAACACCGTCGTGCTGGCGCTGGCCGAAGCGGATTTCGCCACCGCGCAAAAGGTCGCCGACGCCATCAACGGCATCGCCGCCGGCAGCGCCGAGGCCGTCGATAGCCGGCAGGTGCGCGTGCGCGTGCCGGCCGGCAGCGAACGCATCGGCTTCCTCGGCCGCATCGAGGCACTGGACGTGACGCCCGCGCAAGCCCCGGCGAAGGTCATCGTCAACAGCCGCACCGGCTCGGTGGTGATGAATCGCGGCGTGGCGCTGGACAATTTCGCCGTCGCCCACGGCAACCTCTCGGTGGCGGTGTCCGGGGACGCCGGCGGCTCGGTGGACATCAAGCAGGAAGGCGGCGCCATGCACGACGTCAAGACCAGCGCCAAACTCGCCGACGTGGTCAAGGCGCTCAACGCCATCGGCGCTTCGCCGCTCGATCTGGTGGCGATCCTGCAGGCGATGAAGTCGGCGGGCGCATTGCGCGCCGAGCTGCAGATCATTTAGTTTTAGTCGGCAGCCTTTGCCGGTCTGTTCGCGCAATTGCCGGGATCGGGCCGGTGGGATGCTGAGCCGATGAACGCTGGCACCGACCTTTCGCAAATCAACGCGCTCGATCCGCGCGGCCTGTCCAACCTGCAGCGGCTGGCGAAGAACAACGATCCGCAGGCGATCAAGGAAGCCGCCCGCCAGTTCGAGGCGCTGTTCCTGCAACTCGTGCTCAAGTCGATGCGCGAGGCCAGCCCGAAATCCGATCTGTTCGACAGCGAGCAGACGCGGCTTTACGAGTCGCTGCTCGATCAGCAGATGGCGCAGGTGATGGCGCACAAGCGCGGCGTCGGCCTGGCGGCGGTGATCGAGCGGCAGATGACGCGCGGCGGCGCCGTCGCGCCTGCGGCCGCCGACGGCGCGAACGCCGCCACCGTGGGCATTGCAGGCGCCGCGCGCGCGCAAAGCGCCGTGTCGCCACCACTGTATTTTCATGCGCCGCCGGCCACGGCGCCCGCGCCGGCCACGGCGGCAACGCCCGCCGTGCCGGCGGCGGCCGAGGGTGACAACGGCGTTCCCGCGCATGTACGCGCTTTCGTCAGCCGCGTGCTGCCCGACGCCAATGCCGCTGCCGAAGAAACGGGCATCCCCGCGCCCTTCCTCATCGCGCATGCAGCGCTCGAATCCGGTTGGGGCCGCTTCGAGGCCCGCCGCGCCGACGGCTCGCCCAGCCACAACCTGTTCGGCATCAAGGCCGGTGCCGGCTGGACGGGCGAGCGCGTCGCGGCCAATACCGTCGAATACGTGCAGGGGCTGGCCCAGCAGCGCCGCGAGACCTTCAGGGCCTACGGCTCCTACGCCGAAAGCTTCGCCGATTACGCGCGCCTGCTGGCCGACAACCCGCGCTACGCCGGCGTGCTCGGTGCCACCGACGCCTCGGCTTTTGCCGGCGGTCTGCAACGCGCCGGCTACGCCACCGACCCGGCCTACGCCAGCAAGCTGCGGCGGGTGATCGAAACCGCCTCGCAAGCACTCACTTCCTGATTCGCCCCCGCGGTATGGCAGGCGCCGTCCGCAGGATGGCCGCCTTGCGGCGATTGGCACGGCGCTTGCACTGACAGGGATACCTCCACCCTTTCGGCGGCAATGCTTGCCGGAACGCACAGGAATCCGTCATGGCTTCAGGCTTTTTCAACGTCGGCGTCACCGGGCTCAACGCGGCCCAGATCGGTCTCGTCACCACGAGCCACAACATCGCCAACGCCTCGACGCCCGGCTACAGCCGGCAGGTCATCCACCAGATCAACAACACGCCGCTGTTCACCGGTTCCGGTTTCATCGGCACCGGCACCAGCGTCGAAACCATCCGCCGCGTCTACAACGAATTCCTCAGCGCGCAGGTGCTGGCCGCCGACACGGCCGCCGCCGAACTGGAGATGTATGCCGGGCAGATCAGTCAGATCGACAACATCCTCGCCGATCCCAGCGCCGGCCTGTCGCCTGCGCTGACGCAGTTCTTCGCCGCCGTTTCCGACGTCACCACCGACCCGGCATCGATTCCGGCGCGACAGGCCCTGGTGTCCGCCGGGCAGACGCTCGCGGCGCGCTTCCAGTCGCTGGACCAGCAACTGGGCTCGCTGTCGGCCGGCGTCAATACGCAGCTCAGCGCCGAGGTCACGTCGATCAACTCGCTGGTGCGACAGATCGCCGACATCAACCAGCGCATCATCATCGCCGAAGGCGCCGGCCCCGGCCAACCGGCCAACGACCTCTACGACCAGCGCGACCAGCTCGTCGCCGACCTCAACAAGAAGATCAAGGTCACCGTGCTGCAGGAAACCGACGGCAGCTACAGCCTGTTCTTCGGCACCGGCCAGCCGCTGGTGGTCGGCACCTTGACCTACTCGCTGGTGGCCCAGCCCTCGCAGGAAGATCTTTCGCGGCTGGAGATCGGCCTCAAGTCGGCCAGCGGCGATGTCGTGAACCTCCCGGACTCGCTCATTTCCGGCGGCTCGCTGGGCGGCATGATCGGCTTCCGGTCGGGCACGCTCGACGAAGCGCTCAACGCACTGGGCACCATTGCCGCCTCCGTCGTCAATACCGTGAATACGCAACATGCACTGGGCATCGACCTGCAGGGCAACGCTGGCGGCGCCTTCTTCAAGCCGCTGGCGCCGACGATGCTCGCCGCACCGGGCAACACCGGGACCGGCAAGCTCGCCGCCGTGCAGACGACCAGCGACTATCGCATCGAATTCAACGGCACCGAATTCGCCGTGACCCGGCTGTCGGACAACCGGCGGACAACGCATCCGGCCTTGCCGATCAACATCGACGGCCTGCGCTTCACGCTGTCGACCGGCAACCTCGCCGGCACGGCGGCACAGCCCGATGTCTTCATCGTCCGCCCCGGCCTCGAGAACGCCCAGCGCGTCATCGCGCTATCCGGCAACCCGGGCAGCGCGCAGATCGCCAGCACCGGCTCGAACATCCAGACGATGGGCAGCAGCGACTACCGCCTGCGCGTCAACCAGAACGGCACGCTGACGCTGGAGCGCCTGTCGGACGGCGCCGCGTGGACGGGATCGGGCGCCACCCAGCAGGCCGCGCTCGACGACATCCTCGTGCAGGCCGCGCCCGTCGGCTTCAACCTGGAACTGACCGGCGGCAACCTCGCCATCGGCGATAGTTTCCTGATCCAGACCGCACGCTACGCCGCGCGCGACTTCGCGCTCGCCATCACCGATCCGCGCGCCATCGCCGCGGCGCAGAACGTGCGCACCAAGGCGGCATTGTCGAATGCCGGCACGGGGACCATCAGCGCCGGCGAAGTGCTATCGACGACGACGCGCCAGGCGGCACCGTTCGAGCTGACCTACGAGGCTTCCAGCAACAGCCTCATCGGCTTCCCGGTCGGCTCGCGCGTCGAAGTCGGCACGCAGGTCTTCAATGTCTCCAGCCCGACGCAGCGCGTCCCCTTCGCGGCCGGCGCCAACGTCAGCCTCAATGGCATCGCCTTCGTCGTCGACGGCGTGCCCACCGACGGCGACCGCTTCGTCATCGACCCGCGACCGGGCGCATCGCCTACCGCCACGCGCATCACCGATCTGCTCGGCATGGCCGCCGACAACGGACAGGCGGTGGTCACCGGCGCCACGGCGATCGGAACCGCCGTCACCGTGCCGGCCGGCGGGCTCACGTTCAATGTCGCCGTCGATGGCGGCGCCACGACCACACTGACGCTGCCAGCCGGCACCTACACACCGGTGGCGCTGGCCGCGGCGCTGAACGGGCTGGTCGCCGGCATACCGAGTTCAGGCACCGTCGCGCTCGATGCCAACGACAAGCTGGTGTTTTCGGCGGCGACCTCGATTGCCATCGGCGAGGCCGGCGCCAGCGGCACCGCCAGCGTCCGCGCCGGTCGCGTCACCGCCGGCGGCAGTCTGCCCGGCGGCACCATCACGCTGACCTACCGGCAGAGCAATGGCAGCTATCCGCCGCGGCTGGAAGGCTTCCCGGAGGGCAGTCGCGTACTGGTCACGCCACCCAATGGCGTACCGACCGAGTACGTCATCGACAAGACGGACGGCATATCCGACTACATCCCGTTCGTCGCCAATGCGCGCATCGAATTCAACGGCATCGCCGTGACGCTGGCCGGGCAGCCGGCCGAGGGCGACCAGTTCGCCATCACGCCGAATCCGTCGGGCGTCGGCGACAACCGCAACATGCTCGCCATCGGCCTGCTGCAAACCGCCAACACCATGGGCGACGGCTCGGCAAGCTACGCGTCCGCCTACGGCCAGATGATCGCCACCGTGGGCAACAAGGCGCGCGAAATCGACGTCAACCTGACAGCGCAGGAGAACCTCGCCGAAAACGGCCGTGCCACGCTGCAGAGCATTTCCGGCGTGAATCTCGACGAGGAGGCGGCCAACCTGCTGCGCTACCAGCAGGCCTATCAGGCCGCCGCCAAGATGATGGATCTGGCCTCCAGCCTGTTCGGCGAGATCCTCGCCATCGCGAGGTCCTGACCATGCGCATCAGCACCGCAATGATCTTCGAGAGCGGCCTGGCGAGCATCCAGCGCCGCACCGCCGATCTGCTGCGCACGCAGCAGCAACTGTCTACCGGCCGCCGCATCCTCAGTCCGTCGGACGATCCGGTCGGCGCCGCCCGCGCGCTGGAACTGACCCAGGCGCGCGATGCCAACGCCAACCAGGAAGACACGCGCAACCGCACCAAGAGCATCGTCGGCATCGCCGAATCGCAACTGCAATCGGCCAATGATCTGCTGGCGCGCATCCGCGAGCTGTCGGTGCAGGGCGCCAACGCATCGCTGTCGGGCGCTGACCGACGCAGCGTCGCCGCCGAACTGCGTGCGCGCTTCGACGAGCTGATCGGCATCGCCAACGCCAGCGACGGCCTGGGCAACTTCATCTTCGCCGGCTTCCAGACCGGCGGCAAGCCGTTCGCCGGCACCGTCGAGCAGGGTGTGGTGTTCGCCGGCGACGACGGCTTCCAGGCACTGCAGGTGTCGGCGGCGCGGCAGATGGGCGTGACGCAATCGGGCGACGACATCTTCATGCGCATCAAGAACGGCAACGGCACCTTCGCCACGCGCGCACGATGACCTTGTCGTTCTTCGCCGACGAGACCGGCCGCAGCTTCTACGACATCGCCGATGCGTCCGGTCTGTCGCTGTTTACCGGCACGCCGAGCGCGGCGCCGACGCGCGGCACGCTGACCGGCAACGCCGACTTCGTCACATTGCCGGCGGTCATCACCGCCGGGGTGAATGACACGCTGTCGGTCAGCGTCGACGGCGCGGCGTCGGCGGTGACGATTCCCCCCGGCAGCTACACGCAGCCGCAGCTCGTCGAGACCCTGCAAGGACTCTTCGACGCCGCCGGAACGGGCGTCACCGTCAGCGCCGCCGGCAACGGCCTCAAGCTGACCTCGAACACCTTCGGCGTCACGTCGGCCGTGACCGCACCGGGCGGCAGCGCGGTGGCCACCGTGCTCGGCGGTGCGCCGGCGATCGTCGCCGGCGCGGCCGGCACCTACGGCCGCCAATTCGTCAGCGGCCAGCCGATCGCGCTGTCGAGCGCCGGCCCCCTGCCGTTCGACTTCGGCGCCCGCGTCACGGTCAGCGGCACGCCGCGCCCCGGCGATTCGTTCGTCATCGAGCGCGACGACAACGACGAGATGCGCATCTCGCGCGAGACGATCACCCATGCCTCGGCGACCATCGGCAAGGGCCAGGTGCTCGATCCGCTCAAGTGGACGCAGGCGGCCAACAGCCAGAACCTCGAGATCCGCTTCCAGACCAATGCCGCCGGCACCGTGTTCTACGACATCGTCGACGCCACGACCGGGATGTCGCTGGTTGCCGGCACGCCCAGCCTGCGCAGCACCGCCGGCACGCTCTCGGGCGACGCCGACATCAGCATGGCGGGCAACATCACGGCGGCCAACAACGTGCTGAGCCTGGACATCGATGGCGTCACGCGGACGATCACCATTCCGCCCGGCAACTACGCGCCGGCCGCACTCGCCGCCGAAGTGCAGCGCCAGTTCGACGCCATTCCGGCCGGCGTGGTGGTCAGCACCGACGGCACCACGCTGTCGTTCGCCTCGACCACGCTCGGTACCGGCACCGTGGCACTGACCGTGCCGGCGCCGGCCAACGATGCCGCGCCGGCGCTCATCGGTACGGCGACGACCACCGTCCCGGTGGCCGGCACCTATGGTCGCGCCTTCGAGAGCGGCACGGCAATCGCGCTGGCCGACACCGGCTTCGACTTCGGCGCCACCGTCACCGTCACCGGCACGCCGGCCGACGGCGATGTCTTCACCATCGGCGGCGACACCATCGCTGCGCACGGCAACGGCTGGTTCGTCACCGGCGAGCAGTCCATCGCGCGCGTCAACACCGGCACGGGCGTGATCGGTACGGGCGAAGTGCGCAATGCCGCGCTGTGGCAGCACCCTGCGAATTCGCGGCAGATCGACATCCGCTTCCATCAGGACACCTCGGACACGCGCAATCCGGTCTATTACGACCTGGTCGATCTCGAAACCGGCAAATCGCTGTTCACCGATTCGCCGTCGGTGGCAGGCGGTGCCGGCAGCACCTTCACCCATGTGTTCAAGTCGGGCGATTCGATTGCCCTCAACGGCCTCAACGTGCCGTGGGCCGGGCCGCCGGCGAGCGTGGTCACCGATTTCGGCGTCGCCGTGACGATCCAGGGCACGCCGGCCAATGGCGACAGTTTCCGCATCGAGCCGGCGAAAAGCCAGAGCGTCTTCGACACCATCGCCAATGCCATCCAGGCGCTGGAATCCGGTGCGCCGCAAGGCACGGCCGGCAATACCTGGCTGGCGAACCAGATGAACGCAGTGCTCGATGGAGTTTCGCGCGCCGAGGACAGCGTGCTCACCGCGCGCGCCACCTTCGGCGCGCGGCTGGCCGAAGTCGATACGCTCGACAATGTCGGCAGCGCTATGGCGCTGCAGTACGAGACCTCGTTGTCGCAGTTGCAGGATCTGGATTACGCCGAAGCGATCACGCGGCTGTCGCAGCGGGAAATGGAATTGCAGGCCGCGCAGGCGTCGTTCGCGCGCATTTCGCAGTTGTCCCTCTTCGATTACTTGCGATGAACGCGATGCGCGCTTCGATCTGCTGCGTGGCGCTGCTGCTGGCCGGCTGCGCGTCGGTCAACCACGAAGTCGAGCGCCTGCCGCCGACCTTGTGGGATCGCGCCAGCGATGCCGGACGGGCGACCGCGGCGGCGGTCGGCCGCGTCGTCAGGTGGGGCAATTACGCCTCGGTCGCCGAGATCGTCGTCGATCCGGGTGCGCCCAACTGGGAGATCGAGGAAGCCTGGTTTCCGGGTCGCCACTTCCATCTGCAGATGAAGATGCGCCGCGCCGCCACCGGTGGCGCCGGCGAAGCGCAGCAGGCCTTTCGCGTGCGCGCCGCCGAGATCGCGCGGCGCAACAACGCGGCAAGCTACGTCATCGTCGAATATACGGAATCGCTCGAATCGTCTGTGCTGGGCGCGCAGCGCGTGGCCAGCGGGATCGTCCGCCTGGTCGATTCCTGAAACTACAGTGGTGGTGGCACGGCGCAT
>JBGARB010000047.1:0-18927 GCA_044230495.1 Rhodocyclaceae bacterium
GATGGGCGCGCCAGCGAGCGCGGCATCGGTCAGGCGGGACACGTCGGCATGCGCGCCGGGCACCGGATCGCAATCGACGGCGATCAGCGGCCGGCAGCCGCCGGCGCGCGCTGCGTCGATCTGCGCCGCGAGGCCTGGCGCATCGGCGGCCAGGCACAGCACATTGCCGCGCGGCACGAAGCGCAGCGTGTTGCGCTCGCCCGTCGGGCCCGGCAGTGTCCATTCGCTGCCGGCGGCGACGGCCGCCGTCCCGCCACCACTGTAGTTTGCGTCCCGCGCGACGAGCGCCGCCTCCACGTCATGCGCGCCGGCCAGACGCGGGACATAAAGCGGCCCGCCGGCCTTCGGCCCGGTGCCCGACAGGCCTTCGCCGCCGAAAGGCTGCACGCCGACGACGGCGCCGACGATGTTGCGATTGACGTACAGGTTGCCGACATGCGCGCCGGCCGCGACGCGCGCGACCGTCTCGTCGATGCGGCTATGCACGCCCATCGTCAGGCCATAGCCCAGCGCATTGATGCGCGCCAGCAGGTCATCGAGCACGTCGGCGCGAAAGCTCAGCACATGGATCACCGGCCCGAACACCTCGCGTTCCAGCCAGTCGAGTGCGCCGATCTCGATGAGCGTGGGTGCGACGAACGTGCCATCGACACAGGCCGGCGACAGCGGCAGCCGCGTCACCCGCGCGCCGCGCGCACTCATGCGCGCCACATGCGCCTCGATGCCGGCGCGCGCCTCGGCGTCGATCACCGGGCCGATATCGGTGTCGAGCAGGCGCGGGTCACCGATCGCAAGCTCATGCATGGCTTCCTTGAGCATGGTCAGCCCGCGCTCGAAAATCTCGTCCTGCAGGCACAGCACGCGCAGCGCCGAACACCGCTGGCCCGCCGAATCGAAGCCGGACGCCAGCGCGTCCTGCACCACCTGTTCGAGCAGCGCGGTCGAATCGACGATCATCGCGTTCTGGCCGCCGGTCTCGGCCACCAGCCGCACGTCGGCGCCGGCCGCGACATCGGCCCGTGCGGCCAGCGTGCGATTGATCAGCCGCGCGACTTCGGTCGAGCCGGTGAAAATGACGCTGGCAATGCGCGGGTCGGCGACCAGCGCCGCGCCGACCGTCTCGCCGCGCCCGGGCAGCAGTTGCACCGCCGCGTAGGGCACGCCGGCGCGATGCAGCAGGTCGACCGCCGCGTGCGCCATCAGCGTGGTCTGTTCGGCCGGCTTGGCGATCACCGGGCTGCCGGCGGCGAGCGCGGCCGTGACCTGGCCGAGGAAGATCGCCAGCGGGAAGTTCCACGGGCTGATGCACAGCGCGACGCCTGGCGCCGGCAAGGTGGCGGGAAGGTGCCGCGCCTGCGCGGCGTAGTAGCGGCAGAAATCGACCGCCTCGCGCACTTCGGCGACGGCATTGGGCCAGCTCTTGCCGGCCTCGCGGATCGCCAGCGCGAAGAAGGTCTCGCGCTCGGTTTCGAGCAGATCGGCGGCGTGTTCGAGCAGCGCAGCGCGGCGCGCGGCCGGCATCGCATGCCAGGTTGGGGCGTATTCCGCCGCCGCGGCAAGCGCCGCCTCGATCTCATGGCCGTCGGCCGCATGCGCGATGCCGACGACATCGGTGGCGTCGGCCGGGTTGACGACCGTGAGGGTCTCGGCGGCGAGTTTGCGCACGCCTGGCGCCGTGCCGCCACCACTGGAGTTTGCCGACTCCCGCGTCGGATAGTGGATCTGCGGCCGGGCGGTGAAATGCCGCCCGAATTGCGCCGCGAGCGCCTGGTGCAGCGCCGCCAGCGCCGCTTCATCCGAGAAATCGACGCCGCGCGAATTGCGCCGGCCGGGCAGCAGGTCGATGGGCAATGCGATCGCGGGATGCGCCGCGCCGCCGCTGGCGCGCGCCAGTCCGGCCGGGTCGACCAGCAGGTCGCCAATGGCGACCGCCGGATCGACGATGCGATTGACGAAAGAGCTGTTGGCGCCGTTCTCGAGCAAACGGCGGACCAGATAGGGCAGCAGCGTTTCGTGGCTGCCGACCGGCGCGTAGATCCGGCAGTGACGGGCCGGCGCGGCATTGCCGACGACGTTGTCGTAGAGCGGTTCGCCCATGCCGTGCAGGCACTGGAACTCGAAGTCGCCATTGCAGAAGCGTGCGGCCAGCGCATCCACCGTCGCCAGCGTATGCGCATTGTGCGTGGCGAATTGCGCGTAGATCGCGTCCGGCGCGGCGAGCATGCGCGCGGCGCAGACGAGGTAGCACAGGTCGCTGTGCGCCTTGCGCGTGAACACCGGGTAGCCGGCGTGGCCGCCCTCCTGCGCGCGCTTGATCTCGCTGTCCCAGTAGGCGCCCTTGACCAGCCGCACGGGAAAGCGCCGCCCCTGCGCACGGGCCAGCGCCAGCAGCCAGTCGATGACCTGCGGCGCGCGTTTCTGGTAGGCCTGCACGACGAAGCCCAGGCCCGCCCAGCCGGCCAGCCGCGGCTCGAACGCCAGCGCGGCGAACAGATCCAGCGAGAGGTCGAGGCGGTCAGCCTCCTCGGCGTCGATGTTCACCGCGATGTCGAACGACTTGGCCAGCGCCATCAGTTCCACCAGCTGCGGCAGCAGCTCGGCCATCACCCGCGCGCGCTGGCTGCGCACGTAGCGCGGGTGCAGCGCCGAGAGCTTGATCGAGATGCCGACGAAACTCTGCCCGTGCGCATCGCGCCGGCGCGTGCGCGCCGCATTGCCGACGCGCTCGATGGCATCGCGGTAGCTGGCGAAATAGCGGGCGGCGTCGGCAGAGGTCAGCGCCGCCTCGCCGAGCATGTCGAACGAATGCGCGTAACCGTGCGCCTCGTTGGCTTCGCTGCGCAGGAGCGCGCTGCCGATGGTCTCGCCCATGACGAACTGCTGACCGAGCAGGCGCATGGCGAAATCGACGCCGGCGCGGATCACCGGCTCGCCGCTGCGCGCGATCAGCCGCGTCAGCGCGTTGCCCAGCCCTTCGCTGGAATGCGTGGCGGCCAGCTTGCCGGTGATCATCAGTCCCCACGTCGCGGCGTTGACGAACAGCGACGGGCTGCCGCCCAGATGCGCGCGCCAGTTGCCGCCGGCGAGCTTGTCGCGGATCAGGCGATCGGCGGTGGCGGCGTCGGGGATGCGCAGCAATGCCTCGGCCAGGCACATCAGCGCGATGCCTTCCTGGCTGGACAGCGAAAACTCCTGCATCAGGTGATCGACGCCGCTGGCGCCGGCGCGCTGCGCGCGCACCGCTTCGACCAGGCGCCGTGCCGGCTCGCGCACGGCCGATTCGGCGGGCCGCACGCGATCCCATTCGGCCAGCAGTTCGCCGACCACCACGGGCTCGTCGGCCCGATAGCGCGCCGTGATTGCCGCGCGCAGCGCTTCGTCGTCCATGCGTCACCCTCGTCTGCGGTGCGCGAACTTTACTCCCGCGCCCCGCAAACTACAGTGGTGGCGACACGGCGCCTGCCGCCTCAGCCCTCGACGAAGCGATGGATGCGCCGCGCGTCGCGCTTGGTCGGTCGTCCCTTGCGCTCGGCGGCCGGGTCGGGCGCCAGCTTGCGCTGTTCGAGCGCCTGTTCGCGCCGGGCGAGGCTCGTCGGCGTTTCGTCGTAAAGCCCTCGCGCTTCGGGCGCCGGGCGCCGCTGCGCATCGAGCGCGCGCACGATGATCGTCCACCGCATGTCGCCGATGACGATATCGAGTTCGTCGCCGGCCTTCACCTCGCGCGCCGGTTTGGCGCGCTGACCGTTCCAATGCACCTTGCCGCCGTCGATGGCATCGGCGGCCAGCGTCCGCGTCTTGAAGAAACGGGCCGCCCACAGCCACTTGTCGAGGCGCATCGCGACGGGCACGCTCATGTCAGTGCGCGGGCAGCATGCCCTGCTCGACGATGAACGCAATGATGGTGTCGAGGCCCTGCCCGGTCTTCATGTTGGAGAAGACGAAGGGCCGGTCGCCGCGCATCTTCTTCGCATCGCGCGCCATGACCTCCAGCGAGGCGCCGACCATCGGCGCCAGGTCGATCTTGTTGATGACCAGCAGGTCGGATTTGGTGATGCCCGGCCCGCCCTTGCGCGGAATCTTGTCGCCGGCGGCGACATCGATGACATACAGCGTGAGGTCGGACAGCTCGGGGCTGAATGTCGCCGCGAGGTTGTCACCGCCGCTTTCGATGAAGACGATCTCGAGGCCGGGAAAGCGTGCGTTGAGGCGGTCGACGGCTTCAAGGTTGATCGAGGCATCCTCGCGGATCGCCGTGTGCGGACAGCCGCCGGTCTCGACGCCGATGATGCGCTCTGGCGCCAGCGCGGCGTTTCTCACGAGGAACTGTGCATCTTCCTCGGTGTAGATGTCGTTGGTGACTGCCGCGATGTTGTAGCGTTCGCGCAGCGCCTGGCACAGCGCCAGGGTCAGCGCCGTCTTGCCGGAACCGACGGGGCCGCCGATGCCGACTCTCAATGCCTGCTTGATCATGATCGGAAGAGTCTCGAGTACTGGGTTTCGTGGCGTGCGCAGGCGATGGCGAAGCCCGGCGCGAAGTTGCTCCATTCGTCGTCGACGAGGCGATGCGCCACATCGACGCACGCGGGCAGGCGGGCGCCGATGGCGAGCAGGATGCGCTGGCCGGCGGCCTGCCCCAGCGGCACGGTCTTCAGCGCCGCCAGCGTCTGGTTCTCGGCCCAGCTCCACAGCCAAGCCAGCAATGCCGCGCACGGCTCGATCCGCCACGCATCGACGAGGCCCGCCCACACCGTGGGGTAGCTGGCGGCACCCATCGCATCGAGCCGGGCGACGAACGATGCAGGCATGTCCGGCAAGTCGGCGATCAGGCGACGCAGCGAATGCCCCATCTGCAGCGTCTCTGCCCGCAGCTCGACGCTTTCGCGGCTGGCGCAGTAGCGCGCGTCCAGTGCCGCGATGGCGGCATCATCGCCCGCACCCCAGGCCTCGATCAGCCGCGACAGCAACGGCGCCTCGAAGCGCCCGAGGTTCCATTCGAGTTGGTCGCCGATCCAGCGCAGGGCGCCGGCTTCGTCGGTGATGTCGCCGCATTCGACGGCCCATTCGAGGCCCTGCGAGTAGGTATAGGCGCCGACCGGCAGCGTCGGGCTGGCCAGTTGCAGCAGTCGCGCCAGGGCCAGGTTCATGGCTGATGGAAGCGATCGTGGATGCGTGGGCGTGGTCGCGCCGATGCGTCATCGCCGTCGGTGCCGTGGCCATGGCCGCCCGCATGGCCGTGATAGGCGCCAGGTTCCGGCTCGAATGGCGCAGTCAGCTCGCACACTGGCAGACCGAGGCCGCGCACCATGTCGCCCAGCACATGATCGGCGGCGAAACGCAAGCGTCCCGGCGCCAGTTCTACGGCGACATGACGGTTGCCCAGGTGATAGGCGGCGCGAGCGAGCGCCAGCGGATCATCGCTGACCGCTTCCATCACCGCCTCGGGAGCGGCAACGACCTCGACGACGCGGCCGTCATTGCCGAGGAGTCGGTCGCCACCGCGCAACACCGTGCCGCGCTCGAGAAAAAGTCCGCAGGCTTCGCCGCCAGCGAGGCTCGCGCGCAGGCGGCTCTTGCAACGGTGCTCGAAAGCCAGCTCGAGGTGGGTGTTCGGCGCTGCTCCCGCAGCGGCAAATGATTCGATCAGCAGCATGATCAGAACAGGAAGTAGCGCTGCGCCAGCGGCAGCACGGGCGCCGGCTCACACACCAGCAACTCGCCATCGGCCCGCACGACGTAGGTTTCCGGGTCGACATCGATCTCCGGCGTGGCGTCGTTGCGCACCATGTCGGCCTTGGTGATGCGTCGACATCCGCTGACCGGCTCCAGCCGCTTTTTCAGGCCCAGCGCGTGCACATCCGGGTTGGCCAGCGCCGCCTGCGACACGAAGGTCAGTGACGTTTTCAAGGCCAGACCGAAGCTGCCGAACATCGGCCGGTAATGTACCGGTTGCGGCGTCGGGATCGACGCGTTCGGATCGCCCATCGCGGCGGCGGCGATCATGCCGCCCTTGAGGATCAGCGATGGCTTGACGCCGAAGAACGCCGGCTTCCACAGCACCAGATCGGCGAGCTTTCCGGGTGCAATGCTGCCGACGATGTGGCCGATGCCGTGGGTGATCGCCGGGTTGATCGTGTACTTGGCAATGTAGCGCTTGACGCGTTCGTTGTCGTTGCGCGCGCTGTCTTCCTTGAGCGCGCCGCGCTGCGTCTTCATTTTGTGCGCCGTCTGCCAGGTGCGGATGATGACTTCGCCGACGCGCCCCATGGCCTGCGAATCGGACGACATCATCGAGAACGCGCCGAGGTCATGCAGGATGTCTTCGGCGGCGATGGTCTCGCGGCGGATGCGCGATTCGGCGAAGGCGATGTCCTCTGCGATCGCGGGATCGAGGTGGTGGCAGACCATCAGCATGTCGAGATGCTCGT
Organism: Rhodocyclaceae bacterium; assembly: GCA_044230495.1. Classification (GTDB taxonomy): domain Bacteria; phylum Pseudomonadota; class Gammaproteobacteria; order Burkholderiales; family Rhodocyclaceae; genus JADJEF01. The sequence goes on from JBGARB010000047.1 coordinate 6,426, forward strand.
CAATGGTATTCACCGTATAGGGCATCGTCGGGTTGGTGGAACTGGGCAGCACGTTGGGCAGGCCGGCGGCTCTTATGATGTCCGGCGCATGACCACCGCCCGCGCCTTCGGTATGGAAGGTGTGGATGGTGCGGCCCTTGAAGGCGGCGAGCGTCGTCTCGACGAAGCCCGATTCGTTGAGCGTATCGGTGTGGATCGCCACCTGCACGTCCATGTCGTCGGCCACGGCAAGGCAGTTGTCGATGGCCGCCGGCGTCGTGCCCCAGTCCTCATGCAGCTTCAGCCCCATGGCGCCCGCGGCCACCTGTTCGACGAGCGGCGCCGGCAAGGACACGTTGCCCTTGCCGAGGAAGCCGAGGTTCATCGGAAACGCTTCAGCGGCGGACAGCATGGCGCGGATGTGCCAGGGCCCCGGCGTGCAGGTGGTGGCGAAGGTGCCGGTCGCCGGCCCGGTGCCGCCGCCGATCATCGTGGTGACGCCGCTCATCAGCGCATCGTCGATCTGCTGCGGGCAGATGAAATGGATGTGGCTGTCGATGCCGCCGGCGGTGACGATCATGCCTTCGCCGGCGATCACTTCGCTGCCGGCGCCGATGGGTATCGTCACGCCGGGCTGCACGTCCGGGTTGCCGGCCTTGCCGATGCGCCAGATCATGCCGCCCTTGAGTCCGATGTCGGCCTTGACGATGCCGATGACGGCATCGACGATCAGCGCGTTGGTGATCACCGTGTCGGCCACGTCGCCCGAACACGCCTGGCCCTGACCCATGCCGTCGCGGATGACCTTGCCGCCGCCGAACTTGACTTCATCGCCGGGAATCGTGAAATCGCGCTCGACTTCGATCCACAGGTCTGTATCGGCCAGCCGCACGCGATCGCCCCTGTTCGCGTACACGGTCGGCCCGAACATCTCCGCATAGGCCTGACGGCTGATCTTCATGACAGTGCTCCCATCACACGGCCCTTGAAGCCGAACACCTTGCGCGCGCCGGCGTAGTCGACCAGTTCGACGGTGCGTGTCTGGCCTGGCTCGAACCGCACGGCCGTGCCGGCGGCAATGTTGAGCCGCATGCCGCGCGCCGCGGCGCGGTCGAACTGCAACGCGTCGTTGGTCTCCGCGAAGTGGTAGTGCGAGCCGACCTGGATCGGCCGGTCGCCCGTGTTGGCGACCGCCAGGGTGATCGTGCGGCGGCCGGCATTGAGTTCGATCTCGCCGGATTCGATGCGCATTTCGCCGGGAATCATCGCGCTGACCTCATGCAATGGGGTTGTGGACAGTGACGAGCTTGGTGCCATCCGGGAAGGTCGCTTCGACCTGGATCTCCGGGATCATATCCGCCACACCCTCCATCACGTCGTCCCGCGACAGCAGCGTCGCTCCCGAGGACATCAGGGCCGCCACGGATTGGCCATCGCGCGCGCCTTCGAGGATGCCGGCGGTGATGAACGCCACCGCCTCCGGATAATTGAGCTTGAGGCCGCGGGCGCGACGTCGCTCGGCGAGCAACGCGGCCGTGAAGATGAGCAACTTGTCCTTTTCGCGGGGGGTCAGTTCCATGCGTTCTCCATCACGAATGCCAGATGCGAGGAATGGCTGCCTCGCGGCCGAGCAGCGCCGGGCGCACCACGCGCCACAGTGATACGCACCACGCGCGCGCCGCCTCGGCCGAATGACCAAGATAGCGTCCGACCATCAGTTTCGGCATTGCCGTCACCGCGCATCGGGCGTCGGCCTCCGCGGTGGTCGCAGCTCGGCAGGCCGCCAGCGTCGCGGCATCGATGTCGCTACCGGCCGCCAGCCATGTAGCGCACACCGTGAAGCCGTCGAGTCCGATCGGCGAATGCAGCAGCCCGCTGCCGCCTTCGAGGTGGCCGCGCTCGTGCCACAGCGGCGCTCCATCCATGCGGATGTCGGTGGCCAGGCGCAGGTTGCCGTGCGTGAAGGACTCACCGCTGGCGCGCCGCCCGAGGCACAGGATTTCGACGCCGATGTAGTGGGCGCCGACCGCCAGGTCGACTTGCGTCGACATGCGCGCGTGCGCCGAGTCGAAGACGATGCTCTCCTGCGGCCACCACTCGACGACGGCATCGGCCCCGACATCGATCGAAATGCGCTGCGCTGCCTCGGCGCCCGTCGTGCGATACCACTTGCCGGCACCGGGCGTCGTGAGGAAGGCATGCGCGCCGTGGCCGGCGGCAATGTCGATGTCCAGCGTGTCGCCGCCGGCGATACCACCCGGCGGATGCAGCACGATGGCGTGGCAGCAGGTCGGCCCCTCGGGATAAAGCGGCTTCTGTACCCGCAGCGGGCCGTGATGGGCAACGCGCGCAAGTGCGGTGCGCCGTTCATCGCCTTCGCCGCGCACAGCGAATCGGAGATCGAGGTGGGCGCGCCAGGCGCCAGCCAGAAAGGCATCGACGGGTTGCATGGCCGCATCATACGGCCAGGCGGTCGCGGACCCGGTCACGCTCCATGTCCGTACCCGCCCCGCGCAGGATGATCTCGCCGCGCTCCATCACGAGATACTGGTCGGCCAGCGCGCGGGCGAAATCGTAGTACTGCTCGACGAGCAGGATGGCCACTTCACCGGTTGCGGCGACCTGGCGGATCGCGTCCATGACTTCCTGACGCTCGTTGCCGGTACTCGCGGCGGCGGCAAGCGCGGGTCGGCTGGCGGCGACGACGCGGATGGCGCGTTCGATATCCTTGATGATCGACGGCTGGATGCCCTCAGTCGGCTCATCGAGGATCAGCAGGCGCGGCTCCATGGCAAGGGCCCGGCCGATGGCCAGTTGCTGCTGCTGGCCGCCGGACAGGTCGCCGCCGCGCCGGTTGAGCATGCTGCCCAGCACCGGAAACAACTCGAAGATCCGTGCGGGCAGCTTGCGTCGGCCGGACAAGCCGGCCATGCCCATCAGGAGGTTTTCCTCCACCGTCAGGCGCGGGAATATTTCCCGTCCCTGCGGCACGTAGCCGATGCCGTGCCGTACCCGCAGGTGCGATGCCAGCGTCGTGATGTCGCGGCCGTCGAAACGGATCTGCCCCGTCCGCGCCGGCACGAGCCCCATCAGGCAGCGCAGCAGCGTCGTCTTGCCGACGCCGTTGCGGCCAAGCAGCGCCGTCACCTTGCCCATCGGCGCCTCGAAGGCGACATCGCGCAGGATGTGGCTGCCGCCGTAGTACTGGTTCAGGCCATTGACCGCGAGCATCGTCAGCGCCCCAGATAGACTTCGATCACGCGTTCGTCATTCTGCACGGCGGCGAGGTCGCCTTCGGCCAGCACCGCGCCCTCGTGCAGCACCGTGACCTTGCCGCCCAACTGCTCGATGAAGGCCATGTCGTGTTCGACGACCACCAGCGAATGCCGGCCGGCCAGGGACTTGAATAGCTCGCCCGTGCGTGCCGTTTCGTCGTCGGTCATGCCGGCCACCGGCTCGTCGAGCAGCAGCAGCTTGGGATCCTGCACCAGCAGCATGCCGATCTCCAGCCACTGCTTCTGGCCGTGCGACAGCAGTCCGGCCGGCCGCGCCGCCTCAGTGTCGAGCCGGATCAGCCGCAAGGTCTCGGCAATGCGGTCGCGCTGTTCGTCGCCGAGCCGCGCAAAAAGGCTGATGCGTGCGCGCTTGTCTGTCTTCAGCGCCAGTTCGAGGTTCTCGAACACCGAGAGATTTTCAAAGATCGTCGGTTTCTGGAACTTGCGGCCGATGCCGGCATGCGCGATCTCGGCCTCGCGCATCCGCGTCAGGTCCAGCGTCTGGCCGAAGAAGCAGCGACCGGCATCGGGCCGCGTCTTGCCGGTGATGACGTCCATCATCGTCGTCTTGCCGGCGCCGTTGGGTCCGATGATGCAGCGCAGTTCGCCGGCGTCGATGGCGAGGTTGAGGCCGTTGAGCGCCTTGAAGCCGTCGAAACTGACCGTGATGTCCTCAAGATAGAGAATCACGCCATGACTGATGTCCACCTCACCCGGCGTCGCCACGCGGGCGACAGGCGCACCGCCACTCCACGCCTGGTCATTTTGGTTCTCTGCAGACAGGTTCATGTCTTCCCCCGCGCCCGCCAGCGTTGCCACAGGCCGGCGATGCCGTCGGGCAGCCACAAGGTCACGGCGACGAACAGCGCGCCGAGAAAGAACAGCCAGTAGTCCGGAAACGTCTGCGTGAAAAAGCTCTTCGACAGGTTCACCAGCGCCGCGCCGATCACCGGCCCGACCAGCGTGCCGCGGCCGCCGACCGCCACCCAGATGGCGATTTCGATCGAATTCGCCGGCGACATCTCGCCCGGGTTGATGATGCCGACCTGCGGCACATAGAGCGCGCCGGCCAGCCCGCACAGCAGCGCCGAGAACGTCCAGATGCCGAGCTTGTACCACAGCGGGTCGTAGCCGAGGAACATGACGCGCGACTCGGCATCGCGGATCGCCGCCAGAACGCGGCCGAACTTCGACGCGGCGAGATAGCGCCCGACCAGCAGCGTGCTCATCAGCAGCGCCGCGGAAAGTGCGAAGAGCAGCACACGCATTTCGGGCGAGGTGACCGACTGGCCGAGGATGCGCTTGAAATCGGTGAAGCCGTTGTTGCCGCCGAAGCCGGTTTCGTTGCGGAAGAACAGCAGCATCGCGGCGAAGGTGAGCGCCTGCGTGATGATCGAGAAGTAGACGCCCTTGATGCGCGAGCGGAAGGCGAAGAAGCCGAACACGAAGGCCACCAGCGCCGGCACGGCGGCAACCAGAAAGAGCGCCCAGAAGAACGAGTCCGAGCCGATCCAGTACCAGGGCAGTTCCTTCCAGTCGAGGAACACCATGAAGTCCGGCAGATCGGATTGATAGGATCCGTCGCGGCCGATCTGGCGCATCAGGTACATGCCGAAGGCGTAGCCGCCGAGCGCGAAAAACAGGCCATGGCCCAGCGACAGGATGCCGGCATAGCCCCAGATCAGGTCCATCGCCACGGCGACGACGGCATAGCACATGATCTTGCCGACCAGCGTGATGACGAAGGTTGATACATGCAACGGATGCCCCGCCGGCAAGGCCAGATGCAGCACGGGCAGGACGATGAAGGCGAGCGCCGCACTCGTTGCCAGCGCAACCCAGCCGCCGCGCGGCGTTGCCTGCACAAAGCGCAGGAACAGTGGCGTTCTCACGATTCGACGAAACGGCCTTTAAGGGCGAACAGCCCCTGCGGACGCTTCTGGATGAAGACCACGATGAAAACCAGCACGACGATTTTGGCGACCACCGCGCCCGCCCAGCCTTCGATGAACTTGGTCACGACGCCCAGACCGAGCGCAGCCCACACCGCGCCGGCAAGCTGGCCGACGCCGCCGAGCACGACAACCATGAAGCTATCGACGATGTAGCCCTGCCCCATGTCCGGGCCGACGTTGGCGATCTGCGACAGTGCGACGCCGCCCAGGCCGGCGATGCCGGCGCCGAGGCCGAAGGCCAGCGTATCGATCTTTGCCGTGTGCACGCCGACGCAGCCGGCCATCGGCCGATTCTGCGTCACCGCGCGCACGAACATTCCCAGCCGTGTGCGTGTCATCAACAGCCAGACCAGCAGCAGCACACCGAGTGCGAAGCCGATGATGGCGATGCGGTTCCAAGGCAGCACCATGCCGGGCATCGGTTCGACGCCGCCCGACATCCACGCCGGATTGGCCAGCTCGACGTTCTGCGCACCGAAGAGCACGCGCGCCGCCTGGATCAGGATCAGCGACAGGCCCCAGGTCGCCAGCAAGGTCTCCAGCGGCCGGCCGTAGAGGTAGCGGATGACCGTCCGTTCGAGCGCGATGCCGACCGCCGCCGCCGCGAAGAAGGCGACCGGGATCGCCGCGACCACATAGGCATCGACCCAGGCCGGCAGATAGGCGCGGAACACGCCTTGCACCGCATAAGTGGCATAGGCGCCGACCATCAGCAACTCGCCGTGTGCCATGTTGATGACGCCCATGACCCCATAGGTAATCGCTAGACCCAACGCCGCCAGCAGCAGGATGCTGCCAAGCGACAGGCCCGTGAACACACGAGCCAGGTTCTCGCCGACAGCCAGGCGCGACTCGATCACGCGCAACGACTGCCGCGCGGCCTGGCGCACGGCGACGTCGGGCTCGCCCGCATCCTGCGTCAAGGGGCGCAACAGGTTGCGCGCATGCGGGCTGGGCGCCGCGGCCAGCGCCTTGACCGCGGCGAGGCGGACCATAGGCAGGTCGCTGCCCAGACTCGCCTGTGCATGCGCCGCACTCAGCAGCGCCTTGATCGAGGCGTCGGTTTCCTTCGCCAGGGCGCGCGCAAGAAGCGGCACCAGCGCGGGACTGGCGCCGGTTTGCAGCTCGAGCGCCGCAGCCTTTCTGACGGTCGGATCGGCATCCAGTAGCCGCAGCCCGGCCAGGGCATTGGCGAGCTCGCCGCGAACGCGGTTGTTGAGCACGATGTCGCTGCCATCCGCGGCGCGCAGGCTGCCGTCGTCAAGCGACGACAGCAAGTTGGCCGCATCGGTGTCCGCACGTTGCGCAATTGCCTGGATGGCGGCGATCTTTTCATCCGAATCCTCGGCGGCCAATCGCTCGACAAGGGCCGGATCGACCGCAGCATGTCCAAGCAGCGGCAACCAGCAGATCAGCAGGATGAAAAGCGCGCGCATGTACGGGTGCAGGTGCCGGTGGTATCCATCCGCGAGCGGTCCCGGCGACGCTGCAAGCGCTGCCTGACCGTGCAGTCCGAAGGAGCGGCGCGCCATCCACCGGCGCGCCGCGCAGTGCCTTACTTCGCTTCAGGCTCGTCCTTCTTCTTGTCGTTGCCGGGGATATAGGGCGACCACGGGGCGGCCTTGACCGGACCCTTGGTCTTCCACACGACATTGAACTGCCCGTCGGCCTTCACTTCGCCGATGAACACCGGCTTGTGCAGGTGGTGGTTCTTTTCGTCCATCTTGATGTCGAAGCCGGACGGCGCCTTGAAGGTCTGGCCGGCCATGGCGGCGATGACCTTGTCGACGTCCGTCGACTTGGCCTTCTCGACTGCCTGCTTCCACATGTGGATACCAACATAGGTGGCCTCCATCGGGTCATTGGTGACGACGGTGGCGGCGTTCGGCAGCTTCTGCTTGGCCGCCCAGTCCTTGTACATCTTGATGAAGGCGTCATTGGTCGGATTCTTCACCGACTGGAAGTAGTTCCATGCCGCCAGATGACCGACCAGCGGCTTGGTATCGACGCCGCGCAATTCCTCTTCACCCACCGAGAAAGCGACCACCGGCACGTCGGTGGCCTTGAGGCCGGCGTTGCCCAGTTCCTTGTAGAACGGCACGTTGGAATCGCCGTTGATGGTGGACACCACCGCCGTCTTCTTGCCTTCGGAGGCGAACTTCTTGATCTTGGCGATGATGGTCTGGTAGTCGCTGTGGCCGAAGGGGGTGTAGTCCTCCATGATGTCGGCATCAGCTACACCCTTGCTCTTGAGGAAGGCGCGCAGGATCTTGTTCGTCGTGCGCGGATAGACGTAGTCGGTGCCGAGCAGCACGAAGCGCTTGGCCGAGCCACCGTCCTTGCTCATCAGGTATTCGACCGCCGGGATCGCCTGCTGGTTGGGCGCGGCGCCGGTGTAGAAGACGTTCTTTTCCAGTTCCTCGCCTTCATACTGCACCGGGTAGAACAGCAGGCCGTTGAGTTCCTTGTAAACCGGGTTCACCGATTTGCGCGACACCGATGTCCAGCAGCCGAAGGTCACCGCAACCTTGTCCTGCGTCAGCAGTTGGCGCGCCTTCTCTGCGAACAGCGGCCAGTTCGAGGCCGGGTCGACCACCACCGGCTCGAGTTGCTTGCCCAGCACGCCGCCCTTGGCGTTGATCTCTGCGATGGTCATCAGCGCCGTTTCCTTCAGCGCGGTTTCCGAGATCGCCATGGTGCCGGACAACGAATGAAGGATGCCGACCTTTATGGTATCGGCGGCGACGGCAGGAGCGGACAGCAGACCAGAAGCGGCCAACGCGGCGGCGACTGCCGTGACACGGATGAAGTTGCGACGCTGCATGGATGTTTCTCCCAGGATGGTGGATGGAGGTGCGCGGTAGCCGCGACAATCCAAGCATTGCGAATTGCGTGCCAACCTGCCGCAATCGTCGCCTTGGTGACTGCAATCAGCGGCTTAGCACGGGAAGCGGCCAGACAAGGCAGGCGCCACACGTCGAGCAGGGCACCACGAGAGGGCGCTGCCCGTGTGCCGGCGCATGCTTTTGGCGCGCCCGCTCAGCGGCGCAAGCGCTGGCGCCGCAATGTAGTGCGCTTGGAACGGCGCCTGAAACTACAGTGGTGGCGGAACGGCGCTCGACCTACAGTGACGGCCACACGCCGGCACACGCCGCGCGCTGCGGGTCGCTTGCCGGCAGCGCCTTGCACACGCCATCCAGGCGCGCGCGCAGTCGCGCGAGCAGCGGCGCACCCGGTTCGCGCTCCTCCCAGTTGGCGAGGCGCGCGGTGATGCGCTTCATCGAGCGCAGGCTGCGTTCGTAGAACGCGCCAGGATCCTTGCGGGCGTCGTCGAAGACGCCGGCGACCGCCGCCTCGATGCGGTCGGCATTTTCCGGCGCCAGATCGAAGAGCGCCTGCACGTAGGCCGCGCCCCATTGCAGGCGGGTGGCCGGGCCACGGCTCTCCTTCCACGCACGCTCGTACCAGTCGAGCGCCTCCGCCTTGCGACCCTGTGCCTTGGCGTTGCCACCGAGCTGGCTCATCAGGTAATACGGCGAATGGCTCTTCTTGAGGTTTTCCGTCAGCAGCGCATCGCTTTCGGCAACGAGGCCGGCCTGGCGCAACTGATAACCCAGCTCGGTCATCACCGCCTGCCGCTCGTAGCCGCTGACGATCTCGGCGTCGAAACGCCGGGCCATCTCGCGCGCATCGGCGAGCAATGCCGGCGGCATCGGTGGCGCGAGCGTGTCGCCGGCCTCGATGCGCGCCAGGTTGATGCGTGCGGTGAGCGCGCCGGCGCGATCCGAGCGCGCGAGCGTCGCGTCGGCCTGCAGCCGCGCCAATGCGGCATCAAAGGCGGCGATCAGCGCAGCACGCTCGGCACTGCCCACTTCGGACAGCGCGCGCACGATGTCGGCGGCGCCATTGGCGACGATGTCGGCGTGCGCCCTCGTGGTCGCTCCGTCGGCAAGCATCGTCGTCAGACGCTGGCGGTCCGCTTCCGGCGCGGCGGCGCCGCTGGCGACCTGGCGCGTGGCTAGCGCGAACAGCCACAGTCGCATCGCCGCCGCGGCATCGCTGCCCGCCGCCCGGCCGGCCAGATCGAGCAGCACGGCGCTGCGTTCTGCGGTCGGCATCAGCTGTGATTCATCGGTCCACCATGAGTAGAACGCCAGCGACTGCCATTCGCCGGCGGCCAACGGCTTGCCGGCGCGGGCATCGGCGAGCACCGCGCGGGTGGGCCGGCCGCCGGCCAGGCCACGTTGCAACACGTCAATGACGCGTGCATGGTCGGCTTCGCCAGGCAGGCGGGTGATCTCGCTGCCGTCCGGCGCAAATAGCAGCAGCGTCGGATAGCCGACGACCTTGAAGCGCGTGCCCAGCTTTTGCGCACCGGGCAAATCGCCGTCGAGGTATACGGGCACGAGGTTGCGCGTCAGCGCGATGAAATCCTGCCGGTTGAACAGCGTGGACTTGAGGTGGTTGCAGGGCGGGCACCATGCCGCGCCCCAGTACAGCAGCACCGGCTGCGCGGCCTTTTTCGCCCGTGCAAAGGCGGCATCGACATCGGCCTCGCGGCGCCCCTCGATCCACGCAATGCCCGGCGCCGCCGCCGGCGGTGAAGCGGCGCCGACCGGCAGCGCGGCGTACAAGGCAAACGACGCGCCGACGACGGCGAACAATTGCGTGAGCTTCATGCGGTTTCTCCTTCCAGCGCCTGCCACAGGCATTTGCCCTTGCTTTCCTTGGCGATTTCGGCCAGTACGCGCGCGTGCTCGGCCAACTCCTCGCTGCTGGCACGGCGGACGACCAGCGGCGGCCGTGGCGCGTCGACGCGGCGCGTGCGCCGGGGCTGGTCGAAATCGATGGCCAGCGAATTCTGTCCGCGCGTCATCGCCAGATAGACCTCGGCCAGCAGTTCGGCGTCGAGCAGCGCGCCGTGCCACTGGCGATTGGTGTTGTCGATGCCGAATTCGACGCACAGCGCATCGAGGCTGTTCTTGCGTCCGGGTCGCATGTCGCGGGCCATGCGCAGCGTGTCGATCACCTCGACGCCGCAGATCGACGCAAGCCGCTCGCACCCGGCCAATGCCAGTTCGTTGTCGAGGAAGCCGACATCGAAGGAGGCGTTGTGGATGATGAGCTGGGCGCCGCGGATGAAATCGGCGAAGTCGGCCGCCACGTCGCGGAACTTCGGCTTGTCGGCAAGGAACTCGTCGGTCAGACCGTGGACGCTGACAGCGCCGGCGGCGACCTCGCGCTCCGGGTTGAGGTAGCAGTGGAAGCGCGCCTCGGCCACCTGGCGGCCACGCAATTCGACGCAGCCGATCTCGATCACGCGGTCGCCCGTGCGCCAGTCCAGCCCCGTGGTCTCGGTATCGAGCACGACCTGACGATGGACGTTCATGCCCGCTTCACGTCGGCCACGCCCTGCCGTGCCAGCGCATCCGCGCGTTCGTTTTCGGGATGGCCGGCATGCCCCTTGACCCACAGCCATTCGACGCGATGCCCGCGCGCCAGATCGTCCAGCGCGCGCCACAGGTCTTCGTTCTTCACGGGGGACTTGTCCGCCGTCTTCCAGCCGCGCCGCTTCCAGCCGTGAATCCACTCGCTGATGCCCTTCTGCACGTACTGCGAATCGGTGTGCACGCGCGCGCGCACCGGCCGCTTCAAGGCGCGCAGGGCTTCGATGACGGCGGTCAGCTCCATGCGGTTGTTGGTGGTATCGGCGGCGGAGCCGTACAGCTCGCGCTGCGTCGCGCCCTGGACGAGGATGGCGCCCCAGCCGCCCGGCCCCGGATTGCCGCTGCAGGCGCCATCGGTGTAGATATCGACGGCGTCGCCGGCGGGTGCTTCGGGAAGGGTCATTGGTCGATGCGTTGGGTAACGGTGACGAGGGCCTTGGCGCGGGCCTTGCGGTCCTGCCAGACCGGTGTGATGAGACGCAGGCCGTGCTGGCGCTTGGTGGCCTGTGCAATATAAACCGCGCCGGCCGGGGCGACGCTGCGCCGACCGAGGGTTTCGCTCCAGGCGAAGCGGCGCAGCCACTTTTCCTGGTCGAAAGGCGGCGCGTAGCAACCGAAGAGCGCCGGCTGGACCTCGAAACCCAGCAGCACCAGCCAGTCGCGCAGGCGCCCCGGTGCGATGTATTCGCCACGCCAGGGCGCGGCAGCGGGGTAGCGCGTGAGCTGGCGACGCAAGCCCCACAGACTGAGCGGATTGAAACCGCAGATCAGGACCTGACCCTCCGGCACCAGCACGCGCTCGACCTCGCGCAAGACCTGATGCGGGTTGTCGTCGAATTCGAGCGCATGCGGCATCACCACCAGGTCGACGCTGGCGCTGGCGAACGGCAGATGATGCAGGTCGGCGCGCACATCGACGCGCGCGCTGGTGCGGCCGTCGTCGCAGCGCTGGCGCAGCGGCATGCGGTTGGCGCGCAGAAAATCGCAGCCCGGCAGCGACAATTGCACCGCATTGAAGCCGAAAATATCGGCCACCAGCGCATCATGGCGCGATTGCTCCCATGCCAGCACATACTGCCCCGCCTGCGTTTGCAACCAGTCCTCGAAACCTTGGATCGACATAACTGCCCGCCCACCTCATGAACCACACCATCACCATCACCGGCATCCCGGCCTTCGAGGACAACTACATCTGGGCACTGCGTCGCGGCCGCGACGTGGTCGTCGTCGACCCGGGCGAGGCCGGCCCCGTGCTGGCCTTCCTCGCGGCCAACGACGCCCGGCTGGCCGCCGTGCTGGTGACGCATCACCACGGCGACCACGTCGGGGGCCTCGCGGCCCTCGCCGCCCAGGCACCCTGGCGCGACGGACCGTTCATCATCGGCCCCGCCGCCGAGCCCATCGACGGCCTGACGCAGCGAGCGGCCGGCGGCGAGCGGATCGTGCTGCCCGCGCTCGACATAGCCCTGGATGTCATTGCCGTCCCCGGCCATACCGCCGGACACCTTGCCTATTATGGCCCAGCGCTGGAAGCCGCCGGCGCCGTGTTCTGCGGCGACACGCTGTTCGCCGCCGGCTGCGGGCGGCTGTTCGAGGGCACGCCGGCGCAGATGCAGGCCTCGCTCGCCGCGCTGATGGCGCTGCCGGCCGCCACGCGCGCGTATTGCGCACACGAATACACGCAATCCAACCTGCGCTTCGCCCGCGTCGTGGAGCCGGACAACGCCGCGATCGCCGACCGCGAGGCGGCCGTGCGCGAAGCCCGCGACGCCCGCCGGCCGACCGTGCCGTTCACGCTGGCCGACGAAGCGGCGACCAATCCGTTCGTGCGCTGGGATGCACCGGC
>JBGARB010000128.1:0-4119 GCA_044230495.1 Rhodocyclaceae bacterium
ACAAGACATTGACGACGGCACCCATCGGCCGCGGGCGGGGAGGTGGCCACCTGGCGCAAGCGTTCTTCGTCGAATCCTTCGTGGACGAAGTGGCCCATGCACTGGCGCGCGATCCGCTGGCCTTGCGCCGCGCGCTGCTGGCAAATGCACCACGCCACCTGGCTGTGCTCGATGCCGTCGCCATCGAATCGAACTGGGGACGCAAGCGCCCTGCCGGGCGCGCCGTCGGCCTGGCCATGCATCAGTGCTACGGCGCGGTGTGCGCGCTGGTGGTCGAGGTCGCCCGCCGCGCCGATGGTCGCATCGCGATGACCAATGCATGGTGCGCGATCAATTGCGGCCGGGCGGTCCATCCCGAGACGATCCGCCAACTCACCGAAGGCGGCGTCGTCGCCGGCCTCGAAGCGGCCATTCACGCGCGCATCGATGTCGCGCGCGGTCGGGTGAAGCAGACGGGATTCTCCGATTCGCCGGTGCTGACCATGGCACAGATGCCGCGGGTGCACGTGCAGGTCATCTCCAGCGAGGCCGAGCCCGGCGGTGTCACCGATGTGTCGATGCCGTTGGCGGCACCCGCGTTGTGCAATGCGCTGTTCAGGTTGATGAAGGTGCGGGTGCGCGATTTGCCGATCGGCAAGCAGGTGCCGATGGCCTGAGCCTTGCGCGGATCAGGCAGCGACGTCGACCAGACGGCCGGTGGTTTGTCCCTGACTGTTGATTTGCGTACCCGGCCCGACCGACGCGGTCGCCGCGGCGGGTGCCGGCGCCGCCGGCACCTTGGGCGTCGCGTCGCCCTGCCGTGCCGTTGCGCCAGTGGCGCCTCCGGCAACGCGGTCGAAGGCGCGCGAGAGCCGGTCGGCGGCCTGAGTGGCCGTCCGCAATGCGGCCAGCCCTTGCCGTGCCTGACCGGCGGCCGAACTGGCGCGGTCGGATTCGATGCCGAGGCGTTGTGCGACTGCCACCGCGCGATCCGCGTCGTTGCGCGCCCGGGCCGCTTGCTGGCTCAGCACGCGCGCCGCGTCTTCGGCACGATCAGCCTGCCGTTGCGCCTGCTGCACCTTGAGTTGCACCAGCCCGGCCTGAACGACTGCCGCGCCGTTGCCTACCGCCGTCACCATGTCACGCTCCCGTATTGCCTGTCTATGCGGAGGTATTGACGATGGTCCCCGTGCGCTGGCCCTGGGCATTGACGACCGGCGCCGACTGCTGCGCCTCGTCGCGATTGCGCTCGGCACGCTGCGCCTGTGCGGGCGGCGATTCGGGACGTTCGGCGCGCTGCGTTTGCTCGCTGCGTTGGCCTTGCGGGGGCGCGAAAGTGTTGGTATTGCCGGTAACCGATCCGATTTCCATGACGGCAGCCTCCTGTGATCGTCTGCGGTTTCATCCTACTCCGTTTGGGCCTTTGATTTCAAGGGAAGATTCGCCACACTGCCGGCACGCAAACTACAGTGGTGGCGGTACGGCGGTAGGGCCTTGCCGCTGGCGTCGGGGGCGATTGTGGCGGCGGCGCGTCGCCCCGTCGCGCACAGGTCGGGCATGGCTCGACATTTGTTTTGATGCAGTGCAATATTGTTGCAGTCACCCTGGGTGAAAATGGGGTGGCAGCCAGCAACCACACAAAAAAGACATGAACGTAGCCCTTCCCCTCGACGACGGCATCATCGTCAACCGCACCTTCGACGAGATCGCCATTGGCGATCGCGCCGTCCTTTCACGAACCCTGCGCCCCGAAGACATTCAGGTCTTCGCCATCCTCTCGGGCGACATGAACCCGGCGCACGTCGATCCCGAATACGCGCGCTCGTCCACCTTTCGCGAGGTCATCGCCCACGGCATGTGGGGCGGCGCGCTGATTTCGACCGTGCTCGGCACCCAGTTCCCCGGCCCGGGCACTATCTATGTCGACCAGTCCCTGCACTTCGCGCGCCCCTTGCGCGTGGGCGACACGCTCACCGTCAGCGTCACCTGCGAGCGCAAGTTCGAACACAACAAGCATTTGATCCTCGACTGCCATTGCACCAACCAGGATGGCGAGACGGTCATCGCCGGCAAGGCCGAGGTACAGGCGCCGACGGAGCGCATCCGCCGCGCCCGCGCCGCGCTGCCCGAACTCAAGCTCACGTTGACCCACAAGACGCGCTATGAGCGGCTGCTGCGCATCACCGAGGGCCTGCCGACGATCTCGATGGCCGTCGTGCATCCCTGCGACGCCGAGTCGCTCAAGGGCGCCCTGCTCTCGCGTGACCGCGGTCTGATCGTCCCCACCCTGGTCGGCCCGGAATCGCGCATCCGTGCCATCGCAGACGCCAACCAGCTCGATCTGGCCGAATGCCGCTTCGTGAATGTGCCGCACAGCCATGCGGCGGCGGCCACGTCGGTGGCGCTGGCACGCGAAGGCCAGGTCGCCGCATTGATGAAAGGCGCCTTGCATACCGACGAGTTGATGAGCGAGGTGATCGACAATGTCACCGGCCTGCGCACGGAGCGGCGCGTCAGCCACGTCTTCCTGATGGACGTGCCGACCTATCCGCGCCTGCTGCTGATCACTGACGCGGCGATCAACGTCGAGCCCTCGCTGGCCGAGAAGGCCGACATCGTGCAGAACGCGGTCGATCTGGCGCGCATGCTGGGCGTTTCCGATCCCAAGGTGGCGATCCTCGCCGCGGTCGAGACGGTCAATCCGAAGATGCGCGCCACGGTTGATGCCGCGGCGCTGTGCAAGATGGCCGACCGCGGGCAGATCCGCGGCGCGGTGATCGACGGCCCGCTGGCCTTCGACAACGCCATTTCGCGCGCCGCCGCCAATGCCAAGGGCATCCGCTCGGCGGTGGCCGGGCAGGCCGACATCCTGCTCGTGCCGGACATCGAATCGGGCAACATGCTGGCCAAGCAGCTGGAATACCTGGCCGACGCGCTCTCCGCAGGGATCGTGCTCGGCGCGCGGGTACCGATCGTGCTCACCAGCCGCGCCGACAGCGCCGAATCGCGCCTGGCATCGACGGCGCTGGCCGTCGTCATGGCCAAGCACGGCAGCAACGCGACGAACTGATGGACGCGGCCGGCAGCGCTTCTTCGATCCTGACGCTGAACGCCGGCTCGTCGTCTCTCAAGTTCGCGCTGTTTCCATGGTCTGACGGTCCGGCGACCTTGCGCGGCGAGGCCTCCGGCCTCAATGATCCGGCCGGGGCGCGGCTCGTGTTCGGCGGACGCGACCAGCCGCTGCGGCTGGCCGGCGGCTCCCCGCATGCTGGAGCGCTGCTTGCCGTCCTCGATGCGCTGAAGCAGCACGCCGCGTCGCAGGTGGCGGCCATCGGTCATCGCATCGTGCATGGCGGCACGGCGTTTGCCGACAGCGTCGTCATCGACGAGGCCGCGCTGCACCGCTTGGAGGCGCTGACCCCGCTGGCGCCGCTGCATCAACCGGCCAACCTGGCCGGCGTGCGCGCCGTGTCGTCCGTGCTGCCCGACGTGCCGCAAGTGGCCTGCTTCGATACCGCGTTCCACCGCACGCAGGCGGAAGCGGCGCAATGGTTTGCGCTGCCGCGCGCGTATGCCGCCGAGGGCGTGCGACGCTACGGCTTTCATGGTTTGTCGTACGAGCACGTCGCCCACGTGCTGCCGACCTTGGCCGGCGACAGGGCCGGCGGTCGCGTGATCGTCGCGCATCTGGGTGCCGGCGCATCGCTGTGCGCCATGCACGGGCTGCGCAGCGTGGCCACGTCGATGGGGTTCTCCGCACTCGACGGCCTGATGATGGGCACGCGTTGCGGAGCGATCGATCCCGGCGTGCTGATCTACCTGCAGCGGGCCCATGGCATGGATGCCGATGCGCTGGAGGACCTGCTCTACCGACGCAGCGGCCTGCTTGGCGTATCGGGAATCTCGGCGGACATGCGCGAGCTGCTGGCGAGCCGCCAGCCGCAGGCTGCCGAAGCCGTCGAGTTGTTCTGCTATCGCGCGGTCCGCGAGATCTGCGCGCTGGCCGGCGTGTTGGGCGGCTTCGATGCGCTGGTGTTCACCGGTGGCATCGGTACCTACGCCGCCGCCATCCGTCAGCGCATCGCCGGCGCGCTCGAATGGTTGGGATTGCGGCTGGACCGTGACGCCAATGACACACCC
>JBGARB010000048.1:0-21808 GCA_044230495.1 Rhodocyclaceae bacterium
GAACGGGCGCATCTACGATCCACGCATCGCGCGCTTCGTCAGTGCCGATCCGATCGTGCAAAGCCCGGACAACGGCCAGAGCTGGAACCGCTACAGCTATGTGTGGAACAACCCCACCAATGCCACCGATCCGACGGGGTTGCAGAACGTGCCCACCGACAGAGGCAAGGAAGAGCAGAAGCCGCCGCCGACGAATGAGCCGAAGAGGTGCACAGGATACGACTGCATCGTCAAGGCCAATCCGTATTGGGGCGTGCGGTATCAAAGCCCGACGAACGGCGCGAGCACGTTGAACCCGGACGCGGCGGGATCGGCGAATAGCGCGCAAGTCACGCGCGACACGTCGGGTGCGAGCGCAACCATCAGCACGGACGAGTTCATTCGCCAAGGATGGGCACAGCCGAGGATTCCGGAATCCTGCTTTGTCTGCGACGGTGCTTTCGAGTTCTGGCGAGGACTTTCGGGCGACTACCGTAGCGTGACCGAAGACTGGTCGGCAATGTATGATCTCGGCCGCGGCACGCGGAATGCGCTGGAGATCGGATCGTTCGTCTTGTCCGCAACGCCGAGTGGCGGTGCGGCCAGTTTGAGCGGAAAATTGGCCGCAAAGGGGGGATCGCAGGTTGCGAACGAGATTGGCATTCTTCGCGATGCGGCGAAAGGCAAAGGCAATTTTGGACTAGGGTCAGCTTCGAGGTCTGAGGCAGACTCTCTTGGAAAGAGTTGGGTAGGTGAGGGCTACAAGACGGCGAGCGATGGCAAGACGCTCATCTCGCAAGACGGTCTACGACAGTTCCGGCCGCCGTCTGCCAAGCCGAATAGTCCATACGCAACCACCGGAACGCAGGCCAACTTTGAACAGCGGTGGGTACCTGAAGGCCGCTGGCAAAGTAATGGGCACTTGGATATCACACCGTGAACGCCGCATGAGAGCAGAACTTAAAGCGTTGCACTCCCCAGATATTGATTTGGAGACGTTCTCGCCGGTTGATCCAACGAATTTTGGATTCTTGCTTCAGGCGATGATTGGTCCCGAGGGGCAAGAGGGAGCGGAGTCATTTGATCTTGAGGTCTGCACTCCGACGTGGCTGATGGATCGACATTCGCGCGGAGCTTCTCCGGAAGTTGTTTTGGGTATGCACATGATGTTCGTGTTCTCTTATGATCTACGCCAGATCAGGGGCGCATTGGAGCGCTATTGCGAGAGATGCGTTGGCGATGATTGGCCGGCACTGACCGCGAAGCTTGCGCGGCTTGGGGCGTGGGAATTTGAGGACTATCACTGACGAAACCGCAGCGCTGCTTCGCGATGAACGCGGTTGCCATTTGCGACAACGCCCGCCCTGCTGACCTGCCCCCGGTAGCCATACCAATCATTCGGCAGGAAGTCCTGCGAATAGGGGCCAGGCTCGCGCAAGATCGTGACAGCCCCAGCCGTCGCCAACCGCCGTCCCGCCACCACTGTAGTTTGCACCGCAGCGCGCGGAGCCATGATTACCTGCGGGGTAATCGATCGACCGGGCCGGTGATGCACAATGGCCCGCTGCCGCGCACCGGAGGCCCTGTCATGACGACCCTGAATGCCGACGACGAACTTCATCCCGACGACACCGCCACCTCACCCGGCGCCGGCGCGCTGCTGCGCGACTGGCGCGCCCGACGGCGGCTGAGCCAGCTCGAGCTGGCGCTCGATGTCGGCGTCTCGCCGCGGCACCTGAGTTTTGTCGAGACCGGCCGCTCGCGCCCCAGCGCCGAACTGCTGCTGGCGCTGGCAGTGAATAGGGGCCAGGCTCGCGCAAGATCGTGATCCGCCCGTGCCGTCGCCAACCGCCGTCCCACCACCACTGTAGTTTGCCGGCCGGGAAATCAAAGGGGCCGTGGTCGACATGATTTTCGACCCACGAGCAAGACTCGTGAACGAGCCGGTGTCATCGCGCGAGGTCGATGAATTCGCGGCGCGCCTTGGCGGGTTACTCCGCGCTGCTCGTGGCCCCCGCCGCCTCCGGCGGCTCCTCTTTCTACCTCGCTGCGCGGAGCACACCGCCGGCGCGCGCTGGCGCCGTGCCGAAGCGACGCCTCTTGAATAGCGCTGATCGCCGACCGCCCACCTGCCTTCAAAACACAGTGGTGGCGACACGGCGGTTTGCCGGCCCGCACCTTCGGCTACGAGTACGGCGACCTGGGCGACCTGCTGCGCATCAAGCGCGACACCCTGACCCTGTGGGAGCTGACCGAAGAAGACGCCGCCGGCCGCGCACGCCAGGAACGGCTCGGCAACGGGCTGGTGCAATGGCATACCTACCATCCGCACAGCGGACGGCAGACGCAGGCCGAACTGCGCGCCGGACAGGCATCGCGCCTGAATGTCGGTTACGGCTGGGACGAGCTCGGCCGCCTCAAGCGCCGCACGCGGCAGTGGGATGGCGTCGGCAACGGCGAGACCTTCGGCTACGACGGCGCCGACCGCCTGACGCACACGCAGGTCGATGGCGGTGCGTCGCTCGACCAGACGTATGACGCCATCGGCAACCTGACCAGCAAGACCCACCTCGGCAGCTACACCTATCCGGGTACCGGCAGCCCGCGGCCGCATGCCGTGCAGAGCGTCGCTGGCCTTTCAGGTGCCTACCAATACGACGCCAACGGCAATCTGAGGAATGCGCCGGGTGGCACGACGGTCACCTGGACAAGCTTCGACCAGCCCTTCGCGATCGCCCGTGGCGGGAATACCTCGACGTTCAGCTACGGCGCCGAACAGCAGCGCACGCGGCAGTTGCGCAGCGATGGCACCACCATCTGGTACGCCGGCGCCATGGAGATCGAAGAAACCGCCAGCGTCGTCACCGTCAAAACTTACTGGCCCGGCGGCATCGGCTTCGAGCGCCAGCGCAGCGGCGAAGCGGCGCAACTGCTCTGGACGCACACCGACGGGCAAGGCAGCGTGCTGGGCCTGACCGGCAGCGACGGCGCCTGGCTGGAAAAGCTCGACTACGACGCCTGGGGCAAGCGGCGCACCCTCAACGGCCTGTCCACGCCGGACAACATCGACGGCACGCTGGACAACAAGGGCTACACCGGCCACGAGATGCTCGACGGGCTGGATCTGGTGCACATGAACGGGCGCATCTACGATCCACGCATCGCGCGCTTCGTCAGTGCCGATCCGATCGTGCAAAGCCCGGACAACGGCCAGAGCTGGAACCGCTACAGCTATGTGTGGAACAACCCCACCAATGCCACCGATCCGACGGGGTAGGAAAGGGCCAAGGTCGTCGACAAGCCATGCCAAGGTCCGTGGGCATGCACGTTCATGTGGAAAGGGAACCTGTGGGGCCACCCAGGATTTGCCGGAGACGATGGGGACAATGGCAACGGCAGCGACGGAAGCGCCAGCGCAACATCGAGCGGGAAAGAAGCAAGTGGCAAGGAAACGACCGGATCGAGTCAGACCTTGACCTCGGAGCCGGCTGTACCGGGTTGCATTGGACCTTGTCGAGCGCGTGAGCCAGGCGCGGAAGTGCGCGAGTGGGTGCCGCCACCGCGTCCGTCACCAGCGTTTCAGATGGCGGTTGCGCAACCCATTTCCGACGTGGCCCTTGGCGCAGTCTTCGCGCATCCCTTTGAACGACTGCTGGGCATCGCGGCCGGCGCCTTGTCGGGTGCGGCGAGGGCGCTTGGCTTCGGTGCGGAAGCTGGTACGATGGCGGCAAAGGGAATAGGCGCTCGCGTTGAGGCAGTGCACGGCGCGCTTGATCCGATAGCAGCAGGGCGAAGGACGACAGCCGCACTGGATACCGTCGAAGGCACACGTGTTATCGCTGCAGGTGGTCGAGATCTGTCACCAGCGCAGCGTGCCTTGATGGCGCCTGGTGAAGTGGCGGCGAAGTTGCCTGGTGCGCACGCGGAAGTGACCGCGCTTCAGCATGCAGCGCAGAACGGACTGACGCCAGCGCAGATGGCTGTGTCCAGAACGATTTGCCCGACATGTAGAGCGGCCATTGAGCAATCGGGTGGTCAATTGACCAGTCCAACAACTGCCATTTGGCCGAAGTAGTTTACATGCACAGCTTTGACGAAAACGCGCTGGTCAGTGAGCTGGGGACGCTGCCGAGTCGGGCGCGGGTAGCGTTCGCTGCTGCGGCTGCGACAAGGCAACTTGGCAGCTACGAACGATTTGCTCTCGGATTGGGGGCAGAGAGTGCGCAGCGTCCGCGCGAAATTGCTGTTCAGTTGTGGGCTGACCTTCATGCTGCGGAGGTCGATCGCGCAGCATGGTCGGCAAGACTGGACGAGGTGATGGGCTTCCTGCCTGAGGAAGGCGACGATTGGGTGATCGGCCATGCGCTGGCAGATGACGCTCTCTCTTCCTTGGCGTATGCGATTCGTTGCTTGCTCACGCCGGAGCCGCAGGAGGCTGCTTGGGCAGCACGGCGTGGCTACGAGGCTGCCGACCAGGCAGCGATACGAGTTCTGGGCATTCAGCCAGGATTGCCGAACGCAGAGGTCGCGATCAAGTCACATGGCTTTGTACAGCGTGAGCTTGCACGCCAGCGGAATGATCTGTCTCTGCTGCGCGCCGACTCGGTTGACGAAGTGCGGCGACAGGCGTTCGCAGATGAACTATTGAGTGAGGAAGAAGCTGCATCTGTGACGTGAGGTCGACGCCAGCGGAAGCTAAGAACACGAAGCGATTCAACCAGCGATTAGGGGCCAGGATCGCAAGATCGTGACCGCGCCCGCCGACCCCAACCGCCGTGCCGCCACCACTGTAGTTTGCCGCCCCGCACCTTCGGCTACGAGTACGGCGATCTGGGCGACCTGCCGCGCATCAAGCGCGACACGTTGCCCCTGTGGGAGCTGACCGAAGAAGATGCGGCCGGACATGCGCGCCAGGAACGGCTCGGCAACGGGCTGGTGCAATGGCACACCTACCATCCGCAAAGCGGACGGCAGACGCAGGCCGAATTGCGCGCCGGACAGGCATCGCGCCTGAATGTCGGTTACGGCTGGGACGAGATCGGCCGCCTCAAGCGCCGCACGCGGCAGTGGGATGGCGTTGGCAACGCCGAGTCATTTGGCTATGACGGCGCCGACCGCCTGACGCACACGCAGGTCGATGGCGGTGCGTCGCTCGACCAGACGTATGACGCCATCGGCAACCTGCTGAGCAAGACCCACCTCGGCATCTACACCTATCCGGGCGCCGGCAACCCGCGGCCCCATGCCGTGCAGAGCGTCGCTGGCCTTTCAGGCGCCTACCAATACGACGCCAACGGCAATCTGACGCACGAATAGGGGCCAGGCTCGCGCAAGATCGTGGCAGCACGCCGCCGGCCCCAACCGCCATCCCGCCACCACTGTCGTTTGCCGCGCATCGTCGAAACAGGGATCACTGGCGATTCGAATACGCTCCACGACAATGCTGCCAGCGGATCTAAGCGCTGGCAGTGCACCTGCAACGTGACTACGCCACCAGTCGCATGCCGCAGTGCGTGGCCGCATCGCGATCAAATGTTGCCGTATGGACGCAGCCGGCCTCGATGCCGAAGCGCTCGATCAGGCAGTCGGCGAAGTCGGCCTTGCCGGCCTTGAATAAACGCACAGCCCGCCACACCGAATCGGCATGCGCCACCACGATGCCCTTGGCGCGCAACACGGTTTCCAGCACCTCGCAAAGCTCGGCCCTGGTCAGCGCGTAGCAGCCGCCCAGCACCCATACCAGCTCGACCACCGTAACTATGCTGACATAGCCCGGCTCGTCTGCCGTCAGCGACTCGATCAGGCGCGTGGCTTTCGGCGACTGTTTGGCGTCGTCCTGCGCCAGATAGCGAACCAGTACGTTGGTATCCAGCCCGATCATCGGGCTTTCGTACCCTGCGCCGCGATCGCCGCATTCATTGCCGCGATCGTGACCGGCGCCGCCGGCTTGCGCACCAAACCCTTCAAGGCGGTCACGGGCGCCGAGGCGGCGATCAATTCGAATCGCCCCGGCTCGACTTGAACGAACTCCACCCGATCGCCGGCCGCGATGCCGAGCGCCGCTCGCACCACGGCAGGAATGGTGATCTGGCCCTTGCTGGTCAGCGTTGAGGTTGACATGGAAAAATTCCTTGGTGGCGTATTCCTTACATTATGGTAAGGCATGTCGATTGTCAAGATTTGACATTCCAACCGCCACCCGTCGGCACATCGACGCGCGCCGACAAGCGGGCTCACCGTGCTCGATCTGGACGGCCTGCGCCGCTGGGGCGGCTGAGCGGCGTCTAGCGGCACCGCCGCGGCGCATGCGCCGTGCCGCCACCACTGTAGTTTGCCGGCGAGGGGTAGCATGCGCAGCGCCGCCGCCCCTCGCCTGCCATGACCGCCGACCCGCGCCCGCCCAACGCCACGCTGCTGCTGCTCGTCACGCTGTACTGCGCGCAGGGTCTTCCGTCGGGCCTCATCGCCCACTCGCTGCCGGTGTTGCTGCGCCAGCACGGCGCCGACCTCGCCGTCATCGGCGCGCTCAAGCTGCTGGCCCTGCCGTGGCTGCTGAAGGTGTTGTGGGCGCCGTGGGTCGATCGCATCGCCAGCGCGCGTTGGGGCCATCATCGTGGCTGGATCCTGCCCTTGCAGGCGACGGTCATCGTGTGCGTGGCCACGCTGGCGACGCTGCCGCCCGACGCGATATTCGGCCCGGTGCTGCCGGCGCTGCTCGGCGTGCTGCTGCTGGTGAACCTGGCGGCATCGACGCAGGACATCGCCACCGACGGGCTGACCGTCCGCCTGCTCTCGGCGCGCTGGCGGGGGCTGGGCAATGCGCTGCAGGTCGGCGGCTACAAGGTGGGCCTGATCGTCAGCGGCAGCGGCCTGCTGCTGGCGGTCGACGCGCTGGGCTGGAATGCCTCGATGGCACTCATCGCCGCGCTGCTGGTGCTGATGACGGTACCGATCCTGCGCTTCGACGAACGCACGCGCCTGCCGCACCGGCCCGCCGCCGCCGAGCATGCGGTCGGCCCGCGCCTGCTTCTCGCGCATTACCGCGGCCTGCTTGCGCAGCCGGGCATGTGGGCGTGGCTGGGCGTCGTGCTGCTGTTCAAGCTCGGCGATTCGGTGGGCTCGCCGATGATCAAGCCGATGCTGGTCGACCAGGGCTGGCGCAACGCCGCGCTCGGCCAGCTCACGCTCGCGAGCAGCCTCGTCGGCATCGCCGGCGCGTTGATCGGCGGTGTGCTGTATGCGCGCCTGGGCGTGCGCACCGCGCTGATCGGCTTCGGCGCCCTGCAGGCGGCCGGCATCGCGGCAATGGCGCTGCTGGTCGCCCACGGCTCGGACGTGTCGCGGGTCTATGCCGTCGCGCTGTTCGAACAGTTCGCCGACGGCATGTCGACGGTGGCGCTGTTCGCCGCCATGATGCAGCGCTGCCGCGCCGAACACGAAGGCGCCGACTACACGCTGCAGGCGAGCATCCAGCTGCTGCTTGCCGGGCTGGTCGGCGGCGCCTCCGGCGTCATCGCCGACGCCGTCGGCTATCCGGTGCTGTTCGGCTTCGCCGGTTTGCTCGGCGCCGCCGCGCTACCCTTCGTCGCCCGGGTCACCTTGCCGGCGCGGGCGTGAGGCGTCGACCGCCGTCCCGCCACCACTGTAGTTTGGCCGGCCGCGTGCGGGCGCCGTCAGCGATGGAAGGCGACGACGCCGGAGACGCCGCCGCCCGAGCCGTATCCGGCCGTGAAGGCGGCGCCGGCACCCAATGCGGACGGGCCGGCAAAGAAGCCGCCGAAACTGCCGGTCAGCTGGTTGTGGTTCGGGTTCGGGCAGCTGCCGTGGCAGGCCAGAGTCGAAAACCCTGCCGCGAAACGCCCGGTGGTGGCACTGAACCCGGAACTGCCGTGCATGGTGTAGGTGCTGGCGCTGCCCGGGTTGGTGGCGACGATATCGAGGGTCATGAAGCGGTTGACGAAGTCGGCCGTCATCGAGGCGCTGTCGATCACGCCGCTGCCGCCATTGACGACGCCGCCGATCGGCGCGTAGGTCACCACGCCCAGCGATGGCGCCAGATAGCCGGTGGCCTCGCCGATGATCCACGGCAGCCGGAAACTCGACGTGCTGACATAATCGACGTAGGTCGTGCCGATGGCTTGCGCTCCGGCGCCCGACCAGTAACCCCAGCGCAGCCGGGCGGCCGACGCATCGGTGCCCGAGACGACATTCGAGGCCGAACCGAGCGAAGCGCGGCGATTGCCGGCCAGCGGACCGATGGCAACGACGTTGCCGGTCGCGTCGGTATCGACATTCCACGCCGCCGCCGTCTGGATGATGCCGCCGGTGCCATTGGCCTGGCTCGGGATGATGGCCGCCGCGACATGGCCGTTGGGCGGCACGGCAGGTGTCAGCGACACCTCGAAGCGGCCGCCTTCCAGCGCATTCGACAGCGTCGCCGTCAGCGTTGCGCCAGTGGCGGACACGGTGCCGGAGAAGATCATCTCCTCATAGTATCCCGGGGTGGTGCCCGGCCCGCAGGCGGAACAGCGGAACGCGCCGTTCTGCGTCGGGAAATCGGCGCGCCGGATGGTCGTCGCATAGCGCAACACCGCGCCGTCGCGCACAAGCGCGATGCCGTCCAGATCCGAAGGCGTCCCCACGTTCACGGCGTTGCCGTCGTCGGCGGTGGCGGCAAAACTCACATACACCTTGCCGAGGACGAAACTCACGCTGACGCCGACCTCGGCGAGATGGATCGTCCCGCAGGCGTCGCCCTGGCACGCCGCGACCGGCACGGTCACGTTGCCGGCCCGGTAGAACGCGACCGGTGCATCGAGGGCTGGTGCCAGCAGATCGGTTTCGGCCGCCAGGTTGGTCACCTGGAACGCGTTGGCCAGCGGTGCCGGCGGCGGTGCGACACCGACATTGCCGCTGATCCGGTTGTCGCCGTTCGACGCGCCGTCGCCCGTCTGCGCTACCGTCTCGACGACGCCCGCGGCAGGGGCGCCGTCGGAACGCCGCGCGCGCGCCCGCGCTTCCAGTGCATCGCGAAGGAACGCAGGCGCCGCGATGAGTTGCTGCGGCATGGCGGCGATGCTGTCGACGCGAAACACCTCGTTGGCACCAAACACATGCTCGCCACTCTGGTTGACGACGGCGATCCGTCCGTCGGTCACGGTGCCATAGGTGCCATTGGCCGCCATGCTGCCGTCGGCGTTGCGGCAATCGTCGTCGCAATGCACCAGCGCGTAGTGCGTGCCACGCACGCCGATCCATGCGGTCTTTGTCGTGATGCGATAGTTGCGGTCGTCGCGCAGCCGCGCGATGAGGCCGGTCACGGTCCGCAGGCCACCCTTGACGAGCTCGAACAAGGCGCGCTGCGCCTCGGGCGCGCCATCGGTGGCAAATGCGTATTCGCTCACCCGCAACGCCGACTCGGGCCGCAGGGCCACGGTGGCATTGTCGGTGAACAACACCTGTGCGTTCGACTGCTTGCCAAGCATCACGGTGTCGCCCGCGAGCACCGCGGAACCGACCGCCGCCGGAATTTGCTGCGTGCCGCGCACCAATGAGACTTCGCCGACGGCAGAGACGATGCGGCCGGCTGCCGTCTGCGCGCCCGCACCTGCGAACGGCCAGACGCAGACGAGAAGCGCCAGTGCGCGAACCAGGCTATTGGAATTCATGTCTCACCTTGATCGTCAGTTGCTGCCTTGGATAGTCGTAGAGCGCGATGTTGGAGCGATTGCGGGCGACCATGCCTTCGATGCGCAAGACCGTCTGCCGCGACACCGAATAGGCGGCGGCGGCGTCGAACGCCCGATGCCTGTCGCGGCGCGCCGTATCGAGGATGACATCCTTGCCGCGGTAGTCGGAATGCAGCGACGATGCGCCGAGCGACACGCCCCAGCGCGGCGCCGGGGTGAAACTGAATGCGGCCCGCGCGCCAAGGATGTCGGCGACGAGGTCGTCCCGTCCGGTATCGCTGTCCTGGCGGCCGGCGTTGACCGTCACCTGCGCAGTCGACTGCCACGCGCCAGGCAGCAACGCGCGCCATGAAAACGCCGCGCCGGTGAAATCGGCATCGCGCGCCGACTGCTGGCCTGCGTAGTCCAGCCGGGACCACTGCACGGCCGCGACCACCGACTGCCGCGCGTCGACCTGCAACTGCCATTCGCCCTGTACGCCTTGCACGTCCACATAGCGTTCGCCGCCGACCCGCATCTGGGACAAGGTCGCGCCGACGCGCAGCAGGTGCACGTCCCGCAAGCGCGACAGGCCCGCCGTGGCGGCCATCTGGTCGATATCGAATCGCGCCGCCGCGCCGCCTTCATAGTGTCGCGAGTCGATTTGCGCGCTGCCAAACAGGGTACTGCCGGGCGCGACGGGATAGGTGCCGCCGATACCCACACCCCATGACGAAAACAGATCCTTGAGGCGACGCCCCTCGGGGGCGATTTCGACGGCGCCGAACACGGGAAGCGAGATTTCCGCATCACGCACACCGCCGTTCGCGTTGCTGTCCGAGCCCAGCCCGGCTTCGACGAACAAGGACGATTGCGGCTTGTAGCGGCCTTCGCGAGCCTTCAGCGCATCGAGAAAACGGTCGATGGTGATGGCGATCTCGGCCGGCACGCCTGTCGCTTTCAGCGATTCGAATTCCTCGCGCGAGCGCGCGTCCTCGCCGAGGAGAAAATAACCACGCGCCAGATGGAGTCGCGCCGGCAGGTCGTCCGGGCGCAAAAGCACGTAGCGTTCGAGCGCCATCACGCCATCGCCGGCATGGCCCGATTCGATCGCCGCGATCCCGAACGGCAAATCGAACGCCGGATCGCCGAAGCGGTTCCGCTCGCGCCAGCCTTGCGCGTAGGCCTCGGCGTGGCGACCCGCGTGCACCATGGCGCCGACATCCTCAGCCGCCGATGCGGTGGGCGCCAGCGTCGCCAATACCACCATGAAGAATGAAACACTCCGTCGGCTCGTTCGCACTGCACTTCTCCGTCGTTGGCCTGCGTCGATTCCCGGCAATCATAGTGCAGTCCGATGACGGGAATGCGCCACTTTGCCGGACGGCAATGCGCCGTGCCGCCACCACTGTAGTTTGCGCGCTAATCTGCCGCCCTGGTCCATCCTTCACCGCCATTCCGCATGACGACCTGCACCATCCTGGCCCACCGGAGACTGGCCCTTGCAATCGCGGCGACCGGGCTTTGCGCCTGCACGGCAACCGCACCGGTGGTCACCGCGCCAGCCACCCCGACGGCGACGCAAACCATGCCGACGGCAAGTCCTGCATCCATCGTCGCCAATGGCGATTTCGAGGCCGCGCCGCCCGGTGGATCGAACTGTCCGCCGCAGTGGCATTGCACCATGCACGCCGATCCGAAATCGTTCGGTTTCGTGGTCGACGAAGCCGTCGCGGCCAGCGGCAAACGTAGCCTGCGCATCGAGCGGCTGAAGAACGAGCCGTGGGGCCTGGCGTTCCAGAATGCGCCGGTCGCTGACCTGCGCGGGCGCGCCTTGCGGCTTTCCGCCAAGGTGCGCGTCGCCGATGTCACGGGTGGCGGTGGCGGGCTGTTCCTCGCCATCGACAGCCCGACGGGCCTCGCGCTGCATGAGCAGCGCCTGTCGAACGGCACGCGCGAATGGCATGCGGCGACGATCGAATTCGTCGTCCCCGCCAACGCCACGCGGATGCGCATCGGTGCGATCCAGGAAGGCCCGGGGCGGACGTGGATCGACGACGTGTCGCTGGTGCCGGACGGCGCGCACTAGGCGCCGTCCCACCACCACTGTGTTTCAGGCGTAGTTGTAGAAACCCTTGCCGCTCTTGCGACCGTAGTAGCCGGCGGCGACCATCTCCTTGAGCAAGGGCGCAGGACGGTATTTCGAATCGTTGAAGCCTTCGTAGAAGACTTCCATCACCGACAGCAGCGTATCGAGGCCGATCAGGTCGGCCAGCGCCAGCGGCCCCATCGGCTGGCCGCAGCCGAGCTTCATGCCGGCATCGATGTCCTCGGCAGTGGCGAGCCCTTCGCCGAGCACGAAGATGGCCTCGTTGATCATCGGCACGAGAATGCGATTGACGGCAAAGCCCGGCGCGTTCTTGACCGTGATCGGCGTCTTGCCCAGCGCCTTGCCCAGCGCGTCGACCTTGGCGTGCGTCTCGTCGGACGTCTGCAGGCCGCGGATCAGCTCGACCAGCGCCATCATCGGCACGGGATTGAAGAAGTGCATGCCGATGAACTGCTCGGGCCGCTCGGTGGCGGCGGCCAGCCGCGTGATCGAGATCGACGAGGTGTTGGTGGCGATGATCACGTGGCCGCCGACGTGGGCCTCGATGTCCTTGAAGATCTTCAGCTTGAGGGCTTCGCTTTCGGTGGCCGCCTCGATCACGAGATCGGCACCGGCCATGTCGGCCATCGCGGTGGTGCCCTCGACGCGGGCCAGCGCGGCATCGCGCTCGTCGGCGCTGATCTTCTCCTTCTTGAGCAGGCGATCGAGGCTGCCGGCAATCGTCGCCACGCCCTTGTCGACGGCGGCCCGGTTGATGTCGAGCATGATGGTGGCGAAGCCGGCGACGGCGCAGGTCTGCGCGATGCCGTTGCCCATGGTACCGGCGCCGATGACGCCGATGGACTTGATACTCATGTCACTCTCCGAAGTGTGTCGTTCCGCGAGTATTCTAGGCGCCACCAAAAAACCCGGAGGAGCGCCATGACCCGCAAGGCGATGGGACCGATCGACAAGATGTTCATCTGGGGCGAGTCGCGCGAATCGATGATGCACGTGGCCGGCCTGCAGATCTTCACGCCGCCGGCCGATGCCGGGCCGCATTTCGTGCGCGACCTCGTCGACAGCCTGCTCGCCGTGCGCAAGGTCGAGCGGCCGTGGAACCTGCGCCTGGCGACGCCGAACTTCCAGCTCAATCCGCTGCACGCGTGGATCGAGGAAGCATCCATCGACCTCGATTACCACGTGCGCCATTCGGCGCTGCCGGCGCCCGGCGGCGAGCGCGAGCTGGGCAAGCTCGTCTCGCGCCTGCATGCCAATCCCGTCGATTTCCAGCGTCCGCCCTGGGAGCTGCACGTCATCGAGGGGCTTGCCGGCGGCCGCTTCGCCTTCTACACCAAGATCCATCACGCACTGGTCGACGGCTATTCGGCGATGAAGATCATGACCCGCAGCATGTCGACCGGGCCGGACGAGCGCGACAAGCCGATCTTTTACGCACTGCCCGAGCCCCGGCGCGAGAAGGCGCCGCGCGTGCCGCGCGGCAAGCCGGACCTGCTGGGCGGGCTGGCGAATGCGCTGCGCCGGCAGGCAACGTCGATTGGCGAGCTGGGCAGCGCGGTACGCGAGATGGCCAACGCCGCCGTGGCCGGCAACGACGCCCTGAAGACGCCCCTGCAGGCGCCGCCCTGCGTGCTCAACGGCCGCATCACGCGCAACCGGCGCTTCGCCACGCAGCAGATTCCGCTCGACCGCCTGCGCGCCGTCGCAACCGCCGCCGGCGGCACGCTCAACGATGTTGTCATTGCATTGTGCGCCGCCGGGCTGCGGCGCTACCTGCACGAAATCGGCGCGCTGCCCAAGGCGCCGCTGGTCGCCTATCTGCCGGTCAATGTGCGCCCGAAGGGCGACGAAGGCGGCGGCAACGCCATCGGCGCGATCCTCGTCTCGATGGCCACGAACGTCGCCGACCCGAAGAAGCGGCTTGAGACCATCATCGCCTCGACCAGCCGCGCCAAGGAGCAGTTGCGCGGCATGTCGCAGCGCGCCATCCTCGAATACAGCATGCTGCTGATGATGCCCTTCCTGCTGCAGCTGGCACGCGCGATGACGGGCGACCGCATCAAGATGCCGTTGAACTTCAACCTCTGCATTTCCAACGTGCCGGGTCCGGACGAGCCCTTGTTCCTGCGCGGCGCGCGCATGGACGCCGTGTATCCGGTGTCGATCCCGACGC
This sequence comes from Rhodocyclaceae bacterium, assembly GCA_044230495.1. Lineage (GTDB taxonomy): Bacteria > Pseudomonadota > Gammaproteobacteria > Burkholderiales > Rhodocyclaceae > JADJEF01. The sequence goes on from JBGARB010000048.1 coordinate 13,931, forward strand.
ACGCGATGGGACTGAACGTCACCGTCGAGAGCTACGCCGGCTACCTCGATTTCGGCTTCGTCGGCTGCCGCGATACTTTGCCGCACATGCAGCATCTGGCGGTCCACACGGGTGAGGCGCTGGACGAACTCGAAGCGGTGTATTTCCCCGTCGCGGCAAAGCCGCGCGCCAGCCGCAAGGCGCCAGCAAAGCCGGCAACGAAAAAGCCGGCGGCCAGGACGGCGGCGGTCAAGAAGCCCGTGGCGAAGAAGGTCGCGGTCAAAGCCGCCGCCGCAAGGAAACCGGCAGCGAAACAGGCCGCCGCCAAAGTCGCACCTGTGACGAAGCCTGTCGCGAAGAAGGCGGCGGTCAAGGCGCCAGCCGCCAAGAAGGCGCGACGGACGCCGGCGTGACGCAAATTCACCGCCCGGAGTTGCAGCGGCAAGGCCTCGCCGGGCTTGTAACTGAAATGCATCTTTGCCAGAATCGAAGGCTCGTTCCCACATGATCGGAAACCCTCGTGGCCCCTGTTGACGCCATCCTCCGCACGGTCGTCGGCCTCGCCCTCATTTGGGCCACCGGCGCGCAGGCTTTCAGTTTTGCCGACGAAGAAACCAAGGACAAGGCCGCCGCCGCGCCCAAGGCGACGCGCCCGGCCGAACTGCCCGCCGCCTGCAGGGAACGCCTGAAGAATGAACGCGTGCTGGTGCTCGTCGCCGAACGCGGCAATCAGGGCGTAAATGCCGACCAGGGGCGCTACGGCATGCATTTCCAGAGCATCGACCGGCGCCTGGGCAAGCAGGGCATGCGCACCTATTCGCAGGAAGAAATCCGCAAGCAGGTGGCGCAGGCGGAAGTCGATGCCTACTTCCGCAACGATCCCGATGCCGCGCTGGCGGCGGCGAAGCGGCTCGGTGCGACGCTGTCGCTGCGCGGCGTCATCAGCTCGCGGCGCGCCGTCAATCCGGTGCTGAACATCAACGAGGTGTACGTGAACATGAGCTTCGCGCTGCTCGATGCCGCGGGGCAGGTGATTTCCGAAGCGACTGCGTCGGCCGATTCGTATTCCGGTGGCGACACGCTGGGCATGTCGCTGACGCTGCTCAATGAAAAGGCCGATGGCGTCGTCGGCAGGCTGCTGTGGGGCTATTGCGCCCGCGTCGGCAAGTAGGCTCACTTACTCAGAGAGGCAAGAACATGAACAATCCGACACGCTGGGCAATGCTCGCACTGACACTGGCGTTGGGCGCGCCGCTTTCGGCCCACGCGCAGCCGGTGTTCGAAAATCCGTCGGCCACGGCCGGCAGCGACTCGTCGCGCACGGCCAATGCGATGGCCGACAAGGGCATGTACAAGGAAGTGACGTATGCCAACGCCGGCGTGCGCGGCCCCAACCTCGTCGTGATCCCCGGCGACATCAAGAGCAACAACGCGACGTTTACGCAGAAATTCGGTTCCAACAACATCGCCGACTATGCCGAACTGGAGCTGGGCAAGGCGAATTTCGGCATCCTCGAGCGCGCCGACCTGGGCAACCTGCTGCAGGAATTCCAGCTCGCCTACACGCTGGGCGACCCGGACCAGGCGCGCAAATATCTGCAGAAGGGCAAGCTCAAGACCACCAAGTGGGTCGTCAAGTTCGACGTGCTCAAGGCCGAGCAGGTGGCGCAGGCCAGCGAAGGGCTCGACGGTCGCGCGGCCGGCACGCTGCTGTCGATCTTCGGCGGCGGGCGCGGCGGCGCAGCCGCCAGCACGGTCGTCGGCTCGGTGCGTACGGGCGAGTCGACCGGCGTGTGGATCATCGGCATGCGCTACAAGATCATGGACGCCAACACCACCGAGCAGGTCGCCACCGGCTACACGGAAGAAAAGCTGGAAGTCGGCGCCAAGGCCAGCTCGGTGATGGGCGTTTCGTCGAGCGCGCAGGGCGGGCTGACGCTCGATGGCATGGTGCAGCGCCTGGTGCAGAAACTCGTGTGGGAAATCGATTCCCGCCACAAGTAATCCCGTCACGTCATCACGAGAACCGAGCCCCTCATGAAACTCCGCCACCTCCCGCGCACCCTTGCGGCCGCGCTGCTCCTCGGCGCAGGCCTGTCCGCCTGCGTCACTTCGCCGACCACCACGTCCAATCTTGCCGACGCCAACAATCCGTCGCCGACGGCGGGCAGCAGCTCGTCGCAAAAGGCCAACGAGATGGCCGACAAGGCGATGTACAAGCCGATCGAATACGCCAACGCCGGCATCCGCGGCCCGGCGCTGGTGATCATTCCGGGCGAGATCAAGAGCAACAACGCGACATTCACGCAGAAGTTCGGCAGCAACAACATCGCCGACTATGCCGAGCTGGAGCTTTCGAAGGCCAACTTCGGCGTGCTCGAGCGCTCGAACCTCGGGCCGCTGCTCAATGAATTCCAGCTCGCCTACAACCTCGGCGACCCCGACAGCGCCCGCAAGGTGTTGCAAAAGGGCAAGTTCAAGACGACGAAATGGGTCGTCAAGTTCGACATCCTCAAGGCCGAGCAGGTGGCGTCGGCGACCGAGAGCTTCGACGGCCGCGCCGCCGGGCAGTTGCTCGGCACGCTGATGGGCGGGCGCGGCGGCGCCGTCACCGAAACCGTGGTCGGATCGGTCAAGACCGGCGAAGGCACCGGCGTGTGGATCATCGGCATGCGCTACAAGGTCATGAACGCCAACACCACCGAACAGGTCGCCACCGGTTATTCCGAACTGAAAATGGAAGTCGGCGCCAAGACGCAGTCGTTCATGGGCGTTTCGTCGAGTGCCGCCGGCGGGCTGACGCTCGACGGCATGGTGCAGCGCCTCGTGCAGACGCTCGTGTGGGAGATCGATTCGAAGCACAAGGGACCGGGCGAGGCCGCCAAGGCCGCGCCCGCGCCGGCGGCAGAGCCCGCCAAAAAGCCCGCCGCGAAGGCTCCGGCCGCCAAGCCGGCGGCCAAGCCGGCGGCAACAGGCGCGGCGCCCGCAACCGGCACCAGCGCCGCCAGCGCGGCCAAACCGGCCGCGGCACCCGCGGCAAGCACGACCACGAAGCCGGCGACGACGACTGCCACGCCGACGACTGCGCCGTCACCTGCACCAAAGAACTGACGGCCCTTCAGGAGTCATGACATGACGCTGCCAGCCAAGCTCGGCAAGTACGAAATCCGCCGCGAACTGGGCCGCGGTGCCATGGGCGTGGTCTATGAAGGCTGGGATGCCGGCATCGGCCGTCGCGTGGCGATCAAGACCGTCAAGCGCGAACAACTCGATCGCAAGGAGGTCGCCGAAGTACTCGCCCGCTTCCAGCGCGAAGCGCAGGCCGCCGGCCGACTGACGCACCCGAACATCGTGTCCATCTACGAATTCGGCGAAGACGCCGGGGCCGGCGAAGAAGACGCCACGGCCTTCATTGCCATGGAGTTCGTCGACGGCAGCGAACTGAAGGACCACTTCGACAAGGACGAGCGGTTCGCGCTGCCCGAAGTCCGGCGGATCATGCTCGAGCTGCTCGATGCGCTGGGCCACGCGCACAAGAACGGCATCGTGCATCGCGACATCAAGCCGGCCAACGTGATCCTGCTCAAGGACGGCACCGTCAAGGTCGCCGACTTCGGCATCGCGCGCATCGAATCGTCGAACCTGACACAGGCCGGCGCCGTGCTCGGCACGCCGTCGTACATGTCGCCCGAGCAGTTCATGGGGCAGACCGTCGACGGCCGCTCCGATCTCTTTTCGGCCGGCGTGATCCTGTATCAGTTCCTCACCGGCGACAAGCCCTTTGCCGGCACGATCACCACGATCATGCACAAGGTGCTGAAGGAAGAGCCGATCGCGCCTTCCGAGCTCAACGTGCAGGTCCCGCGTGCGTTCGACGACCTGATGAAGAAGGCGCTGGCCAAGCGCCCGGAAGAACGCTTCCAGACCGCGCGCGAATTCGCCGACGCGCTCTCCGCCGCGATGGTCGCGCGTGCTTCCGCCGACGCCACGCTGATGCCCGGCAACAGCGATGCCACGCTGATGCCCGGCAGTGCCGATGCGACGCTGATTCCCGGCGCCGCCGCAGCCGCCGCGACTGCCGCAACACCCGCACCCGCACCTGCCACCGCAAAACCTGCGGCGGCACCCGCCGCAGCGCCTGCCGCCACCGCACCACGCGTGCCCTTGCCTGTCGCGGCGCCACCGTCGTCGTCGGCAAAGTGGGTACTCGCCGGCGTGGCCGGCATCGCGGTGCTGGCGGTCGGCGGCTACGCGGCCTTGCGCTCGGGCGGCAGCCCGACCGAGGCGCCACCCCAGGCCGCCGTGGCGCCCGCGCCCAATGCCGCAGCGGCCACGCCTGCCGCGGCCAGCGCCGCGCGATCCGACGACCTGGCGATCACGGCAGTCGGTTACGTCGATCCGGCCGACCCGCGCTACGCGCAGGACAAGGGGCTGATGCAGGCCGACCTGCGCGAGGATGCGCGTCGCCAACTGATCGAAAAGGCCATCGCGCTGTATGTCCAGCAGGAGTCGCTGACCAGCAACTACGAACTGATCCGCGCCAAGATGCTGGCCAGGAGCGGCGAGTTCATCCGCACCATGACCGAGGAGCCGGCCACGGCGGCGGGCAAGGACGGCCTGATCGCGCTGACGGCGCGCGGCACGGTCAACGTGCGGCAAGTGCAGAAATCGCTGAACCAGATGTCGCGCGAGGACCGCGTCGAGTTCATCCGCAACAACGGCGACCCGCGCATTTCGGTCGCCATCGGCACGCGCAGCGCCGGCGCCGATCCGGCAGCGCCGGCCGTGCGCTCTGCCGCCGCCGAAAATCTGCTCAAGGAACGCATCCAGTCCTTCGGCTTCCGGGTCGCCGGCGACGGCGGCGGCGCGGACTTTGCCGTGACTGGCGAAGCCAAATTCAAGAAGCTTTCGCACACGCTCGAGGCCTCGGGCCTGACCATCGAGAAATACGTGCTCACCTCGTGGTCGGTGAAATGCGCCGATGCCAAGACCAACGAGGAGATCTACTTCAACACGCAGATTCCGGCCGGCCAGAGCTGGGCGACGGAAGACCATGCGCTGCGCGATGTCGGCAAGCTGATCGGCGAGGAATTCTCGAAGAACTTCTTCCTGCAGTATTTCGATTTCGCCGCCCAGAAAGTCGGCATCACGATGCACGGCCTGCCCGACGCCGATACCGCACAGCGCGTGCTGCGCGAATTCACCAGCCTGCGCCCGGTGCTCGGCGTGGCGCTGCAGCGCTCGCTGGGCAGCGACGTGCGCTTCGATGCCGAGATTTCCGGTGGGCTGGGCAATCCGGCCGACCTCGTCAATGCCGGCCTGCTGGCACCGCTCAACCGCAAGCTGGGCAAGACCTGCCTGACGGTGGCGGCTGCCAAGGGCAGCGACGTGACGGTGAATTTCGAGCCGACCTGCGCCGCGGGCGAGACCATGGCGCGCTTCGATGCGCTGCCGCCGGCCTCGGTGTTGCTGGCGCCGCCGTCGCGTCGCGACGCCATGATCCACAATCCGCAGACCAAGCGGCTGGTGCAGATTTAGCCGCGCGCCGTCCGCCAAACTACAGTGGTGGCGGCACGGCGCCCCGCGCGGCAGCGCCGCGCGTGGGCGCCAAGGCGCATTGCACGACAATCCCCCATCCCTCTTTCCGGGAAAGGGGGCGAATTCGGCTCACGGCGTTGCCGCTCGCGGGCAACGGCAGAACCAAACTAGCGTGGTAGTAGCACGGCACCTCGGTGCTGCTACGCGTCGACAACGAAGTCGACGCGATCCTCGGCATCCGCGCGGAAGGCGTGGCCGAACACGATGCGCCCGCGCCCGCGCAGGATGATCTCCTCGCGCTTGAGCACGATTTCACCCTCTCCGTCGAAGGTGACGTAGGTGCCGTTCGAACTGACATCGACATAAACGAACTTGTCGCGGCGACGCTCGATCTTGCCGTGCAGGCGCGAGGCGCTCGGATCGGCGACGACGATGTCGCAGCCGGCGTCGCGCCCGAGCGTCAGCGTCGGGTTGTCCGCCGACAGCAGCGTTTCGCGCCCGCCATGCAGCAGGCGCACGCTGGCCTGCCGCTGCGGCGTGACGGTGCTCTCGGTCATCATCGTCAGCTCGGCGTTCTCCTGCCAGATCACTTCGCAGACGCGGATGTCGAGCGACTTGCCCTTCACCGTCAGCGCATCGAGCGCGCGCGTCGATTGCCGCAGCAGTTCGGGCAACTGCACCACGCAATCCTCCGTGGTGACGATCTGTCCGCCCTTGGCCAGCCCCGCCATGCGCGCGGCGACGTTTACCGTGTCGCCGAAGATGTCGTTGTTCTCGATGATCGCCGGGCCGTAATGGAAGCCGACGCGGATCGCCAGCTTGACGCCGCCGGCCGGCGGCATGTCGTCGATGCGCTGCTGCATGTCCGACGCGGCCAGCATGCCGGCCTCGGCGCTGTCGAAGGTGGCCATCACCTCGTCGCCGATGGTCTTGATGACGCGGCCCTTGTTGGCCTGCACGGCGCGCGTCATGCGCTCGATGCAGCGGCCGATGGTGGCCAGCGCCTCGGTATCGCCCAGCTTCTCGTAGAGGCGGGTGCTGCCGGAAACGTCGGCGAAAAGGATGCACTGGTTGGGCTGCGATGCGTTCATGGCGTGGTGTTGACCTCGGTTGCAGACTCAAAGCATAGCAAACTCCGGCCCATCGCCGCAGCGGCATTCGCCGTCGTCATCGCGGCGTAAGATGGTCGCGACGCACCCAGCGTCGTTCGTCGCGAAAGGAAGGCCGCTGATGAAACCCCTCGCCGCGTTTTGCATGCTGCTGATTCAGGCGCTTGCCGCGCAGGCGGCGCCGCCACCCCCCTGCATGGACATGTGCCTCCAGGACGGCCATGCGTGGTCCTATTGCACCAAGCTGTGCGGGCGCAACGCGCCGGGCACGGTGCCCGGCGTACCGGGTGTCGCGCCGGTGCCGTCGCCCGCCTATCCGGGCGTGGCGCCGCGCGGCGCGCTGGTGCAGCCCGGTGTGCCTGCCAATCCGCTGCTCAAGCAGCCCGGCGTGCCGCGCAATCCGGCATTCGACGACGTCCAGCGCAGCATCCAGCCCGAACCCTACGTGCCGCCGACCGCCGACCGCAAGTGCATGCACGACTGCCAGCGGCGGGGCCACGAGGTCGGCTACTGCCTGCGCCAGTGCACCTACTGACGCCCGCTACATCGACCGCCGATACTGCCCGCCGACCTCGTAGAGCGCATTGCTGATCTGGCCCAGCGAGCAGCAGCGCACGGCTTGCATCAGCACGGCGAAAACGTTGTCGTTGGCGATCACCGCGCGCCGCAGCGCGTCCAGCGCCTGCGGTGCGTCGGCCGCGTGGCGCTGGTGGAAGTCGGCCAGCCGCGCCAGCTGCGATTCCTTTTCCGCTTCGGTCGAGCGGGCGAGCTCGATCTCGCCGGCGACGCCCGAGCCCTTGGGGTTGAGGAAGGTGTTGACGCCGACGATCGGATAGGAGCCGTCGTGCTTCTTGTGCTCGTAGGTGAGTGATTCGTCCTGGATCTTGCCGCGCTGGTAGCCGGTTTCCATGGCGCCGAGCACGCCGCCGCGCGCGGCGATGGCCTCGAACTCCTTGAGCACCGCCTCCTCGACCAGATCGGTCAGCTCGTCGACGACGAACGCCCCCTGGTTCGGGTTTTCGTTTTTCGCCAACCCCCATTCGCGGTTGATGACCAGCTGGATGGCCATGGCGCGGCGCACCGATTCGTCGGTCGGCGTGGTGATCGCCTCGTCGTAGGCATTGGTGTGCAGGCTGTTGCAGTTGTCGTAGACGGCGATCAGGGCCTGCAGTGTCGTGCGGATGTCGTTGAACGCCATCTCCTGCGCGTGCAGCGAGCGGCCCGAGGTCTGCACGTGGTACTTGAGCTTCTG
>JBGARB010000049.1:0-17809 GCA_044230495.1 Rhodocyclaceae bacterium
GCCGTACTGGCAGTACTGTCTCCTTGCTGCGCGCGCCGCGCCTTGCATCCATCGCCGCTCGCGCGGCCGCCTGGTTGGCGGCGAATGCGCTGCGACTCAGCGGCCGCCTGGCTGGTGGCGAAGCCCGCAATCGAAACTACAGTGATGGCGGGACGGCGCCTGTCATGCCGATGTTGGCATCGCAATGCGATACTCCGCGCCGCATCGCCCGACGCCATGTGCATTGCACTGGCGCCCCGCCAGCGCAGCCGGCACACTGCCGCCGTCATCTGATCGTGGAGATTCCATGAGTTCGCAATCGCATCTGCTGCGCACGCGCCGTTTCGCGCCGTTGTTCGTCACCCAGTTCCTCGGCGCGCTGAACGACAACGTGCTGAAGAACGCGCTCGTCGTGCTGCTGACCTTCCAGGCGGCGAGCTGGACCACCATCGCGCCCGAGCTGCTGGCGAACCTCGCTGCCGGCGTCTTCATCCTGCCCTTCTTCCTCTTCTCGGCCACCGCCGGGCAGCTTGCCGACAAGTATGACAAGGGCACGCTGGCGCGGCTGGTCAAGCTCGCCGAGATCGGCATCGTGCTCGTCGCCGGCACCGGCTTCGCGGTGCATTCGGTCGTGTTGCTGTTCGCCGCCATCTTCCTGCTCGGCCTGCATTCGACGATGTTCGGCCCGGTCAAGTACGCCATCCTGCCGCAGCACCTGGCCAGCGAAGAGCTGGTCGGCGGCAACGCGCTGATCGAGGCCGGCACCTTCGTCGCCATCCTGCTCGGCACGCTGCTCGGCGGCCTGCTCGCCGGCAATGGCGGCGGCACGACGTGGATCACGCTGGCCGGGCTCGTCATCGCGGTGGCCGGCTATCTGGCGTCGCGCGGCATCCCCAAGGCCCCGCCGCCCGTGCCCGACCTGCGCGTCAATCTCAATCCCTTCGTCGAGACCTGGCGCAACATCCGCTTCGCCCGCGAAGACCGCAGCGTCTTCCTGTCGATCATGGGCATCTCGTGGTTCTGGCTGTTCGGCGCGCTGCTGCTGGCCCAGTTCCCCGCCTATACCAAGAACGTGCTCGGCGGCGGCGAGACGGCGGTGACGCTGCTGCTCGCCACCTTCACCTTCGGCGTCGGCGTCGGCTCGCTGTTGTGCGAGCGCATGTCGGGCCACAAGATCGAGCTCGGCCTCGTGCCGCTGGGCTCGATCGGCATTTCGCTGTTCGCGCTCGACCTCGCGTTCGCCTCGCCGGCCGTGCCGTCGCCGGTGCCGCTGGGCGCGCTCGACATGCTGGCCTACGACCACACCTGGCGCGTGCTGCTCGACCTGGCGCTGCTCGGCATCTTCGGCGGCTTCTACATCGTGCCCCTGTATGCGCTGGTGCAGCAGCGTTCCGATCCGCAGCACGGCGCGCGCATCATCGCCGCCAACAACATCATGAACGCGCTGTTCATGGTCGTCGGCGCGCTGGCCGCCACGGGCCTGCTCGCCGCCGGGCTGTCGATCCCCGCGCTGTTCGGCGTCGCCGCCGTGTGCAACCTTGCCGTGGCGGCGTTCATCTACGGACTGGTGCCCGAGTTCCTCTTGCGCTTCCTCGTCTGGCTGCTGGTGCACACCGTCTATCGCCTGCGCTACGACGAACTCAAGGCCGTGCCCGACGAAGGCCCGGCGGTGATCGTCTGCAACCACGTCAGCTTCGTCGATGCCATGATCATCATGGGGGCGTGCCGGCGGCCGATCCGTTTCGTCATGGACCACCACATCTTCCGCTGGCCGGTACTCTCGTTCGTCTTCCGCACCAGCCGCGCGATCCCCATCGCGCCGGCCAAGGAAGATCCGGCCATGATGGAGCGCGCCTTCGATGAAGTGTCGAAGGCGCTTGCCGCGGGTGATCTGGTCGGCCTGTTCCCGGAAGGCAAGATCACCGCCGATGGCGAGATGAACCCGTTCCGCCCCGGCATCGCGCGCATCCTCGAGCGCAACCCGGTGCCGGTGATTCCGCTGGCGCTACGCGGCCTGTGGGGCAGCTTCTTCTCGCGCAAGGACGGCGCGGCGATGACCAAGCCGTTCCGCCGCGGGCTGTTCTCGCGCGTCGAGCTGGTGTCGGGCGCCGCGCTGGCGCCGGCCGTCGTGACGCCGGAGCGGCTGCAGGCCGACGTCACGGCGCTGCGCGGCGACATGCGGTAAGGCGCCGCGGCGACGAAACTACAGTGGTGGTGGCACGGCGGTTTGTGTTGCTACGCCGCGCAGTCGCAGCTACTCGGCCCTGACCGTGCGGTTGCGGCCGGCCGCCTTGCCGCTGCGCAGCGCGTCGTCGGCGCGCGCGATGCAGGCGGCGAACGATTCGTCCTCGCGCACTTCGGCGACACCCAGCGTGATCGACAGATGCTCATCCGGCGCGCCACTGACGCCCTTGACGGCAACTCCACGACGCAGACGCTCGGCGATCACCATCGCACCCTCGATGTCGGTCTGCGGCAGCACGATGAGGAATTCCTCGCCGCCCCAGCGGCCGACGCTGTCGGTATCGCGGGCCGATTCGACAAGCCGCGCCGCGACCGTGCGCAGCGCCTCATCGCCCTTTTCGTGGCCGTGCGTGTCGTTGATCTGCTTGAAGTGGTCGATGTCGGCGAAGAGCATCGACACGGGATGGTGGTAGCGCTTGCGTGCGGCAATCGCCTCTTCGGCGATCTCGGACAGGCGGCGGCGGTTCCACAGGCCGGTCAGTTGATCCGTCGTGGCGTTGCGTTCGAGGTCGGCCTGGGCGCGGGCGATGATGTTGAAGTTGTCCAGCGTCAGCGCCGCGACGGTGACCAGCGCGACGCCGAGGTTGATCGCCCGGATCAGCGCCAGGATCGTCGGCGGCAGCAAGTGTGCCGCGTTCGTTGCTTCGATGCTGAAGTCATGCCAGATGACGAAGGCAATCAGCGGCCCGACGACGGCCCATTTGCCCATGTTGCCCAGGCGCACGTTGATCATCAGGATCGAGACGATCGGCACCATCAGCCACAGGAAGCCGATGCCGGCGCCGAAGCGCTGGGCGAGCAGCACCGCATAGGTCGACACGATCGCCAGGAAAGCGAGCAGGCCGCCCAGATAGACGGGGTAATTGCCGCGTACGCCGATCAGCTGGTAGATGACGAGATACACGGGGGCGAGGCCGAGGCACCAGATTGCCGCCGCGTCGTGCGCCATGTAAAGCAGCGTGCCGTGCGCGAGCGACAGCAGCGTGGTGATGATTGCGGCGCGCTGCGCAATGTGCGTGAAGATGAGCTGCAGCACGCCGCGCTCGTCGGGAGCATTGGCGGGCGGTATGGCGGAATCGGCTGCGGGGCGGGTCATGACGGTCGGCTTTCGGTGGGCCAACTGCTGATTGTGCCGCAAGTTGCCCGCGTCGGGCGGAGCACGCTGCGCTTCAGGCGTCGCGGCCAGCGAAGCTGAAATGCGCCCATTCGGGGTTGCGGCAGGCCAGCCAGTAGCGCCAGGTCGCGCCCGGCCAGAGCGTGAAGTTGGTGCCGTCGGCGGCCTGGTACCAGCTCTTGCAGCCCGATTCCCACACCGTGCCGGCGAGGCCCCGACGCACGCCTGCGAGGAAATCGGCCTGCGCCTCGGGCCGCACATCGATGCTGTCGGCGTGCCGCCGCTCGCGTTCGCGCAGCGCCGCGACGATGAACTGCACCTGCGCCTCGATCATGAAAATGATCGAGTTGTGGCCCAGCGCCGTGTGCGGCCCGACGAGCTGGAACATGTTCGGATAACCGGCCATGGAGATGCCCAGATAGGCCGTCGGCGTCTGCGCCCAGTCGGTGCCGATGCGGTGACCGGCACGTCCGCTCAGCGTGAAGTCCTTCATGTATAGCCGCGGGTCGACGACGAAGCCGGTGCCAAGGATCAGCACGTCCGCCGGATGCTCGCGGCCATCGGCGGTGACGACGCCCGTCGGCGTGATTCCGGCAATGCGCGCGGTGACCAGATCGACGTTGTCGCGGTTGAAGGCCTTGAGCCATTCGTTGGAGATCAGGATGCGCTTGCACCCGATGGTGTAGTCGGGCACCAGCCTGGCGGCCAGCGCCGGGTCGCGCACCTGGCGACGCATCGACCACGCCACCAGCGGCTGGATCAGCCGCGCCAGCGCAGGGTGGAACAGCGGCCAGACGCGCGACTCGTTGCTCCAGTAGAGCCGGGCGCGATGCAGCGCGCGCAGCCACGGCACGGCGGCGAACAGCCGCTGGCGCCAGCGCGGATAGCGGCGCATGTCGCGCGGGATGACCCACGCCGGCGTGCGCTGGAACACCGTGACGTGCCCTGCGCGCGGCGCGATCTCGGGCACATACTGGATCGCGCTGCCGCCGCTGCCGATCGAGGCCACGCGTTTGCCGGCGAGGTCCACATCATGGCGCCAGCGCGCCGAATGCCAAACCGGCCCGGCGAAACGCGCCAGCCCCGGAATGTCCGGCATCGCCGGCACATGCAGCGGCCCGCTGGCGAGCACCCACTGCCGGCAGACGTAGCGCGCGCCGTCGGCGGTTTGCAGCGCCCATCGCGCGGCGGCCTCGTCCCACGTCGCGGCGACGACTTCGCGGCCGAAGCGGATGCGGCTGCGCAGACCGTAGCGCGCCGTGACATCGAGGATGTAACGCTGGATCTCGTCCCAGCCGGCGTAGCGCCGCGACCAGTCCGCCTTCGGCGCGAAGGAATAGGAATACAGATGCGACTGCACGTCGCAGGCGGCGCCCGGGTATTGGTTGTCGCGCCAAGTGCCGCCGACTTCCTGGCCCTTCTCGAGGATCAGCCAGTCGCCGCGATCGGCCTTGTCCAGCGCGATGCCCATGCACAGGCCGCCGAAACCGGCGCCAACGATGAGGGTGTCCACGACCTGCGGGACGGCAGGGTTTGCTTCACGAGAGGCGGTTTCCATGAAGCCACTTTGAAACCATGGTTTTCGGCTGTCAAGCCGTTTGCGCAAACCCTATTCCGGTTTCGTCGGGGCGTCGCGCATCGGCACCGTCAGGCCGCACAATTCGACGCGCCCGGGGCTCTTCACATACCAGCCGCCGCGATGCCGGCGGGCGTCGAGGATCGCCCGCCAGGTGGCGCTCTCGGTGCGCAGCACCTGCACCTGCGGACGCTCGGCGGCCGGCAGTTCCGCCGCCAGGCGCACGGCGCGGATCGCCGTGCGCTGCGCCGCGTCGTCGTAGAAACCCATGTTGACGCCACCGCGCGGCAGTGCGGCCAGATGCTCCATGCCGGCCAGCACGCGGCCGACCACCGTGATGTTGCGATCAAGCGCGCGCGGCGCATGGCCGATGACGGCATACAGCTCGGCGCCGGTGCTCGAATCGACGGCGTCGCCCCGTCCGGCACCGACCACGCCATAGCAATGCGCCAGCCAGGCCTGGCCGCGCGCCGGATCGGCGGCAACGGCAAAACCATCGACGAAACCGTTGCGCCGCGCCCAGCCGTCGCGCTCCGGCAGCGTCGCCAGCGGCAGGCCCTTGAGCGGCACGGCGAATTCGGCAGGGAGCTGCGCCTTGGCCGGCGCCAGCGGCTTGGCGCGCGCCGCGTCCTCGCCATCCGGGTCGCCCCACTGGGTGACGAAGTTGTCCTGCACGCGCAGCACCGCCAGCCCGTCGAAGTACGTGGCGCGCGCCAGCGTGCGGATGTTGTCGGCATGCGCCGGCGCGAAGCGCGGCGCCAGCTCGATCAGCACGCGGCCCTGCGGCAGCGTCATCACCAGCAGGTTGGCCGCATCGACATCGCGCCAGTCGGCGGCCGGCGCCGCGGCGAGGATTTCGGCGGTGGTCTTCGTCGGCTTGGGTTTGTGCGTGGGCTTGTTCGCCGCCTGCGCGGGCAGGGCGAGGGCGAGCAAGGCGGCGAGGGCGGCGGCAGCGAGGCGGGCGGTCATGACGTGATCCGGAAGGCGCGATGACGCAGCATAGCGCCGTGTCGCCATCACTGTCGTTTCAAACCTGCGCGCCCGGCCCGCGCCTCGCGACCATCGGGAGGCCGGCTGCACTCGTGTCACCCGCCGCCTCCGGCGGCTCCTTCTCTACCTCGTTGCGCCGGCCACCCGAGGTTTGGGGCCGATACGCCATTGCTACCTGCAATGATCCGACGATGGAATGCCGACAAACGTGTACGCTTACCGTGTTGAGCACAGCATGCCGGATTTGAGAAGTGGACCAACTTGTCAATTCGCAATTGCCATATGCAATATCATTGGCGCTGTCGGCATACCTCTCATTAGCGAATATTTTCGCTTCAAACGATTACGATGAACCGTCGCAATTTTCTGACCTCGCTCTCGCTATCACCTTTGTTCATTGGATGTGCAACAGCGGTTAATTATGATGCCTCGAAGCATGGGCGACTGACCCGAGTCGGGATAATTGAATATCCACACGGTCTTGGAGCCGCAGTCTCCAGATCGGCCAACATGTATGCCGCGGCGGGCGAAGACGAAGCAATAAGAGAACGACTGGGCCTGAAACTGGGAAATCGCTGCGATGGCTTTGGCAAGGCTGTTCGGGATGCTATTGCAGCGACTCTTTCTGCACATGGTGTTCAATCTCGAACGACAAGACACATTGACACGGGTGGAGTGCTCAATCCGATATACCGAGCACCCAAGTTTGCTGACATAGGGGAGCCCGTTTACCTCGAAAGTCAGCCGACCATCATGCTTGTTTGGTCAGAAGGGCAGATATTGCCAGGTGCAAGCTCGTTTAACCGGCTAGTTGCTCAGCGCGGTGACATATTGTGGAATCGTAGTGTTGCTGTAGGGTCTGCGATTCATCCCCACTTGCTTACGTTACCGTTGGCAACTGCACGGTATCAGGACATTGGCGCGGCATTCAGCCAGCCGGCCGAGGAATTGGCAGCAGAACTGATGCGACTCGCAGCTCCTCTCGGCAATACGATCGCGAGTCAACTCCTTGGCGCATCTGGCACAAGTCGGACGTAGTTCGGCCGCGTGGTGACTTGTATCGCCGGTGGCGGCGCAGTGCGTCGCGAGGCCCAATGAGTGGCCTTCCCTCGGCGCGACGATCCGCTGTGGTTTTTCCAGGGTTGACCCTGCATGGCCTCATCCCGGCGGAAGGCAGCGTGCGAGATCGAGAAAGCCTCTGTGTCGCCCCGCTATCGCAACCGCAGTCGTCTTGAATGACGCAGGACCAGCGCGCTCCGCCCGCGCCCCGCGACCATCGGGAGGCCGGCTGCACTCGTGTCACCCGCCGCCTCCGGCGGCTCCTTCTCTACCTCGTTGCGCCGGCCACCCGAGGTTCGCGGCGCTGCGTCGCCGTGGTGACTGCGGCAGCTCTATAAAGAACATCCGCAAGAAAACTGAATGCTCAGGAACGCGCCGCTTGCGACGCGTGTCTTGGCGTGACGGGATCAGCCCGCGCTGCCTGGCTCGCGAATGCGCTTGCCAACAAGGACGAGGTCCTTCTCAACCCCCTCAAGACGTGCGACCCTGGGCATGAAGCCCCATCGCTCGAACCCCATCTTGTCGAACAAGGCGATGCTGGATTCGTTGCTGGCAAAGATGGTGGCGGTGAGTGTCTCGATGCCGAGGGCTGGCGAACGCTCGATGGCCTGACCGATGAGGTACGTGCCAAGGCCCATGCCTTGGTACTCAGGGTGCAGGTAGATGGCGAGATCGGCAGTGATGAAGTAACCGGGCCGCTCGTTCATGAAGTGGAAGAAGCCGAGATAGCCGGCAACGCCAAACTCCGGGCGAGTCGAATCTTCGGCGACCCAGAAGGGGCGGTGGTTGGGTGTGTGCTCAAGGAATGAGGTCCGGCGCGCCTGAACAGTCGTCGGCTCCAGATCGCAGCTGCACTTGCGTGTGACAACAGCAAAGTTGTAGATATCGACGATGCGAGGAAGGTCGGCTTCAGTGGCGTCGCGGTGTGTGTAGGTCATAGTGGCGGCTGAAGACCGGGGCTTGTTGTTGCGCGGCCCAACCGTGAAGGTGAGGGGCGGCGGGGCGCGAAGCGCGGAGGGAACCTGCAAGCGCAACTTGCAGGTCCTCCCTCTCGACCACCATGTTAGGGTGCCTGTCGGGCGTTCGAGAGTTCATCAACAGTCGGCACACGATAAGTGATGGCATCTCGTGCAAGAAGGTCTTCGTAGCTTTCTTGCTCTAAGGCTCCGGTGAGGCGTTCGCAAAGGGAATCAAATTCTGTGACAACCCACGCCCTTGCCTTCTCAATAAGCAGTTTGAGATTGCCGTAATTTCCTTGCTCCAGAGTTGCGCCAAAGGCGGCAAAGCAAACAATCTTCTCAATTTTGTAGCTCTTCGCTCCATTGTTTAGGACCGCGCCTGGGATGCTCTGCGCATAGGAATTTTCGTCATGAACGAAATGCTTGTTCCGAAGGTCTTCGAAGTACTCGAATGCTTTTTTAGCCCCTGGCGGCTCCCCTTTGTAAATCTTCGCCGCGGAGAGCTGAAACCTAGCACTTGGGCCGAAGCACTTCATGAAATGGACAATGGCCGAACGCCAAAGAGCTTCACGGGCAACAAGAGGGTTCTCAGGCACTTGGTTGATTGCATCAAGGCAAGCATCGGCAAAATCGAGGTCTACCTTGTGGAGAGATAGGTCTGCTACACGCTTGGCATCTGGGCCGGTAATCGCTACAACCTTCACAGCGTCTGGAAAGCCTTCTATGTGAAGGCCTGGCTCCGTCTTGGAGATGGCAAAGTGTTCCATGACAACCTAGCGTGATTTCGACCGCAATTCTGCTGCGTATCTGGGGCGGTGTGATGCATGACTTGGGAGCAACACTTGCGCTCTTCCTTTCGAATCAGCCGGTAGCAACAAGGCGTGTGGATATCAATGGCAGCAAACAAACCGCCAAACCATGCAGCCCCGTGGATGACGCGCCGATGACTTTCACGCACTTTCTCGAACCGTTGCATGAGCGCAATCCCACCAACCGTCCAAGCATACGGAGGAGCGCGCTGTATGTCAAACGGGTGCGCGTGCGCGTCCGCTTCCACCCGGACGGCATCCGGTTCTCGTGTGGCCCGCGTGGCGTCGCACCACGACTGTCGTTTCGCGATGACGTGTCAACGCGCGGGCGGGGTGCTTCGCGTAGCGAAGTAAAGAAGGAGCCGCCGGAGGCGGCGGGTGACATGAGCAAAGCGGAGCCCCCGCCAAAGCGCGCCGCGACGACATCCGCACGGCGCGACGCAGTGCGTCGCGAAACCCATAGAGTGATCGCACCTCGGCGCGACGATCCGCCATGGTTCTTCCGGACTCGGCCCTGCATGGCCTCGTCCCGGCGCACGGCGCGATGCAGTGCATCGCGAATCCCCGTGCGCCGTGCCGCCACCACTGTAGTTTCAAGCCACCGGCAGCGTGAGGTCGAAGCGGATGCCGTCCGCCGTGCGTTGGGCGCCGATCGTGCCGCCATGCGCCTGCGCGATCGCGCGGACGATGGCGAGGCCCAGGCCGGTGCCGTCACCGCCATCGCGTCGTGCCGCGTCGCCGCGATGGAAGCGCTCGAACAAGCGCGCGAGGTCGGCGTCCGCAATCGGTGCGCACGGATTGGCGATCGTCATCGATGCCGCATCGCCCGCCTGCGCCAGCGTGACGGTCACTTCGCCGCCCGGCGTGGTGTAACGGATCGCGTTCGACACCAGATTCGACAACGCGCGGCGCAGCATGGCGCGATCGCCGTGCGCCCGCGCGCTGCCACGTATGACGAGTCGCACGCCGCGTTCGTCGGCCAGCGGCTCGAAGAACTCGAACAGCTCGCCCAGTTCGGCGGCGAGGTCTACCGTTTCGCGCGAGGGCACGATCAGTCCGTTGTCGGCCTTGGCGATGAACAGCATGTCGCCGATGGTGCGGGCGAGGCGCTCGAATTCTTCGAGGTTCGACACCAGCACCTCGCGATACGTGTCGGCATCGCGCGCCTGCGCCAGCGTGACCTGCGTCTGCATCATCAGATTGCTCACGGGGGTGCGCATTTCGTGCGCGAGGTCGGCAGCGAAAGCCGACAGGCGGAGGATGGCATCTTGCAGCCGGTCGAGCATGGCATTGAACGACGTCGCCAGGTCCTCCAGCTCGGGCGGTACGTGCTCGGCGGGGATGCGCCGGTCGAGGCGCTCGGCGCTGATCTCGCGCGCCAGTTGCGCCGTCTGCCGCAGCGGCGCAAGGCCGACGCGCGCCACCAGCCAGCCCACTGCCAGCGCCAGCAGCGCCGCCAGCGCCAGCGCGATGCCGAGTGCGAGGCGCACTTCGGCGAAGTAGGCGCGATGGTGTGCGATATCCACCGCCACGGCCAGCGTGCCGCCGCCGTCGGTCGCCGGCAGGCGCAGCGCGACGCCGCGGTAATGACGATCGCCGTCCTGCCACGACTGTAGTTTCACGGCTTCCGCATTCGCCCCGGCATCGAGCGAGGCGGGGAAGCTGCCGTGGCCCCAGGCGTACGGGGCTGCGCCCGCCTGCGTCAGCCGCAGCGAAAGGTGATGGTGGCCGACCAGCGCATCGTCGAGCTGCAGCGGCAGTTCGTCGCGGCGGTCCTCGCCGTACGCCTTGGCGACGAGCCGCGATGCCAGCGTCAGCTTGCCGTGCAGTTCCGCCGCATCCTGCTCGATGAAATGGCGGTCGATGACGTAGAGCAGGTAGCCGCCGGTGGCCAGCAGCAACAGCACCGTGGCCAGCGCATAGGGCAGCGCCAGGCGCAGCGTCAGCGAGCGCTGGATCACGATGCGCGATCTTCCAGCACGTAGCCCATGCCGCGCACGGTATGGATCAGCCGCGCGGGGAAGGCGTCGTCGACCTTGGCGCGCAGGCGCTTGACGGCGACATCGACGACGTTGGTGTCGGAATCGAAGTTCATGTCCCACACCTGCGAGGCGATCAGCGCACGCGACAGGACTTCGCCCTGGCGCCGCATCAGCAACAGCAGCAGCGCGAATTCCTTTGCCGTCAGCTCGATGCGCTGCCCCGCGCGCAGCGCACGCCGGCGCAGCGTGTCCAGCTCCAGATCGGCCACGCGCAGCAAGGTCGGCTCGATGGCCTTGCCCCGCCGCAGCAGCGTGCGCACGCGCGCCAGCAGCTCGGAAAAGGCGAAGGGCTTGAGCAGATAGTCGTCGGCGCCCAGCTCCAGTCCGCGCACGCGGTCCGCCACGTCGTCGCGGGCAGTCAGGAAGAGCACCGGCGTCGTCCGCCCCTCGCCGCGCAGCGCGGCCAGCACGCCCCAGCCGTCGGTGCCCGGCAGCATCACGTCGAGCACGATCAGGTCGTAGTCGCCGCCGCGCGCCTGATGCAGGCCGTCGGTGCCGTTGCGCACCAGGTCGACGACGAAGCCCGCCTCGGTGAGGCCCTGGCACAGGTAGTCGCCGGTCTTCGGTTCGTCTTCGACGATCAGCAGCCGCATGTCAGTCATTATCCGGCAGGAAGAATAACGAAACTGTCATTTGCGCATCAGCGTCGCGTCAGGCGCGCGCGCGCAAAGTGCGGCGCATGATCCGCCCGCTGCTCCTCGCGCTGCTCGTCGCTGCGCTGCCTGCGCATGCCGCCGATACGCTGCGTGCGGCCTTCGATGCCGCGTGGGCGCGCTCGAGCGCGGCGCAGTCCGTCGACGCACGGCGCGCGGTGAGCGCCGCCGACCGAGCCCTTGCCGACAGCCTGCTCGCCGCCGCGCCGAGCGTGACCATCGCGCAGCGCGACGATCGCCACCAGCGCGCGCTGGGCGTGCGCGAACAGGAAGTGGAACTGACGCTGCCGCTGTGGCGTCCGGGCGAACGCGCGGCGCGGCGCACGCAAGCCGAGCGCGCCGACGACGAGGCTATCGCGGCCACCGCCGCCGCGCGGCTGGCGCTCGCCGGCGACTTGCGCGAGGCGGCGCATGCCTTGGCCGGCGCCGGGCTGGAACGCACGCTGGCGGCAGAGCGGTCGGCGCTCGCCGACGCACTGCTGGCGGACACCGCGCGGCGCGAAGCGGCGGGTGACCTGGCGCGTACCGACGTGCTGCTGGCGACCGACGCTGCGCTGATAGCCCGCGCCGCGCTTGCCGAGGCGCAGGCGCAAGTGGCGTCGGCGCAGGCACGCTACCGCCAGCTCACCGGCCTCGATGCGCCGCCGGCACCCGTCGACGAAGACGATGCACCGCCGCCGGCCGAGCATCCGCGACATGCCGCCGCGGCCAGCGCCGTCGCCGCGGCGCGCGCAGCGCTCGATGCGGCACGGCAATCGGGCAGCGACGCGCCGGAACTGACGCTGGGCTGGCAGCGCGCGCGCGAGTCGTTTGCCGGCGCCGACGCGCAGACCTTGCGCGTCGCCGTGCGGCTGCCCTTCGATGGGCCCGCCCGGCGTGCGCCGGCGCTGGCGCGCGCGAATGCCGAGCTGATCCATGCCGAGGCCGAGGCGCAACGCACGACGCACGAACTCGAGGCTGAGCGGGCCGCGGCCGAGGCGCAACTGGCGCAGGCGCGGGCACGGAGCGATCTGGCCGCACAGCGCGAGGCCGCGGCGGCGGAGCGGGCGAGCTTGCTGGAGCGGGCCTTCCGGCTCGGCGAGCGCGGACTCGCCGAGTTCATCGACGCGCAGGCGGCGCAGCAGGCAGCGCACGCCGAAGCGGCGCGCGCGTCGGCCGCGCTCCGCGTCGCCCGTTCACGCCTGCTGCAAGCGAAAGGAATCCTGCCATGACGAATCGATGTCGCGTGCTGTGCGCGGCGCTGCTGTTCGCGGCGACGGGTGCCGCGGCGCACGAAGGGCACGTGCATGCCGACGAGCCGCCGCCGGTCGAGATCCGCACGGCACCGCGCTTTGAGGCGCGCGGCGAGCTGTTCGAGGTCGTCGGCGTGCTCGATGGCGACATGCTGACGGTGTGGGTCGATCGCGCCGCCGACAACGCGCCGGTGGCGGACGGCGAAGTGGACATCGAGGCGCCGGGCTTTGCCGCCAGGGCCGTCGCCGAGGCCGGCGTGTTCCGCCTGGCGGCCGGTGGGCTGGCGGCGGCCGGCGATCATCCGTTGACGCTGACCATTACCGCCGGCGACGAGGCCGATCTGCTCACGGCGGTATTCCGGCAACCGCCGGCGGCGGCAGCGCCCGTGGCGGTCGGCGGCATGCGCACGGCATGGCTGGCCGGCGGCGCGGCGCTGATCGCGCTGGTGGCCGCGCTGGTCGCGTTGGCGTGGCGGGTACGGCGATGAAGGCGTTGCACATCCGGTTGGCGACGCTGGCCCTGGCCGTCGCGGTGAGCACAGCAGCGCTGGCGGCGGACCCGGCACAGCGTCTGGCGGACGGCAGCCTGTTCGTGCCCAAGGCCATGCAGCGCGCGCTGGCCGTGCGTACGAGCGTCGCGGCGGCGGGTGAATTCGCCCGCGTGGTCGAGCTGCCCGGCCGCGTGGTCGCCGACCCGCAGCGCGGCGGGCGGGTGCAGGCGCCGCAGGCGGGCATCGTCGAGGGCGGGGCGCGCGGCATCGCGCATGTGGGCCAGAGGGTGCGGCAAGGCGAAGTGTTGGCACGGCTGGCGCAGGCGGCCGACAGTGCGCTGCGCGCCGAGCGCACCGGCGCACGCGCCGATACGGCGGCGCAATTGCAGTTGAGTGAGGCGCGCGTGATGCGGCTGGCACAACTGCAGGGCAGCGTGCCGCGCAAGGAGATCGAGCGGGCGGCCGCCGAGCGCGACGCGCTGCGCGCGCGGGCCGCCGCGCAGGATGTGGCGCTCGACGGGCGTGTGGCGCTGACGGCGCCGGTCGCCGGCGTGGTGGCCGCCAGCCATGTCATGCCCGGTCAGGTCGTGGCGACGGGGCAGGACCTGTTCGAGATCGTCGATCCACGCCACCTCGCCGTCGAGGCGCTGGCGTGGGACGCCGGCGTTGCGCAGGCGTTGGGCGATGCGGTGGCCGATACGGGCGACGGTGCGCCGCCGATCGCGCTGCGCCTGCTGGGGGCCGGCGGCGTCCTGCGCGAGCAGGCGCTGCCGGTGCTGTTCCGCATCGAGGCTGCCGCCGCGCGCCCGCTGGCGGTCGGCCAGGTGGTCAAGGTGATCGCGCGCCTGCAGGCCCGCGAGGCCGGCGTGGCGGTGCCGGCGACGGCGGTGGCGCGGGTGGGCAGCGAAGATGTCGTCTGGGTGCACGCGGCGGCCGAACGCTTCGTGCCGCGTCGCGTCGTCGTCGCGCCGCTCGATGGCGTCCGCGTGCGCGTGGTGTCCGGGCTGGCCGGCGGCGAGCGCGTGGTGGCGCAAGGCGCCCAGGCGCTGGCGCAGGTGCGGTAGGTCGAGGGTCAATCGATGTTCGATGCGTTGATCCGCTTCAGCCTGCGCCAGCGCTTGCTGGTGCTCGGCGTGGCCGCGCTGCTGATGCTCTACGGCACGCTGACGGCGCTGCGCACGCCGATCGACGTCTTTCCGGATCTCAACAAGCCGACGGTGACGCTGATGACCGAAGCCGGCGGGCTGGCACCGGAAGAGGTCGAGCAGCTGGTGACCTTTCCGCTCGAAGCGGCGATGAACGGCATGGCCGGCGTGACGCGCGTGCGCTCGACGTCGGGCATCGGCCTGTCGGTGATCTACGTCGAGTTCGACTGGGGCAGCGACGTGCATGTCAATCGCCAGCAGGTGGCCGAGCGGCTGAACCTCGTGCGCGGGCAGTTGCCGCCGGGCGTCGAGGCGCATATCGGGCCGATCGCGTCGATCATGGGCGAGATCGCGCTGATCGCTATTCCGCTGGCGGTCACGCCGGCGAGCGACAGCGGCGATGCGCCAGGCGCGCAGGCGATGGCGGCACGCGAGTATGCCGACTGGGTGGTGCGGCCGCGGCTGCTGACCGTCTCCGGCGTCGCCCAGGTGATCCCCATCGGCGGCGCCGTGCGCCAGTACCGCGTGACGCCCGATCCGGCGCGGCTGCTGGCGGCGCACGTGAGCATCGACGCGATCACCCGGGCGCTGGACAATTTCGGCCACAACGCCGCCGGCGGCTTCGTCGAACGCGGCAGCCGCGAATACCTCATCCGCAATGTCGGCCACAGCCGTCGCATCGAAGATCTGGCGCGCCTGCCGGTGACCACGCGGGACGGCCGCAGCGTGCCGCTCGGGCAGGTCGCCGAGGTGGGCTTTGCGCCGGCGCAGCGGCGCGGCGACGCCGGCTACGACGGCCAGCCGGTGGTGATCCTGTCGGTGCAGAAGCAGCCCGGCGTGGATACCGTGCGCCTGACGCGGCAGCTCGAAGGCGTGGTCGCCGAACTGGCGCGCACGCGACCGGCTGGCATCGAGGCGCCGCGCTTCCTGTTCCGCCAGGCGGCGTTCATCGAGCGTTCGGTGGGCAATGTCGTCGAGGCGCTGCGCGACGGCGCCGTGATCGTTGCAGTGATCCTTTTCCTGTTCCTCGCCAACGGCCGCACGACCTTCATTTCGCTGCTGGCGATTCCGCTCTCCCTGCTGGCCGCGGTGCTGGCCTTCCGCCAGCTCGGCCTGTCGATCAACACCATGACGCTTGGCGGCCTGGCGATCGCCATCGGCGAGCTGGTCGACGATGCCGTGGTCGACGTCGAAAATGTGTTGCGCCGCCTGCGCGAGAACCGCGCTGCCGCCGCACCGCGCGCGGTGTTCGAGGTCATCGCGTCGGCATCGGGCGAGGTGCGTTCGGGCATCGTGCAGGCGACGCTGATCGTCGTGCTGGTGTTCGTGCCGCTGTTCGCGCTGCCCGGCATCGAGGGCCGGCTGTTCACGCCGCTGGGCATCGCCTACATCGTCGCCATCCTCGCCAGCATGGCGGTCGCCTTGACCGTGACGCCGGCGCTGTGCTGGTATCTGCTGCCGCGCATGCCGGCGCTGGCGCACGGCGACAGCCGCTTCGTCGCCTGGCTCAAGCGTCTCGATGCCCGGCTGCTCGACTGGTCGTTCGCGCGCGGCGGTCGCCTGCTGGCCTTCGCCGCGGCGGCGGTGGCGATCGCCGCGGCCAGCCTGCCCTTCATGCCGCGGATGTTCCTGCCACCGTTCAACGAAGGCACGCTGACGGTGAACGTGCTGCTGCAGCCGGGCACTGCGCTCGACGAATCGATGCGCATCGGCGCGCTGGCCGAGCGTCTGCTGCTCGGCGTGCCGGAAGTCGTGCAGGTGGGCCGCCGCACCGGCCGCGCCGAGCTAGACGAACATGCCGAAGGCATCCATTACGGCGAACTGGACGTCGACCTCAAGCCTTCGGCGCGCCCGCGCGATGCGGTGGTCGCCGAGATCCGCGCGCGGCTGGCGGTGCTGCCGGCGGCGGTGAGCATCGGCCAGCCGATTTCACACCGGCTCGACCATCTGCTCTCGGGCGTGCGCGCGCAGATCGCGCTGAAGATCTACGGCGACGATCTCGACACGCTGCGCGGCATCGCCGAATCGCTGCGCGCGCGGCTGGTCGAGATCCCCGGCATCGCCGACCTGCAGGTCGAGAAGCAGGTGCCGATCCCGCAGTATGAAATCCGCATCGACCACGACGCCGCCGCGCGCCATGGCGTTTCCGCCGGCGCACTGGTGGCGCAACTCGAACGCCTGCTGGCCGGCGCCAATCCGAGTCATGTCATCGACGGCAACCGCCGCTTCGACATCCATCTGCGGCTGCCCGAATCGGCGCGGCGGGGCGAGGGCCTGCCGGATCTGCTGGTGGAGACGCCGCTGGGCATGGTGCCGCTGTCGCGGCTGGCGCGTGTCGAGGACACCACCGGGCCGAACCAGATCGGCCGCGAGAACGCCCGCCGGCGCATCGTCGTCTCGGCCAACGTCGCCGGCGGCGACCCGTCCGCCGTGGTCGCGGCGATCCGCGCCGCGATCGCCGCGCAGCCGTTGCCTGCGGGCTACGATACGGCGCTGGAAGGGCAGTTCCAGGCGCAGGAGGACGCCACGCGGCGGATCGCGTTGCTGGCGGCAATCTCGCTGGCGCTGATCTTCCTCGTGCTCTACGCGCGCTATCGTTCGCTGGTGCTGGTGGCGATCGTCATGGGCAACATCCCGCTGGCACTGGTCGGCGCCGTCGCCGCGCTGTGGTTGTCGGGGCAGCCGCTGTCGGTGGCCGCGCTGGTCGGCTTCGTCACGCTCACCGGCATCTCGGCGCGCAACGGCATCCTCAAGATCAGCCATTACATCAACCTGTGCGCCTTCGAGGGCGAGCGTTTCGGTCGCGCGATGATCGTGCGCGGCTCGCTGGAGCGGCTCACGCCGGTGTTGATGACGGCGCTGGTGGCGGCCTTTGCGCTGACGCCGTTGCTCGTTGCCGCCGACGTGCCCGGCAAGGAAGTGCTGCACCCGGTGGCGGTGGTGATCTTCGGCGGCCTCGTCAGCGCCACGCTGCTCGATACGCTGCTCACGCCCGTGATGTTTCTGCGCTGGGGCGAGGCGCCGCTGGCGCGGCTGCTCGCCGAGCGTACCGATGCCCGTTACTGATATGCCAAAGGAGAGACCATGAAGTTCGCCTTGATCGCCGCCGCCGTCGCATTCGCGGCCACTGCGCACGCCCACACCGACGAGGCGCTCGATGCGCAGGCGTCAGCGCACGGCGGCCAGACGCGCATGGCCGGCGCCTACCACTTCGAGCTGGTCGTCGCCCGCGATGCCAAGGCGGGCGCCGCGAGCCCGGTGGTGGTGCACGTCACCGACCATGCCGGCACCAAGGTGTCGACCGCCGGCGCCAAAGGGTCGGTGACGCTGCTCGGCGGCAAGATCAAGGCGACGGTGACGCTCGCGCCCGATGGCGACAACCGCCTCAAGGGCAGCGGCGCCTATGTCGCCACGCCCGACCTGAAGGCGGTGGTGACCATCACGCTGCCCGGCAAGGCGCCCGAGCAGGCGCGCTTCACGCCGCTGGCGCCGGCTGCGGTCGACCCGCACGCGGGA
>JBGARB010000050.1:0-17802 GCA_044230495.1 Rhodocyclaceae bacterium
ACGCCCAGCCGCCCGGAAGTGCCGGCGCCCGCATAGACGAGCCAGCCGCCCCGCGGCAGCCGCGGCACGGCGGCCTCGATGGCGCGGGCGAGGTCAGCGGCGGCGGCGCGCACGGCGTCGATGGCGCGCGCCTGGTCGTCGACGCAGGCGGCCACCAGCGCCGGCACGTCCAGCGTGTCGAGCGCGGCGCGCTCGGGCGCCGCGGCTTCGGTGGCGGGCGGGTTGTCGGCGGAAGGCGGCTGCACGTTCACAATGTGCAGGTTACCTTCGAGAGGTGCGGCGGGTGGTCCGGATCGCGGCCGCGCGCGCGGGCGGCGGCTTCGAGCAGCAGATAGACGCCGAGGATGGCGCAGATGCCATCGAGCTCTGGCCGCGGTGCCGCCACCAGTGGCAGGCGCAGCAGGTTGGCCGTGGCTGGCACGACGGTGCCTTCGGTGGCGGCGAGCAGCACCTGCGCGCCGCGCCCGGCCATCTCGACGGCGAAGTCGATCAGCCCGGCCTGTGCGGCGCCGCGCGGCGCCAGCACCAGCAGTGGAAAGCCGGCGCCGATCAGCGTCATCGGGCCGTGGCGTACCTCGGCGCCGGAGAACGCCTCGGCCGGGAGGCCAACGACTTCCTTGCATTTGAGCGCCGCTTCGGCGGCCATCGCGAGGCCGGCGCCGCGACCGACGACGAAGAGCTGGTCGGCGTCCTGGATCACCGGCAGCGCCGCCGACCAGTCGGCGGCCAGCGCGGCCGCCATGCGCGCCGGCAGCGCGTGGATCGCGGCAGCCAGCTCGGCGTCGGCGGCCCAGGCGGCGAGCAGGCGCACGCCGACGACGAGCTGGGCGACGAGGCTCTTGGTGGCGGCGACGCTGCGCTCGGGCCCGGCGTGCAGCGGCAGGACCGTTTCGGCGGCGGCGGCGAGCGGCGAATCGAGCGCATTGACGATGGCGACGGTGCGCCCGCCGCCGGCGCGGATGGTCTGCGTCGGCAGCAGCAGGTCGGGGCTGCGGCCGGATTGCGACCAGGCGAGGCAGGTCAGCGCGGCGCAATCGAGCGGGCTGCGTTCGAGCGTGAACAGCGACATCGGCAGCGACGTGACGATGTGGCCCAGTCGCGCCATGACCAGGTAGCCGAAATGCATGGCGGCAAAATCGGAGGTGCCGCGCGCGACGGTGACGATGTGCGTCGGCGGGCGCGCGCGCCAGTCGGCGGCCAGCCGCGCGTAGGCATCGGCGTCGGCAGCGAGCAGGTCGGCAACGACGCGGGGAGCCTGGCGGACTTCAGACTGCATGATCGAGGGCAATCTCGACTCCTTCGGTGATGACGCGTTGGACATTGAGCGCGGCGTCGAGCACGACGACGTCGGCATGCGCGCCGGCGACCAGCCGCCCGCGATCCGCGAGACCGAGGCGGTCGGCGGCGAAGGTGGAGACGCGGCAGGCGGCGTCCCGCAGCGGCAGGCCGATGTCGACGAGGTTCTTCAGCGCCACGTCGAGCGTCAGCGTGCTGCCGGCCAGCGTGCCGTCGGCCAGGCGCACGCCGCCCAGGCATTTGGTAACGTGCTGGCGGCCGAGCATGTAGTCGCCGTCGGGCATGCCGGTGGCCGCGGTGCCGTCGGACACGCAATAGAGGCCGGGGATCGCGCGCAGCGCGGCGCGGATGGCGCCCGGATGCACATGCAGCAGGTCGGGAATGATCTCGGCATGCGCGGCGTGCGCCAGCGCCGCGCCGACGGCGCCGGGGGCGCGATGGTGCAGCGCGGACATGGCGTTGAACAGATGCGTGAAGCCGTCGGCGCCGGCGGCCAGCGCCGAGCAGCAGGCATCGTAGCTGGCGTTGCTGTGGCCGATGTTGAGGCGGAAGCCGGCAGCGGCGAGTGCCGCGATCGCATCCGGCATGCCCGGCAGCTCGGGGGCGATGGTGATCAGCCGGATCGGCGCCAGGGCATCGAGGCGGCGCACTTCGGTCAGATCGGGCGGGCGCGCGAAATCGGGCTGCGCGCCCAGCCGCTGGGCGCTGATGAAGGGGCCCTCGAGATGCACGCCGAGCAGGCGCGCGCCGCGCCCGGCGGGCGCCGCCATCGCCGCGGCGATGCCGGCGAAGGCGTGTTCCAGATCGGCCGCCGGTGCGGTCATGGTGGTTGCCAGCAGGCTGGTCGTGCCGTGGCGGACATGCAGCGCGGCCAGCGTGGCGCAGGCATCGCCGCCATCCATCACGTCGCGGCCGCCACCACCAGGCACGTGCAGGTCGATGAAGCCGGGCAGCACCAGCGGCGCGCCGGGCGACGGCTCGGCGGTCGGCGCGGCTTCGGCGTCGATGCCGGCGATGCGGCCGTCATGGATGCGCAACGTGCCGCCGACGAAGCCGGCCGGCGTCAGCAGTTGTCCGGAAAGCGCAGCGATGCGCGTCATGGCGGGTTCCGCGCGCCATCGAGCGCGGGCAGGGCCTCGCGCAGCATCAGCAGGGCGCCGGTCACGGCGTCGGCGGCGGGCGCGACGCAGCGCAGGCGCGTGGCTTCGGGCAACAGCAATTGCAGGCGCTGGCCGACGCTGCCGAGCACGGCGACCGGCAGGCCGCGTTGCGGGTCCATCGCCAGCACCAGCTGATGCAGCGCGCCGGCCGCGGCGTACAGCAGCTCGGAGGCGCGGGTGTCGGCGTCCGCCGTTTCGAAGACGGCGGTGGCGAGCTGGGCATAGGTGTTCTGGTTGGCACCGGCGCCGAAGGCCAGCAGCGCATCCTTGTCGGCGCCGGCCAGCGCCCATACGGCTTCCGCCAGCGCACCCGGCGGGGTGCGGCCATCAAGCGCGTGATGCGCGATGCGCAATGCATGCAGGCCCAGCCAGGCGCCGGCGCCTTCGTCGCCGACCGGAAAGCCCCAGCCGCCGACGATGACCCGGCGGCCGTCGGCATGGCGGGCGAGGCCGACGCTGCCGGTGCCGGCGATGAGGATGGCGCCGGGCCGGCCCTGATGCGCACCGATCAACGCCGTGAAGGCGTCGGTGTCGAGCCGCAGCGCGCCATACATGTGGGCGCGGCGCATGAAGTCCTCGGCGCGGGCGCGGATGCCGGCGCCGGCCAGGCCCATGCCGACGGCACAGACGTAGCCCGGCGGCAGCGGCAATCCGGCGGCGCGGAAAGTGGCGGTAATCGCTTCGGAGGTATTGGCCAGCGCCTGGTCGGTGCCCTGGCCGAGGCCCGACGGACCGCTTTCCGCTTCGCCGAGGATGTTGCCGTCGAGGTCGGTGAGGCGGGCGCGCGTGCGCGTGCCGCCGCCATCGACGCCGATGAGATAGCGCAGCTCGCCGGTCGGCACCGCCTGGTGGAAGTGCTCGGCGGTCGCGGTCATCGGCACTGGGCAGCTTTCGGAGGGTTCACCTGATTCGCCCGCATGGAATACCAATATAATACCAAACGTCTACCGCAATCTGAATCGCCATGACCGGAATTGCCGACTTCCGTTTCCAGCGCGACCCGCGCGACGGCTCGCCACTTTACCTGCAGGTCGCCGCGGCGATCGAACGGCGGCTGCGCAGCAGCGGCCAGGGCGGTGGCGCGCTGCCGCCCGAGCGCGTGCTGGCCACGTCGCTCGACGTCTCGCGGGTGACCATGCGCAAGGCCATCGACCAGCTGGTCGCCAAGGGGCTGATCGTGCGCCGCCACGGCTCGGGCAATTACGTCGCGCCGCATCTGGTGCAGGGCCTGTCGCGGCTCTCGGGATTTTCCGAGGAGCTGCGCGAGCGCGGGCTGCAGCCGAGCTCGACGTGGCTGTCGCGCGAACTGACGCACGCCGAGCCGACCGAGGCGGCGGCGCTGGGCCTGCAGACCGGCGCGCCGATCGCGCGGCTGGAGCGTCTGCGCCGCGCCGATGGCGTCGTCATGGCCTTCGAGCGCACGGCGCTGCCGCAGTCGGTGCTGCCGGCGCCTTCGCGCGTCACGCATTCGCTGTACGCGCACCTGGCGCGCCGCGGCCATGCGCCGGTGCGCGCGCTGCAACGCATGCGCGCGGTGAATGCCGACGCCGGCATGGCGGCGCGGCTGGAAGTGCGCGCCGGCACGGCGCTGCTCTACGTCGTGCGGGTGGCCTACGGCGCCACCGGTCTGGCCGTCGAGATGACCGAGTCGTATTGCCGCGGCGACTACTACGACTTCGTCATCGAATTGCGACGGGACCGCTGAGTGACCGACATCCCCGACCTGCATTGGGACATCTTCGTCAGCCCGGTGCCCGGCCCGCGGCTGATCGTTACCGGCGCGGTGCACGGCATCGAGACCTGCGGCATGCAGGCCATCTTGCGCGTGGCAGCCGAGTTCCGCGATGGTGGCCGACGCCTTTCACGCGGCCGGCTGACGCTGGTGCCGGTGTGCAATCCTCTGGCGCTCTCGCGCGGGACGCGCGAGGGCGAGGGTGACCTCAACCGCGCGATGCGGCTGCGCGAGTCGCCGATCACGTTCGAGGAACGCGTCGCCAATGTGCTGTGCCCGCTGTTGCTCGAACACGACGCGCTGCTCGACCTGCATTCGTTCCAGGCCGACGGCCCGCCGTTCGCCGTCATCGGTCCGGCAACACCGTTCGAGCGAGCGGATGAAGAGGCGGCGCTGGCCTGCCGGCTGGGCGTGAGCCATGTCGTCGAGGGGCGGCCGATCGATGGCGCGCGGCCGTTGCTGCCGGCAGGCGGCGCCAGCACGGCGATCTTCATGCGCAGTCAGGGCCGCTGGGGCGTCACGCTCGAATGCGGGCAACACGCGGAGCCTGCGGCGCCGGAACGGGCCTATGCGGCCATCGGTCAGGCACTGGCGCATCTGGGTCTGGTCGACGCGCCGGCACCGCCGCCTGCAGACGTGTGTTCGGTGCGCTTCGATGTCAACGTGCCGCGCCGCGCGGCCGGTGACCGCTTTGTGCGGACGTGGCGCAGCTTCGATGCCGTGCGCGCCGGTGAGCTGATCGGCACCTTCGCCGACGGCGAGGCGCTCACGGCGCCGCACGACGGCTATCTGGTGTTCCCCGATCCGCTGGCCAAACCCGGCACCGAGTGGGTGAACATCGCCCGCGCCGGCACGCGTTTCGCGCCTGCGAAGGGCCAACACGTGCGTGTATAGTCAGCGCATGGAAGACGCGCTTGCCAAGATATTGGATGAGGCCCGCCGTGGCGAACTCATCTTCCCGACCAACCTCGCCGGTGCCGTGCGCCTGCAGCAGGCACTGAACGATCCGGACTGCCACCTCGAGGACGCCGCGGAGATGGTGGTGGCCGAGCCGCTGGTGGCGGCGCGCCTGGTTGCCATCGCGCATTCGGTGGCCTTCACGCGTTTTGGCGGGCGCATCAGCAATGTCCGCGCGGCACTCAGCCTGCTCGGTTTCAATGCGCTGAAGTCGCTCGTCGCCGCCATCGTCGTGCGGCAGTTTTCCGGCGCCGCGCGCGGTGAGCGGGCAAGCGCGATGTCGGCGCAATTGTGGCGGCACAGCGCGCACGTGGCGGCGCTGGCGCGCGTGATCGCTTCGCGCGTCGCCCGTCAGGATCCCGACACAGCCGTGTTTGCCGGCGTGGTGCACGAGATCGCCGGCTTTTACCTGCTCTCGCGCAGCAAGGACTTCCCGGTGCTGGTCGAATCGTCGGCGGCGATCGACACCGACGGCTACCAGCATTTGACGCAGGCCGTGCTCGGCGCGCTGAAGGTGCCCAAGGCGGTGGCCGAAGCCGTTGCCGTGCATGTCCCGGCGCGGGCCATGGTGCCGGCATCGGTGGGCGAGACGCTGGCGATCGCCAATGCGATGTCGCCGGCGGCGTCGCCGTTCGCCCATCTGCAGCCGGGCCTGCATGTCGATACGGCGATCGACTTCCCGGCAGGCGATTCGACGCTGCAGACGCTGGTCGCCGAAGCGGCCGAGGATACGGCAGCGTTTGCGGCCGAACTCATCGGCTGATGCGCTTGTGAAGAATTCTGCTGCACGAGCCGGAGCGGGGATTGGGCGGTGCTCGAAATCCTCATGCACTTCGTGTGCATTCCGGTTTCTGCGCGCCGGCCGCACCCCGCTGCGGCCCGCTCGCGACGAATTCTTTCGCAAGCCTTGATGCGCTGGCTGCTGCGCGGCATCGTGGCTCTGGCGCTCCTTGTGGTATTTGTGGCCATCGCGGTGGTGGTGCTCGGCCGCGTCGATTCGCGCTTTGCGGTGAGCGATTGGCGCGTCGTGCTGGTGGCGCTGACGGGATGGGCGGCGCCGGCGGCATCGGCCGATGGCAGCGGCCTTGCGGTTGCACAGGGTTACTCGGTGCGCACTTACGCGAGCGGCCTGCCCAATGCGCGCACC
Source organism: Rhodocyclaceae bacterium (assembly GCA_044230495.1). Lineage (GTDB taxonomy): Bacteria > Pseudomonadota > Gammaproteobacteria > Burkholderiales > Rhodocyclaceae > JADJEF01. The sequence goes on from JBGARB010000050.1 coordinate 6,293, forward strand.
CTGCGCGTGACCGCCGCCGGCGACCTGCTGGTGGCGCAGCCGCGCGAGGGGCGCATCACGCTGCTCGGGCGTGACGCCAACGGCGACGGCAAACCCGATCGGCAGATCGCGCTGCTTGACGGATTGCACCGGCCGTACGGTATCGACATCCATGAGGGCTGGTTGTACGTTGCCGAGGGCGCGCGGGTAATCCGTGTGCGCTTCGACGCGACGCGCGGCGCGGTGAGCGGCCCGCCGCAGGTCGTGCTCGATGGCGTGCCGGCCGGCGGCAACCACTGGACGCGCACCCTGCGCGTCGGCCCCGACGGCTGGCTGTACCTGTCGGTGGGCTCGACCTGCAACGTCTGCGTCGAGGAGCACCCGTGGCGCGCGGCGCTGGTGCGCTTCCGGCCCGACGGCAGCGGTGCCGGGCTGTTTGCCAGCGGCCTGCGCAATACCGTCGGCTTCGACTGGGCGCCGTGGGATGGCGCGCTCTACGGGACCGACAACGGCCGCGACATGCTCGGCGACGACTTCCCGCCCTGCGAGCTCAATCGCATCGAACCCGGCGGCTTCTACGGCTGGCCGTACGTGAATGGCTTCGGCGTGAAGGATCCGGACTTCGGCGACAAGGGCGCCGCGCAGGCCAGGACGGCGCGTGCGCCGGCGCACGGCTTTCGTGCCCACAACGCGCCGCTGGGCATGACCTTCCTGCGCCATGTCGTGCATGGGCCGTCGATGGCGCGCTCGGCGCTGGTGGCGCTGCACGGCTCGTGGAACCGCAGCGTGCCCGACGGCTACAAGGTCGTGCAGTTGCAGTGGGATGCCGACGGCACGATCCGCGAACGCGAATTCCTCGGCGGCTTTCTCGCCGCCGGCGGCGTGCGCGGGCGGCCGGCGGATGTCGCCGAAGGACCGGACGGCACGATCTACGTCGCCGACGATTACGCCGGCGCCATCCACGCGGTGCGCCGCGCGGTGCCCGCCGCCGGCGGCCGCGAGTAGGGCGCCGGCGCCGGACCAAACTACAGTGGTGGCGGCACGGCGCCAGACCGTGCGGATGCGCGCGGGCCGGCGGTTCTCTTCGGGCATAATCGACGCATGAGCCCGCCGCCCGACCGCATCGTCTGCCTGCCACCGCAACGCCTGGAGGCCGGCATGCGCGTGGCGCGGCCGGTGCTGCGCGGCGATGGCCATGTGCTGATTGCCGAAGGCGCCTTGCTCGATGCCGACGAGATGGCGCGGCTGGGGCCGCGCGGTGTCGAGTTCGTCTATGTTGCCGTGCCGGAAACGCGCGACGCCGCGACCATCGAACAGGAAGCGCAGGCAATGCGCGAGCGCATCGAGCATATCTTTCGCGGCGACGACGACGGCGACGCGCGTGGCGAATTGCGCGCGGCGATCACCCACCACCGTCTGGGGTCGGCCGCGTGAGCGCGCATACCCTCGACGACGTGATGACGCGCGTGCCGCAATTGCCGGCGCTGCCGAAGATCGTCGCCCGCATCGTCGCCTCGCTCGAAGACGACAGCCTGAATACCGACACGCTGGCCGAGCTGGTCGAAGCCGATCCGGCGATTTCCATGCGCCTGCTGGCGGCTGCCAGTTCGGCGGCCTTCGGCGCCCACGGCACGACCTCCGTGCGCCAGGCGCTGATGCGGCTGGGCATCGCGCGCGTGCGCCAGATCGTCGTCGCCACGGCGCTGTTCGACCGCTACAAGCTGCCCTTGCCGTTCGACTGCCTGCGCCTGTGGCGGCACAGCCTGGCCGTGGCGCTGTGCGCCGAGGACATCGCGCGCTACGCCGGCCTGCATGCCGAAACGGCCTACATGGCCGGCTTGCTGCACGATGTCGGGCAATTGCTGATGTTCGTCGCCGATCCCGTCGATTACAGCGAGATCCTGCGCCAGCAGATCGCCGAAGACCGGCCGCTGGTGGAGATCGAGCGCTCGCGCTGGGGCGTCGATCATGCGCAGGTGGGGCGCGAGCTGGCGCGACGCTGGAACCTTCCCGGCGATATCGCCGAATCGATCGGCGCGCACCATGCGCGCGATGCGCGCGCGCCGGTGTCCGAATTCGCCGACGTGGTCCATGCGGCCACGGTACTGGCCCACGCGCTGGACCTGGGCAGCCTGCCGAACAATGCCGTGCCGCCGGTGTGCGACTTGTGCTGCGCACGCTTGGGCATCGACTGGCGCGCCTTTGCGCCGCACTTCGCGGGCATCGAGGCGCGCTATGAAGGCGCCTTGCTGATGCTCGGTATCTGACTTTGGATTTGGCGCGGGTGTTCGCGGCCGATGGGCCGCTGGCGGCGCGCATTGCCGGCTTCCGCCCGCGTGCGCAGCAAGTCGAGATGGCGCAGGCCATCGCCGCGGCGGTCGAGTCCAACGGCGTGCTGGTGGCCGAGGCCGGCACCGGCACCGGCAAGACCTTCGCCTATCTCGCACCGGCGCTGCTCTCGGGCGGCAAGGTGATCATCTCCACCGGCACCAAGACGCTGCAGGACCAGCTCTACAAGCGCGATCTGCCGGCGATGCGCGACGCGCTGCGGGCCGGCGCCAGCATCGCGTTGCTCAAGGGACGCGCCAACTACGTCTGTCCCTATCATCTGGAGCGGGCGCTGTCGGCCGCACGGCTGGGTTCGCGCGAAGAGGCGGCACACCTGCATCGCATCGCGCGCTTTGCCGAGCGCACGAAGAGCGGCGACAAGGCCGAATGCGTCGACGTGCCGGAGAATTCCGGCGCCTGGCTGCCGGCCACCTCGACGCGCGAGAACTGCCTGTCGACCGAATGCCCGCATCATGCCGGCTGCTTCGTGCTGGCGGCGCGGCAGGCGGCGCTGCTGGCCGACATCGTGGTGGTGAACCACCACCTGTTCTTTGCCGACGTGGTGCTCAAGGACGACGGCATGGGCGAGCTGCTGCCGGCGTGCAACACCGTCATCTTCGACGAGGCGCACCAGCTGCCGGATGTCGCCGGGCTGTTCTTCGGCGAAAGCGTCACCACCTCGCAGGTGCTCGACCTCTCCCGCGACGCACGCAACGAGGCGGTTGCCGCCGCCCCCGACTACGCACCGCTGCAGGAGGCCGCACGCACGCTCGACAAGGCGGCGCGCGACCTGCGGCTGGTCTGGCGCAGCGAAAACATGCGCCTGACGGCCCAGCGGGCGCAGGAGGACGCCGGCTTCGCGCCGGCGCTCGATGGACTGCAGCAGGCATTGACGGCGCTGGCCACCCATCTGGAAAGTCAGGCTGCCCGTGGCGAAGGGCTGGCGCAGTGCCTGGCGCGCGCGCAGGAGATGGCGGCGCGCCTGGCGGCATGGCGCGGCGAGACGCCCGAGGCGGCGGCCGACGCGGCGGTGAAATGGATCGAGGTGTATACCCATTCGGCGGCGCTCAATCGCACGCCGCTGGATATCGCGCCGATCTTCCGCAAGCAGATGGAAGGCCATCCGCGGGCCTGGATCTTCACTTCGGCGACGCTGGCGGTGGGGCGGGATTTCTCGCTGTTCCGCGGCGAACTGGGGCTCGACGACGCGACGACGCACTGCTGGGGCAGCCCCTTCGATTACGCGGCGAACGCGCTGCTCTATGTGCCGGCCGGGCTGCCCGATCCCAACGCACCCGGCTTCCAGGACGCCGTGGTCGAGGCCGCATGGCCGGTGGTGCGCGCCGCCAGCAGTGCCGGACGCGGCAGCTTCGTGCTGTGCACCAGCCTGCGCGCCATGCGGCGCATTCACGAAGGACTGCAGGGCAAGCTCGCCGCAACCGGCCTCGAAGCGCCGCTGCTGTTGCAGGGCGAGAGCACGCGCAGCGAGCTGCTCGAGCGCTTTCGCGCCCATGGCAACGCCATTCTCGTCGCCAGCCAGAGCTTTTGGGAAGGCGTGGATGTACGTGGCGAGGCGCTGTCGCTGGTGGTCATCGACAAGCTGCCGTTCGCGCCGCCGGACGACCCGGTACTCGCCGCGCGCATCGAACGCATGCGCGCCGCCGGCGGCAACCCGTTCATGGACTACCAGTTGCCGCGTGCGGTGATCAGCATGAAGCAGGGCGCCGGCCGGCTGATCCGCGACGAGAGCGATCGCGGCGTGCTGATGATCTGCGACCCGCGGCTGACCGACAAACCCTACGGCCGGCGCATCTGGCAGAGCCTGCCGCCGATGCGCCGCACGCGATCGCTCGACGATGTCGAGGCCTTCTTCGCGGCCGGCTAGAATTTCCCCATGGACACGCCTTCCGCCGACTGCATCGATATCGCCGCGCGCCTGAACGCCGGTTGCCATTGCACGTCGCTCGATCGCGGCCGGCTCGGCGCCGAGCTCGATCGCGTCAGCCCCGGTTTCCACGCGACGGTGATGGCCGGGCGGCCGCACCTGTTTTCGAATTCGCTGGTCTTCGTCGGTGGCGAGCATGTCGAGCGCATGGCCGCGCTGGTGCGGGCGATCGACCGCGTGGTGGCGCTGCCCGCCTATCGCGACTGCGTGATCGGCTGGGCGGGCGACATTGCGCACCACGACCCGGGCACGCCGGGCGTGTTCCTGGGCTACGACTTCCATGTCGGTGCCGCCGGGCCGCAACTCATCGAGATCAACACCAACGCCGGCGGTGCGCTGCTCAATGCGCTGCTGGCGCGCGCGCAGGAAGCCTGCTGCGACGAAGTGCGCGCCGTGCTGCCCGGCGAACTCGGTGCGGCGCACAGCGAGGCGCTGTTCGTCGACATGTTCCGCCGCGAATGGGCGGCTTGGCATGCCAAGCGCCGCTCTGGCACGACGATGGTTTGGCGCACGCTGGCGATCGTCGATCACGATCCGGCGGCGCAGTTCCTGCATCCCGAGTTCGTGCTCTTCCAGCAGTTGTTCCGCGATGCCGGCATCGAGACCTTCATTTGCGATCCGTCCGCGCTGCGTTTTGCCGATGGCGCGCTGTGGCTGGACGACGTGCGCATCGACGTGGTGTACAACCGGCTGACCGATTTTGCGCTGGGCGAGCCTGGCAGCGCCGCGCTGCGGGCTGCCTACCTTGCCGATGCCGCGCTGGTGACGCCGCATCCGCGCGCGCACGCGTTGTATGCCGACAAGCGCAACCTCGCCGTGCTCACCGACGACGCGCGGCTGGCCGGTTGGGGCGTCGATGCCGAGTCGCGCGCGGTGCTGGCGGCCAGCATCCCGCGGACCGAGGTGGTCGATCCGGCGCATGCCGACGACCTCTGGGCGCGGCGGCGGCAGCTCTTCTTCAAGCCGGCGGCGGGCTACGGCTCGAAGGCCGCGTATCGCGGCGACAAGCTCACGCGCCGCGTGTTCGAGGAGATCATCGCCGGCGAATACGTCGCGCAGGCGCTGGTGCCGCCGTCGGTGCGCCAGGTGCGTGTCGAGGGCCAGATGCAGGAATTCAAGCTCGACCTGCGCAATTACGTGTATGCCGGCGAAGTGCAGCTCATCGTCGCCCGCCTGTGGCAGGGCCAGACGACCAATTTCCGCACGCCGGGCGGCGGCTTCGCGCCCGTGCTCGCCGTGCCGTGCGCGGACAAGGTGCTGGCGTGAAAGCCTTCTGCATCACCGGCTATTCGGGCGCGGGCAAGACGACCTTGCTCGAGGGGCTGATTCCGCGCTTCGTGGCGCGCGGCCTGAAAGTCTCGCTGATCAAGCACACGCACCACGATTTCGACATCGACAAGCCGGGCAAGGATTCGTATCGCCTGCGTGAGGCCGGCTGCAGCGAAGTGATGCTGTTGTCGAACCGCCGCTGGGCGCTGATGCACGAGCTGCGCGACGAGGACGAGCCGGATCTGGCGGCGCAGCTGGCCTTGCTGGCGCCCTGCGACCTGGTGCTGGTGGAAGGCTACAAGCTCGCGCGCCTGCCCAAGCTCGAGGTGCATCGGCCGGCGCTGGGCAAGCCGCTGCTGCATGGCACCGATCCGCAAGTGGCGCGCGACATCGTCGCCGTCGCCTGCGACGAGCCCCTGTCGCTGGCGGTGCCCTGCCTGCCGCTGGGCGATCACGAAGCCGTCGCGCTGTTCATCATGGATTTTCTGGCGTGCTGAGCTACGACGAGGCGCGCGACCGCCTGCTGGCCGCCTGCACGCCGGTGTGCGAGGTCGAAGAAGTGTCGGCGCGCGATGCGCGCGGGCGCGTGCTTGCCGTCGACCGCGTGTCGCCGGTGGATGTGCCGCCGCTCGACAACAGCGCCATGGACGGCTATGCCGTGCGCGTGGCCGACATTGCCGCCGCCGGCACCGTGCTCGCGGTGGCGCAGCGCATCGCTGCCGGCGGCGTCGGCACGTCGCTGGCCGCCGGCAGCGCGGCGCGCATCTTCACCGGCGCCCCGGTGCCGCCGGGCGCCGACGCGATCGTCATGCAGGAGCAGTGCGCTGTGGTCGATGGCGGCGTGCGCATCGACGCGCGACCGGCACCCGGCGAGCACATCCGCCGTCGTGGCGAGGACATCGCGCGCGGCCAGGTGGTGCTGCCGGCAGGCACGTGGCTGGGGCCGGCGCAACTGGGCGTGGCGGCTTCGGTCGGCGCCGACCGCCTGCGCGTCTGGCGGCGCGTGCGCGTCGCCGTGCTGGCTACCGGCGACGAGCTGGCGATGCCGGGGACGCCTGTCGACGCGCTGGCGCCGGGGACGATCTACAACTCCAACCTGGCGACGCTGTGCGCACTGGTCGAAGCGACCGGCTGCGAGGTGGGCTTGGCGCGTCAGGTGGCGGACGATCTCGAGACCACGCGTGCGGCCTTGCGCGACGCGGCGGCGACGCACGATCTGGTGCTGACCAGCGGCGGCGTGTCGGTGGGCGAAGCCGACCATGTCAAGCCGGCGGTTGCCGCCGAGGGCGCGCTCGATGTGTGGAAGATCGCCATCAAGCCGGGCAAGCCGCTGGCCTTCGGGCATGTGCGGCGCGTTGCCGACAACCGCCGTGCCACCAGCACTGTAGTTTCAAATTCGGACCGCGCGCATTTCATCGGCCTGCCGGGAAACCCGGTGTCGGCCTTCGTCACCTTCGCGATCCTCGTGCGGCCCTTCCTGCGTGCGCTGCAAGGCGGCACCGCGACCGACGGCGAACCGATCGACATGCGCGCCGATTTCGACTGGCCGCCCGGCGGCAAGGTCGAGCCGCGGCGCGAATTCCTGCGCGTGCGCCGCAACGCTGCCGGCGGGCTGGACCTGTTCGCCAACCAGAGCTCCGGCGTGCTGACATCCTGCGCCTGGGCCGACGGCCTGGTGGATAACCCGGCGCAGTGCGTCATCCGCAAGGGTGATCGTGTGCGCTACCTGCCGCTGGCGGAGTGGACATGAAACTGACCGTGCTGTATTTCGCCAGCTTGCGCGAGGCGCTCGATTGCGCCAGCGAAACCGTCGAGGTGCCGCAGGCGGTACGCGACATCGCCGGCTTGCGCGCGCATCTGGCGGCGCGCGGGCCGCGCTGGGAGCGGCTGGCGGGCGCCAGGAACCTGCGCGCGGCGCGCAATCAGGTGATGTCGCCGGCGACGGCGATGATCGCCGACGGCGACGAGATCGCGTTCTTTCCGCCGGTGACGGGAGGCTGAGTGTCGGTTTTCGTCCAGCATGAAGACTTTGATGCCGGCGCCGAGATGGCGGCGCTGGCCGGCGCGCATCGCGGCATCGGCGCGGTGGCGAGCTTCGTCGGCTATGTGCGCGCCGACGGCGAGCCGGGTCAGGATGCGACCGTGCGCGCGATGACGCTGGAACACTATCCGGGCATGACCGAGCAGGCGCTGGCGGCGATCGTCGGCGAGGCGAACGACCGCTGGCGGCTCGATGGCGTGCGCGTGATCCATCGTGTCGGCAGGCTGCTGCCGGGCGCGCAGATCGTGTTCGTCGGCGTCGCCTCGGCGCATCGCGGCGACGCCTTCGCGGCCTGCGCGTTCATCATGGATTATTTGAAGACGCGGGCGCCGTTCTGGAAGAAGGAAGAGACCGACGACGGTGCGCGCTGGGTCGATGCCCGCGAGACCGACGACGCGGCCGCGGCGCGCTGGCAGACGGATCAGTCGCCGTCAGCCGAGGGTGCGGCGTCGGAAAAGCGGTAGGCGTTCTTTCCCGAACGCTTGACGGCGTACATCGCCAGATCGGCGGCATGGCGCAAGGCGCGCGGGTCGTCGCCCTGGTCGGGGAACAACGCGATGCCGATGCTGCAGCCGACGACGACTTCCGGGCCGCCGACGCTGATCGGCCGGCCGATGGCGGCGATGATCTTGCGGGCGGTTTCCGCCGCGATGGCGGCGTCAGGGATTTCGGTGAGGATGACGAGGAACTCGTCGCCGCCGATCCGGCACGCGGTGTCGGTGGCGCGGATGCTGCTGCGGATGCGCGTGGCCACGATGCGCAGGACATGGTCGCCGACATCGTGGCCGAAGGTATCGTTGGCCGCCTTGAAGCCGTCGAGATCGAGGAACATCACGGCAACCCTGGTGGCCTCGCGCCGCGCCACGTTGAGGGCCATGTCCAGCCGGTCGGATGCCAGGCTCAGGGTCGGCAGGCCGGTCAGCAGGTCGTGATTGGCCTGGTGGGCGATGATGTCGCGTTGACGTTGCACCTCGATCAGCGTCGATTGCAGCGAGCGGCGGAAGGTGGCGACGCTATGGACGAGGATCAGCGCGGACAGGAAATTCACGCACACGGCGGTGAACCAGGCCGCCGCGCTGGCGGCAAAGGCATTGGCATCGGTGCCGATGACCAGCGTGCCGCTGACGAAGGCGAAGCCGGCGATGCCGAGCAGCACGAACGAGCCGACACTGAGCCAGGCGCTGACGCGGCTGGAAAGCAGCAGGCTGGCGGCCATGCAGCCCGCCGCGATGAGCAGCAGGCCGTTGCTGAGCAGGCCCAGATTGACGATGCCGGGAACGGCGAGGCCGAAGAACACCGCGACCAGCACGATGCTCTTGGTGTCGGTGCTGAGGCGCTTGCCGAAACGGTAGAAGGCCATGCCGGCGACGACCAGCGTGACGACGAAGACATGGTTGGCGCGCCAGCCGACGACCTGGCTGCGCCAGATGAACAAGGGCAGGCCGATCCACGCCAGGACGTAGTACGCGGAGAGCGTCTTCTCGACCAGCGCGGCGCGAAAGGTTTCCCACGCGTCGGTCGGCGGGTGCTCGGGTGGAGGTGCGGAGTTCCTGGCGGAGGCTGACAAAAAAAGAGCGGCGCCACGCGCCGCTCGCCGGAACCGGGGTTCGCGATCAGGCGGCCGGCTTCCTTGCGGCAGGCTTCCGGGCAGCCGGTTTCTTCGCCGCCGGCTTGGCGGCAGGCTTTTTCGCGGCCGGCTTGGCAGCGGGTTTGGCGACGGCCTTCTTGACCGCGGCCTTGGCGCCGGTGGCCTTCTTGACCGCGCGCTTGGCGACGGTCTTGGCGGCCGTCTGCGCCTTGCTGGCGGCGGGTGCGGCACGACCGATGGTGCTGGTGGAAAGCTTGCCGATCTGCTCGAAGGCGGCGTTGGCCATGCTCATGGCCTGGTCGACGGCCTTCTTCACGTCGGGCACGCCGGCGGGCAGGTTGGACGCCATGCTCTGCATGAGGTCGGTGAGCTCGCTCTTGCCGGCGACGAGCTGGTCGGTCAGCACGCGCGAAAACTCGGAGCGCGACTCGTTGGTGATCTCGGCGACCTGACGCGCCACTTCGACGATGCGCTTGGCGGTGTCCTGGATGTATTCGGTGTGCAGCGACAGCAGATCCTGCGGGCTGCGCACCGACGCGTGCGCCTTGGCGGTGCTGACCGTCGAATCGAAGACGGCCTTGGCCAGGCGCGTCTGCAAGGCCAGCACGCGCTGCGAGTTTTCCACCGACATGCGGGCGAGCTTGACGGCGGCATCGAGATTCTTGCTTTGCAACTGCGAAAGACGTTGGGCGGGCATGCGATTCTCCTTGGTGTCGATGGAACAGTTGGAATAGGTCGTGTCGTTGACGTTATACACCGGCCGGCCAGCGTCGTGTGTGCTCGACGGCCGCCCGCCAGCGGGAGAGCAGGGCGTCGCGTTGCGCGGTGCTCGCCTGCGGCTCGAAACGTCGGTCGAGCTGCCAGTGAGCGGCGAGATCATCGACGCTGCGCCAGAGCCCGACGGCAAGGCCGGCAAGGCTGGCGGCGCCGAGCGCGGTGGTTTCGGTGAGGCGCGGGCGCAGCACCGGCACGCCGAGGATGTCGGCCTGCATCTGCATCAGCATGTCGTTGCCGGCGGCGCCGCCATCGACGCGCAGTTCGGCCAGCGCGATGCCGGCGTCCTTCTGCATGGCATCGAGCACGTCGGCGTTCTGGCAGACGATGGCTTCGAGCGCGGCGCGGGCGATGTGCGCGCGCGTCGTGCCGCGCGTCATGCCCGACAGCGTGGCGCGCGCATCGGCATCCCACCACGGCGCGCCGAGTCCGGCAAAGGCCGGCACCAGCACGACGCCGCCGCTATCGGGCACGCTCGCCGCGAGCGCCTCGACGTCACCGGCGCTGCCGATGATGCCGAGGCCGTCGCGCAACCACTGCACGATGGCGCCGGCCATGAACACGCTGCCTTCGAGCGCATAGGTGAGCGTCGGGCTTGAAACGACAGTGGTGGTGACACGGCGCTTCACCACATCGTCGTCCGGCAGCGACCAGGCGACGGTGGTGAGCAGGCGATGGCGCGAGGCGACGGCGGCGGCGCCGGTGTTGAGCAGCATGAAGCAGCCGGTGCCGTAGGTGTTCTTGGCCATGCCGGGCGCGTGGCAGGCGTTGCCGAAGGTGGCGGCCTGCTGGTCGCCGGCGATACCGGCCAGCGGCACCGCGGCGCCCAGCCAGTGCGCGGCGCATTCGCCGACGACGCCGCTGCTGGGGACGACGCGCGGCAGCAACGCACGCGGGATGTCGAACAGCGCCAGCATCTCGTCGGACCAGTCGCCGCGATGGATGTCGAAGAGCAGGGTGCGCGCGGCATTGCTGGCGTCGGTGACATGGTGCGCGCCGTCGGTGAGCTGCCATGCCAGCCAGCTGTCGATGGTGCCGAAGGCCAGCTCGCCGGCATGGGCGCGGCGGCGTGCATCGGGGATGTGGTCGAGCAGCCAGGCGAGCTTGGTGGCCGAAAAATACGGGTCGAGCAGCAGGCCCGTGGCGGCGGTGACCGCAGCTTCGGCACCGGCAGCGCGCAGCCGCGCGCAGGCGTCGGCCGTGCGCCGATCCTGCCAGACGATGGCCGGGGCGAGCGGGCGGCCGCTGGCGCGATCCCACAGCACGGTGGTTTCGCGCTGGTTGGTAATGCCGATGGCGGCGACCTCGCCGGCGCCGATGCGCTGCGCGGCGAGCACTTCGCGCGCCACGCCGATCTGCGTCTCCCAGATTTCGCCGGCATCGTGTTCGACCCAGCCCGGCTGCGGGAAATGCTGGCGGAATTCGCGCTGGGCGGTGCCGACCAGCCGGCCGCCGGCATCGAAGAGGATCGCCCGCGAGCTGGTGGTGCCCTGGTCAAGGGCCAGAATGTAGGTCATCGGCGTGCACTCCATGCGTCGTGGCGTGATCGTTGGCATCGTAGCGCAATCGCCGGCTTGAAATTGCCG
>JBGARB010000051.1:0-22572 GCA_044230495.1 Rhodocyclaceae bacterium
TGACCAGCGGGATGCCCGGCAGGGTCGCGCGTATCTCGCGCAGCAAGGCGGGCAGCGGATCGGCCAGCACCACCACGCTCGGCCGATGCAGCGGCAACAGCCAGGGCTGCGTGACGACGACGTGCGGCAGGCCGCGCGCCGACAGCGCGTCCGCGAGGCTGGCGAAGACATGCGCATGCCACGGCGCGCTGGCCAGCAGCGCGATGCACCGGGTCTGCGGCGACGGCGCCGGCAGCGTGCGTGCGGCGAGTGCCGACAGCTTCGCCAGGGCGCCCGGTGCGCTGTGCGCCAGCGCGTCGAAGACACGACAGGCGGCGTCGGGGTCGGCGGCCATTTCCAGTTGCCCGAGCAACACGGCTTCGTCGTGCTGCAACGGCAGGCCGCAGCGCGCCTGCGCGCGCAGGCCCTCGCGCGCCGTGTCGTCGCGGCCGGCGCGGACGAGCGCGACGAAGTGGGTATTGCGGAACGAACGCTCGTCGCGGAAGCGCCGCGAGGCCTGCAGCGTCAGCCGCACCAGCTCGGCGACGTTGCCGTTGAGGTCGACGGCGCGCAGCAGAACGCGCCAGCCTTCGAGGTCGTCGCCGTGCTCGGCGACGTAGCGGCGCGCGAAGTCCTCGGCCTGGGCGCCGTTGGCGCGGTGGCACAGGGCGGCGAGCACTTGCGCGGTGTCCGGAAAGGGGGCGGTGGTCATGGCGCGGGTCGGGAGCGCGGCGTGCGCACGGAGCGTGCAGCATAGCGCCCGTTGTATGCTGCGCGCACCCAATTCGAGGGACGCCCCATGTACACGCTGCATACCTTCTGGCGCAGTTCGGCTGCCTACCGCGTGCGCCTCGCGCTCTCGCTCAAGGACATCGCCTACGAGTCCGCCTGCGTGAATCTCGTGCGCGATGGCGGCGAGCAGCATGGCGCCGCCTATCGCGCCATCCATCCGCTGGGCCGCGTGCCGGCGCTGGTGACGCCGCACGGCACGCTGACGCAATCGCAGGCGATCATCGAATACCTGGAAGAGGCGCACCCGCTGCCGGCGCTGTTGCCGCCCGACGGCTTTGGCCGCGCGCGCGTGCGCGCGCTGGCGGCCACCATCGCCTGCGACATCCACCCGCTGAACAACACCTCGGTGCTCGCGCGTCTGCGCGCGCAGTTCGGTGCCGACGAGCATGCCGTGAATGCGTGGTACCGGCATTGGGTCGAGGCCGGGCTGAAGGGCGTCGAGGCCTTGCTGCGCGACGACGCCACCGGCGCCTTCTGTCACGGCGATGCGCCGGGCATGGCCGATTGCTTCCTCGTGCCGCAGGTGTACAACGCGCGGCGTTTCGAGTGCGACATCGCCGGGCTGCCGAACGTGCTGCGCATCGTCGCCGCCTGCGAGGCGCTACCCGCATTCCAGCGCGCGGCGCCCGCGGTTCAGCCGGACGCCGCATAGGGTTTGCGCGATGTGCGGCCGCTACGCGCTGTACGGGCCGAGTTCGCGGCTGAAGGCGCACTTCGGCACCGACGACTGGCCGGACTGGACGGACCGCTACAACGTGGCGCCATCCCTCGACGTGCCGGTGGTGCGTCGTGCGCCCGACGGACATCGGGTGGCGCACCTGCTGCGCTGGGGGCTGGTGCCGCATTGGGCGAAGGATGCGGCCATCGGCGCCAAGCTCAACAACGCGCGTGCCGAGACCGTCGCCGCAAAGCCCTCGTTCCGCAGCGCCTTCGCGCGCCGCCGCTGCCTGATTCCGGCCTGCGGCTACTACGAGTGGCAGGCCGCGCCCGGCGAGCGCAAGCAGCCGTGGTACATCGCGCTGCAGGGCGACGCGCCGATGGCAATGGGCGGGCTGTGGGAAAGCTGGACGGCGCCGGACGGCAGCGTGCTGCGCACCTGTTGCGTCATCACCACCGGCCCGAACGCGCTCATGGCGCCGATCCACGACCGCATGCCGGTGATCGTCGAGCCGGCCGAGTGGGCGCGCTGGCTGGCGCCCGACAGTGGCGACGTGAGGGATCTGCTGGCGCCGCTCGATGCCGGCCGCATGCAGGCGCGACGGGTATCGCGCGCCGTCGGCAATGCGCGCAACGAGGGGCCCGAGCTGATCGCGGCGGCGTAATATCCGCGCCTTCCCGACCCCCATTCGACCCGACAGAAAATGAAAAAGACCCTGATGGCGGCAATGCTTTGCGTTGCCGGCGCGGCCCATGCCGCCGACGATGCCCACCGCTGGAACCTCGCCGCGATCTACGCTTCGCAAGCGGCGTGGGATGCCGATGCCAAGGTGCTGGAGAAGCAGATCGCCGACTTCGCCGCCTGCAAGGGCAAGCTGGGCGAATCGGCCAGGCGCTTCAAGCAGTGCTTCGATGCCTATGCCGACATGCTCAAGCGCGACTACCGGCTGTACAGCTACGCGTCCCAGCTCAACGACGAAGACACCGGCGCCAATGCCGGCATCGACCTCGTGCAGCGCGCCGACCTGCTCAACAACAAGGCCCAGGCGGCCACCGCCTTCATCAGCCCCGAAGTGCTGCGGCTGGGCAAGCGGCGCATCGACGGCTATCTGCGCCAGGACAAGTCGCTGGCGATCTACCGCCACCCGCTGGACAACATGCTGCGCATGGCGCCGCACACCCTCGACCGCGCCGGCGAGGAACTGGTCGCCGCCTATGCGCACACGGGCGGCGCGGCGAGCACGATCTACAGCACGATGACCGATGCCGACATGCCGTGGCCGAAGGTCAAGCTCGCCGACGGCAGCGAAATCGTCGTCGACCAGGCCGGCTACGAGAAGGTCCGCAGTTCGTCGAACCGCGACGATCGCAAGCGCGTCTTCGATGCCTTCTGGGGCCAGTGGAAGTCCTTCGAGCGCACCTTCGGCGTCACGTTCTACGAACAGCTCAAGCGCGATGGCGTCGAGGCGCGCATCCGCAAGTATCCCGATTCGATCACCGCCGCGCTCGACGGCAACAAACTGCCGCGCGCCGTGTACGACACGCTGGTGGAGCAAACGCGCGCCAACCTGCCGACGCTGCACCGCTACTTCAAGCTGCGCGCCAGGATGCTCGGCGTCGCCGACATGGGCTATCAGGACATCTACCCGCCGCTGGTGAAGAGCGAGCGCAAGTTCGGCATCGACGAATCGGTGGCGATCATGCTCGCCTCGGCGAAGCCGCTGGGCGACGACTATGTCGCCGCCATGAAGGCCGGCACGACGGCGCGCTGGCAGGACGTTTATCCGCGGCCGAAGAAGCGCAGCGGCGCCTACATGAACGGCTCGGTGTATGACGTGCATCCCTTCCTGCTGCTCAATCACAACGACGACTACGAGTCGCTGTCGACGCTGGCGCACGAATGGGGCCACGCCATGCATTCGTACCTCGCCAACCGGGCGCAGCCCTTCATCACCGCCGATTACCCGACCTTCACCGCCGAGATCGCCTCGACGACCAACGAGGTCTTCCTGCTCGACCACATGCTGAAGATCGCCAAGGACGACGACGAGCGCCTGCTGTACCTGGGTTCGGCGCTGGAGAATCTGCGCGGCACCTTCTTCCGCCAGGCGATGTTCGCCGACTTCGAGCGCGAGGTGCATGGCCGCGCCGATGCCGGCGAATCGCTGACCGGCGAAGGCCTCACCAAGCTCTACGGCGACATGCTCAAGCGCTACCACGGGCATGACCAGGGCGTGGTGAAGATCGACGATCTGTACACCGTCGAATGGGCGTACATCCCGCATTTCTATCGTGGCTTCTATGTCTTCCAGTACGCCACGTCGATCTCCGCCGGCTCGCTGTTCGCCGAGCGCATCCTCAAAGGCGAACCCGGCGCGCGCGAGCGTTATCTGGACATCCTCAAGGCCGGCGGCTCACGCTATCCCTACGAAATGGTCAAGGAGGCCGGCGTCGATCTCGCCAGCCCCGCGCCCTATCAGGCCGTGTTCAAGCGCATGAACGCGATCATGGATCAGATCGAGGCGATTGCAGGCAAGCGGTGAGCGGTGAGCGGTGAGCGGGAGCCGGTGCAGGGCGCGCCGTCCCGCCACCACTGTAGTTTCCCGTCACTCGTAGTGATAGCGGCAGGCGACGATGACGAGGTCGCTGCCTTCGATCGTGTATACCAGCCGATGCGTGTCGTCGATGCGGCGCGACCAGAATCCGGCGAGGTTTTCGCGCAGCGGCTCGGGCTTACCGACGCCATCGAACGGATGCCGACGCGCATCCTCGATCAGCAGGTTGATGCGCTTGAGCGTCTTGCGATCCTGGCCCTGCCAATACAGATAGTCTGACCACGCGGCGGCGGTCCACAACAGTCGATCAGGCATCGACGGGCTTGCGCTCGCGCGCCTTGCCGGCACGCAGCTGGCCGATGGACTTGGCCAAGTGTGCCGCGTTCGCCGGCGTCTTCAGCAGATGCACGGTTTCCATCCAGCTGTTGAACGACGCCAGCGACATGACCACGGCGTCCGGTGCATCGCGCCTCGAGATCACGGCCACATCGGCATCTTCGACCACCTGGTCGATGACCTGCTTGAGATTGTTGCGGGCTTCGGAAAAGGTGACGACGCGCATGATCGGCTCCGGACGGTGACTTGTACAGATTATCGCACAAGTCGCCTTCCCGCCAGCCGGCGCGTCAGACGCGGAAGCGCGCCACCTGCTCGGCCAGCACGCGGGCCTGATCGCGCAATTGCGCCACCGCCGCGCGTGCGTCGCCCACCGCGCGGTCGTTGTCCTGCGCCATCGTGCTGATGCTGTCGACATGCCCGGCGATGCCGCTGCTCGCCGCCGACTGCTCCGCCGTGGCGGCGGCGATGTCGCTGGCCTGTTCGCGCAGCGCGTTGATGCGCCCGTCGATGCCGGCGACGCCCTGCGCCGCTTCGTTGGCCAGCGCCACCGAGTGGTCGATGCGGCGCGCGGCGTCGTCCACGCCGGCCACCGCCCCGGCACCTTCCTGCTGGATCGCCCCGGCACCTTCCTGCTGGATGCTCGCCAGCATCTCGCCGATCTCGATCGTGGCCGTGCTGGTGCGCTCGGCCAGTTTGCGCACTTCGTCGGCGACGACCGCGAAGCCGCGTCCCTGTTCGCCGGCGCGTGCCGCCTCGATCGCGGCGTTGAGGGCGAGCAGGTTGGTCTGCTCGGCGATCTCCTTGATCGCCGTCGCCACGGCGCTGATGTCGCGCGTGCGCTGGTCGAGCCGCTGCACGAGCGTGCGCACATCGCCCATCGCGGCATTGACGGCGGCCACTTCGGTGGCCATGGCGCCGATGTGGCTGCGCGCCGCGCCGGTGAGACCGGCCGCCTCGCGGGCCATGCCGTCGGCGCCGCGTGCGTGCTCGGCAACGCGCCCGATGCTGGCATTCACGTCCTGCACGGCGCCCGCCGTCGAGCGCGAGGCGCTGCTTTGCTGCGTCGAGCGCAGGGCGATGCTGTTGGTCACGTCGTCGAGCGCGTTGCTGGTCGCCGCCACCGCCGTCGCCTGCCCCTTGAGGTCCTTGACCAATTCGTGGATGCGGCCGACGAAGGCATTGAAGGCGCGCGAGATGGTGCCGATCTCGTCGTCGCCGCCGACCTCCAGCCGGCGCGTCAGGTCGCCCTGTCCCTGCGCCAGGTCGTTCATCGTCTGCGCCAGGCGGTCGAGCGGCGCGACGGCGCGGCCGATCACGGTGGCCAGCAGCGCGGCCATCAGCGCCAGGCTGACCAGCGCCGCCACCAGCGACACCATGACCACGGCATTGGCCGGGCCCATCACCGCGTCGAGCGGGAACGACACGCGCAGCGACCACGGCGTACCGCCGTTGCCCATCGTCAAGGGATGGAACTGGTGCGCGACGCCGCCGTCGATGAATTCGTAAGGCTTGCCGGCCTTGATCGCTTCGCGCGCCGCAGGCGGGATGTCGGCGGCCGGCTGCGCCAGCTTCGTGGCGTCGGCGTGGGTGGCATACAGCCCGCCGTTCGAGATCAGCGTCACGCTGCCGGCCCCGAAGGGCTTCACCTTCGCCAGTTGCTCCTGCAGGCCCGACAGCGGATAGTCGGCGCCGACCACGCCGGCGAAGGTGCCGCCGATCGTCACCGGCGCCATCAGCGAGGTCATCAGCACGTCCTTGCCGGCCACCTTGTAGAGGTAGGGCTCCATCAGTGCATCCTTGCCCGTCTGCTTGGGCACGATGTACCAGTCGTTGGCGCCGGCCTTGTCATAGTCGACCAGCGGCTCGACGGCCACCGCGCCGCTGCCGCGGTTCCAGTAGGGCAGGTAGCGGCCGCTGGCGTCGTGCCCCGGCGCCTTGCCGGCGAACTCGGCGTCGCGGCCATCGAAGGCATTCGGTTCCCACAGCGTCGAGAAGGCCAGCACGGTCGGGTTCTGGCGCAGCATCTCGGCCATCGCGCCGTCGATTTGCGCGCGCAACGGCGCCGTGCCGCTCGACTTCATGCCGGCGATGCCCTGGCCCAGCGCATGCACGGCGGCGTAGGTGGCGTTCAGCGTGCCTTCGAGCGATGCGGCCTCGCGCGCCGCGAGGTAGCGGGCGGAATCGAGCGCCGCCGCGCGCACCGTTTCGCGGCTCTTCCAGGCCACCACCGCGGTGGCGGCGCCCAGACCGAGCAGCGCACACAGCAACGAGAGCACGATCAGGCGATGACGCAACGACAGGTTCGGCAGCATGGCGGGTTCCGCTAGGCGAGAGGGTGCGGCCGATTATAGGGAGCCGGTCAAACTACAGTGATGGCGGGACGGCGCATGCCATGCGGATCGGGCGGTCACGGCCGCCGCAGGGCGCGGGGCGGTCGCTTGGGCGCGGCGTGCCGTCGGCATCGAGGTCGGCGGCCACCACGCGCCAGTCGCGCACGCCCAGGCGGTCCAGCGTCAGGTACAGCAGCCAGCCTTCGCGGCCCGGCCCCGGCTTGAAGCCGTCAAAGACGAAGTTGCCCAGGCTCCAGATGATCGGCCTGCCGCGCCACGCGTCTACGCCCTGCGTCACGTGCGGGTGGCTGCCGACGACGGCATCGGCGCCGGCGTCGATCATGCGCCGGGCCAGTTCGCGCTGGCGCGCGCTCGGTTCGCGTTCGTTCTCCCAGCCCCAATGCATGAACGGGATCACCACGTCGGCGCCGGCGCGTCGCGCGGCGGCAATGTCGGCCAGCACCTCGGCGTCCGCGCTCCAGGCGATGCCCGGCCAGTCCGGGCCGGCCTCGAAGGCGCGCGGCTTGTATTCGTTGTAGCCGAGCACGGCGATGCGCAGGCCCTTGCGATCCAGCCACAGCGGCGCGTGCGCCGCGCGCAGGTTGCCCCCGCCGCCGAAAGCCTCGATGCCGGCGGCGCGAAGATGCGCCAGCGTGTCGAGAAATGCCTCGCGGCCCCAGTCCCCGGAATGGTTGTTGGCTACCGACATCGCCGTGAAGCGTTGCCCGATCACGCGGACGGCATCGGGCGCCGCGCGGAAGGTGGTGATCTTGCGCTCCATCTCGGCGCCGCGCGCCGACAGCGGACACTCGAGGTTGCCGATCGCGGCGTCGGCGTTGCGCAAGGTGGCATCGAACGCGGCCAGCGGGTCGCCGCCGGCGGCAATGGTGCGTCCCGGCCCGTCGGCGAGCATCACGTCGCCGACGAACACCAGCCGCACGGGATCGTCGGCCCTTGCCGGTGCCGTCACGAGCAGGCACAGTACCGCGAGCAGGGTGATGCGCGTCATGGCGAGCGCGCGCACCAGTACTGCAATTCGCCGTCGCGCACCGGCTCGTACACCGACTGCCAGCCGGTGAAGCCAGGCTTGCTTTGCCGTGCGCCGAGCGGATAGGGGTACTCGGCAACATGGATCGGCACCGGGCCGCCCTCGCGGTCGGCATAGACGAAGATGCGCACGGCGGCGGCCGGCGACTTCGCCGGCGCGACGACGGCGCGGAAGAGGAAGTACGAGCCGACCGCCACCGGCTGCACGGCAAAGGGGTCGGCTGCGGCTTGCACGGCAAGCTGGCGGCGCTCGCCGCCGTAGTCGATGTGGCAGACGATGCCCTTGGCCCCCACGTTCGTGGCGACGAGCCCCAGAGCGATGCCGAGCGCTGCCAAGGTCTTCATGTCTCGTCCGCCGAGGCTTCCATTTGCTGCAAGAGGTACAGGCGCTGGTAGATGCCGCCGTCGATGTCCATCAGCGCGGCGTGGTCGCCCAGTTCGGCGATGCGGCCGTGGCTGAGCACGACGATGCGATCGGCTTCGCGGATCGTCGACAGGCGGTGCGCGATGGCGACGATGGTGACCTTGCCGCGCAGCTCGACCAGCGCGCGCTGGACGATGCGCTCGGTCTCCGAATCGATGTGCGCCGTGGCTTCGTCGAGGAACAGGATGCGCGGCTGACCGGCCAGCGCGCGGGCGATCGCCACGAGCTGCTTCTGCCCGGTGGACAGCCGGGCGCCGCCTTCGCCGAGCAGCGTGTCCCAGCCATGCTCCAGACGGGCGATGAAATCCTCGCAGTGCGCAGCGCGCGCCGCGGCGCGCAGCGCATCGTCGGCGATGTCGCGGCCCATGGCGATGTTCTCGCGCACCGTGGCGGCAAGCAGGAAGGGCTCCTGCGGCACGAGGCCGACGCGGGCGCGGAAATGCGCCTCGTCGATCGCCTCCAGCGGCGCGCCGTCGATGTCGATGCGGCCGCTTTGCGCGCGGTAGAAGCGCAGCAGCAGCGACAGCAGCGTCGACTTGCCGCTGCCGGTGTGGCCGACGATGCCGTAGAAGGCGCCGGCCGGCACCTCGAGGCGGATGTCGTGCAGCACCGGGTTGTCCGCCGCGTAGCCGAAAGACAGGTCGCGCAGCGCCAGCGCACCGTCGGTGATGCGCCGCGCGCCGACCGCCTGCGGCGCGCCGCCTTCCTGCAGCAGCACGTCGACGCGCGAGGCGGCGACCACCGCCTGCTGCAACTGCGAGAACTGCAAGGTGATCTGGATCAGCGGGTCCACCACGCGACCGATGTAGCTGACGAAGGCATACAGCACGCCGACCTCGATGGCATCGAGGGGGCGCGTGCCGAAGCGCCAGATGACGATGGCCAGCAGCGCGACGTTGAGCAGGTCGAGCATCGGCCGCAGCAGCCAGGCGTTGGCGCGCAGCTCGGCCAGCCGCGCCTGGTAGTGCGCGCCGTTGGTGTCGGTGAAGCGGCGCGCGAATCGTTGCGCGGCATTGGCCGCCTGCAGCACGGCCATGCCGGCGATCGACTCGGCCATCTGCGCGTTGATGTCGCTGCGCAATTGCCGCGCCCGCGCCACGGCCGGCGCTGAAAGCCGCTGATAGACCCAGACGATCAGCACCACGGCCGGCACCAGCAGCGCCACCACGCCCATCAGCCGCCAGTCGAGCCAGGCCATGGCGGCGAAGGCGCCGGCGACGACGATGCTCGAATCGAGCATGACGAACAGCACCTGCACGTAGAGGTTCTTCACCTGTTCGGTGTCGTTGGTGACGCGGCTGACCAGTTGCCCGGTGATCGCCTTGTCGAAGAAGGCCATCGGCAGGCCGAGCACATGACCGAACACGCGCTCGCGCAGGCGGCGCACCGAGCGCATCGCGACGCCTGCCAGCCGCGCCAGCTGCACGTAGCGCAGCACGCTGGCGCCGGCTCCCACCAGCAGCAGCGCGGCGAGCAGCAGCCCCATGGCGGTGAGGTCGAACTGCCGCGGCAACAGGTAGGCGTCGATGAAATATTTGCCGATCAGCGGGCCGCCGGCTTCGAGCAGCGCGGCGATCACCAGCCAGAAGGCACCGGTGCGCAAGTGGGCACGCTCCGGCGCCGCGCTTTGCGCCAGCAGCGCGATGGCGCGGCGGATGTCGGTGGCTTCGTGCTTCTGGCTCATCGGCATTCCCCCCGACCGCCTTGCCATGCAAGGGAGCGACCCGGGTTCGCCGCGTGGCGGCGCCGTGTTGTTGGCTGCGCCCGCCCTCGGGCGGCCCGGCGGCGGGTGCTCATGCCGTCTCCAGCGATGCTTCGAGCTGCTGGTAGCGCCATTGCGCGGCATACCAGCCGCCCAGCGCCAGCAGCGCATCGTGGGCGCCGCGTTCGACGACGCGACCGTGCGCGAGGACGAGGATCTCGTCGGCTTCCATCACCGCCGACAGGCGGTGGCTGATGACGATCATGCCGCCGGCGGATTGCCGACGGCGTTCGCGCAGATGGTGCAGGATCGCCGCCTCGGTCTGCGTATCGACGGCCGACAGCGCATCGTCGAGCAGCAGCATCGGCGCATCCTCGATCAGCGCGCGGGCAATCGCCACGCGCTGGCGCTGGCCGCCCGAGAGCGTGACGCCGCGCTCGCCCACGGGCGTGGCATAGGCCTGCGGGAAGTGCAGGATGTCGTCGTGGATCGCCGCCACGCGCGCCGCCTGTTCGATCTCGGCGGGGGTCGCGTCGGGGCGGCCGAGCGCGATGTTGTCGGCGATGCTGGCCGAGAACAGGAAGGCCTCCTGCGGCACCCAGCGCAGCGCCGCGCGCAGGCTGTCGAGGCGGTAGTCGGCGAGCGGCCGGCCGTCCCATGAAATGCCGCCGGCATCGTGGGCGAACTGCCGCAGGACCAGCCGCACGATGCTCGACTTGCCGGCCCCGGTGGCGCCGACGATGCCCAGGGTGCCGCCCGGCGCGAGGGTGAAGCCGATGTCCTCGAGCGCCGGCGCGGATTGCCCCGGATAGCGCATCGAGACACCGTCGAAGCGCAATGGCGCGGCGCCGGCGATGGTCGCCGAACCGCCGTCGACGACCGCCAGCGGCGTGTTGAGCACGGGCTCCAGGCGGCCCCATGCGGCGCGGCCGCGCTCGAGCAGCGAGAGCACCCAGCCGGCGGCGAACATCGGCCAGATGAGCTGGACGAGGTACATGCTGAAAGCCGTCAGCGCGCCGACGGTCAATTCACCCTGCCAAACCAGCCAGCCGCCCATGCCGAGGATCAGCGTGCCGGCCAGCGCCAGCGTGATGCCGACGGCCGGCTCGTAGGCAGCCTCCCAGCGTTGTGCGGCAAGGCCGGCCTCGGCGGCGTGCTCGGCGAGGTCGGCGAAATCGCTGCGGGTCTTCGTTTCCAGCCCCAGCGCGCGCACGGTGCGCACGCCGGAAAGCGTTTCCTGCGTGAAGTCGTTGAGCTTCGAGAAGCGTGTCAGCGAATCGCGCGAGGCGGCGTGGATCTTGTTGGAGATGATCCAGAAAGCGACGGCCATCAGCGGGAAGGGCGCCAGCGTGACCAGCGCGAGGCGCGCGTCGATGGCCAGCGACATCATGGCGACGACGAGGATCAGCGTCAGCGTGCCGTCGAAGCCGGCGAGCATGGCCTCGCCGGCCGCCAGTTCCACCGCGTCGACGTCGTTGGTCGCCAGCGCCATCAGGTCGCCCGTGCGCTGCACCTGGAAGAACGCCGGGCCCTGGGCCGCCAGCCGTCGATACAGGCTCGTGCGCAGTTCCATGCCGAGGCGATAGCTGGCGGCGTACAGTCGCAATCGCCAGGCCACGCGCAGGCCGTAGATGCCGATGCCGGCCGCCACCAGCAGGCCCAGCTCGGCGAGCAACGCTTCGCCGGCCAGTTCGCCGGCCGCCAGCCCGTCGACCAGCGTGCCGACCTGGCGCGGCAACCAGACCGTGAGCAGCGCGACGCCGGTGAGCATGACCGCGGACAGGGCGTAGGCGGTCCAATGCCGACGCGCAAAGCCGCCGACGAGACGGCTCAATGTCTTCGGAAAGGGCGTCGTCACGCCGCTCACGCCAGCCGCCACAGGGACGTGATCTCGCCGGCGCGCGCGACGTGCAGCACGTCGCTGCGATCCTGCGCGCGCGGATGGGTCGGTCGCGTGTCGAGGCGCTCCTTGACGGCGAGGCCGCCGTCGGCGATCCAGCTCTCGAGCGCGGCGCGCGTGCGCAGGCCGAGGCGCTCGGCCAGATCGGAGAGCACCAGCCACAGTTCGCCGCCGGACGCCAGGTGGGCCTTGGCGCCGGCAAGCACCGCGCGCAGAAAGCGGCTGTCGGGGTCGTACACCGCCTGTTCCAGCGTCGATCCGGCCTTGCCCGGCAGCCACGGCGGGTTGCAGACGATGAGGTCGAATGGCGCCGGGCTTTCCGGGAAGCCGTCGGCGGCGGCGACGCGGACCTGATTGGCAAGTTCCAGTCGGGCGATGTTCTCCCGCGCACAGGCCACACTGCGCGGCGCGGCATCGGTGGCCGCGACATGCGCGACGCCGCGCCGGGCGAGCACGGCGGCGAGCACGCCGGTGCCGGTGCCCAGATCGAGCGCCGCAGCACACGGCGACGGCAACGGCGCGCGTGCGACGAGATCGACGTATTCGCCGCGCACCGGCGCAAAGACGCCGTAATGGGCGTGGATCGCGGCGCCAAGCGCCGGGATGTCGAGGCCGCGCCGATACCACTCCCAGGCGCCGATCATGCCTTGCAGCTCGGTGAGCGGCAATGCCGCATCGTCGCCGGACCATTCGCCCAAGGCGTGGGCGCAGGCGGTCGCCACCTCCGGCGCGCGACGCAGCGGAATCGCATAGCCGTCGCCGATGGGCACCAGCAGGCGGCCGAGCAGTCGCGCGCGCTGCGCCTGGGCCATGCGGTAGCGGTGGAAATCGTCGGCGGTGGGCGTTGCCGCCGTCTCACCACCACTGTGTTTTGCGGCCCGCTTGTCGATGCGCCGTGCCAGCGCCTGCAGCAATTGCCGCGCATTCTGGAAGTCGCCCTGCCACAGCAGGCCGGTGCCTTCGGCGGCGAGCTTGAAGGCCGTGTCGGCAGGCAGCGTGTCGTCGGCGATGCGCACGCGCGCCGGCGGCGGCGCATCGCCCAGCCAGCGCAAGCTGCGCGCCAAGCCGTCGGCGGCAGTGAATGTCAATCCTTGTGCGGCGGCGGGTGGCGGTCGGGTCACGTGTTGCGGGCTGGCGGGCGGTGGCGAATTCTAGGGGTGGAGGCGGTGGAAATGCCCCTTTTCGCCCGCGGCCCTTTCGGCCCCGTCTACTGCGCGCAAGTCAGTCAGCGCGCTCCGGCCGCTGCGAGCCGGAAACGCGCCGGCCCGGACCGGGAGACTCCTACGCGGCGTCGTACGCCGCCTTCAACCAGGCCTTCACCTCGGCGTCGAGGTCCTTCACGCTGGCGAGCCGCACCCGGTGGCTGACCATGGCGTTGAAGCTGCCGGCTGCTTCCAGCCGTCCCGCGGGGGCCACACCTTTCAACACGATGCCCAGATCGACGCGTGAGGCGGTAGAGGGCTGGAACAACGCAAATTGTTTCGAGCGCCGCAGGCTCACACACGTCTTTTTCGGTGATATTTCCACATCCGTGCCGAAGCCTTGCACCATTTTCACCAGCGCATCGTGGATCGGCTTGAGTGCGGCCTTGTTGCCTGCGTACTGCGCGGCCACCAGATCATCGCCCGCCGGCTCGCCGCCCCCTGGCGCGCCCTCTTGCCGGGCAACCAGCGCCACGCTGTTGGCATAGCCGTGGCCGAACGCGTGTTCGGACTTGAGCCAGGCGACGATCTCGCCGTGCCTGGCGAAATTCTTCTTCTTCGCCATCCCCACCCAGGTTTCGAACGACTTGCCGGTCTTCTCCTCGAGGTTTCTCCGCATCGTCGCTTCTGCATCTTCGATCTTGCCCATGCTGTTCTCCTTGGTGGCGATTACGTCTTGGCTGCGGTCGTCGCGGCCTTCTGGCGCGCCAGGCAGGGCGGCCAGTCGAGCCGACCCTGCTCGACGCCCTCGCTGGTACTCCAGGCGGCAACGAATGATTTCATCGGGAGGTTCCTTCCGCGACGGGAAGTGGACTTCACAGCGGCCAGTTTTCCGAACGCAGCGATTTGGGCAACATGAACAGCATCTTGTCCATCATCGCGTACATCAGGCGCGTGCCAAAGGGCACTTTGCCGGTTTCGACGACGCTCTTGAGCAGAGAAAGAATCCTGTCGCCACCCTTCTGCATTTCTTTTGCCGTCTTCGTTCCCGCCGGCATGCGGTCGACCGTCAGCGTGCATTCGACGCCGGTCGGCAACTGCTTGAGGTCATAGATCACCTCGCATTCCGGGTCGTCCATTTGCGTGAACTTGAAGGTGTGGGCGAAACGGGTTGGGGGATCAAACGCGGTGATGGTACCGATCACCATCACGTGGGATCGGCCCTTGGTGGTCATCTGCATTTTCTGGCCCACCTGCATCGCCTGGGCGTGCAGCCAGGCGTTGAAGATGGCGGCCTGCGGTTCGCCCTGTTTTGTCAGTTCGCGCCAGACGGCGTCGATGCTGCTGTTGATGACAATCCGGAATACTGCCTTGGCGGTGGTGTTCATGGCTCTCCTTTTTGTTCGATGGCGCGTTTGAGTTTCGTCAGGCTGCCCGCAAAGTGGCGGGTGAATTCGTCGGTCCACATTTCGTGGATCTGCTGGATCGGTACAGGGTTGAAGAACATCTGGCGCTCGCGACCGACCTTCTCGGTGACGATCAGGCTGGCCGCTTCCAGCACGGCCAGGTGTTTCATAACGCCGATGCGCGACATGTCGAACTGCTCGGCAATGGTGTTCACATTGCATCCCGGTGCGGCGCGAACGGCGGCCAGGATGTCGCGGCGCGGCTGGCTGGCCAGCGCATGAAAGACGAGATCGAGCTGGTCTTCATCCATGGTGGGTTCCAATAGGTAACAAAATGGTTACATGAATAAGCTTGCGTGTCAAGGACGGGACGAATGCGAAAGAAGACCCGCGCTCGTGCGCGCGCTGCGCCTGCGCCATGCGGTTGCGGTAAACATCGTCGGCGGTGGACGTTGCCGCCGTCCCACCACCACTGTGTTTTGCTGCGCGCGATGCCGTCGGCGGCTGGCGGACGGTGGCGAAGTCCGGGGGTCGATCACATTCACCCGACGGACGCGAGCTCAGCGTTCGGCGGCGACGTAATACCAGCGTCCGGCCTCGCGCACGAAGCGGCTGACCTCGTGCAGCCGGTGGGCGCGTCCGTTCACCTTGTAGCGGGCGACGAACTCGACGATCGCCGCATCGTCGCCCTGCGGCAAATGCCGTTTGACCTCGAGACCGATCCATTGCGGCGGCGCTTCGGCGTGCAGGCCGAGCCCGGCGGGTCGTGTCGCGGCGTGCCAGGTCGCCAGCAGATAGTCTTCCCGCTGCAGCACGTAGGCGCAGTAGCGCGAGCGCATCAGCGCCTCGGCTGTGGGTGCGGTCGCGGCACCGTCGAGGTAGCGGCCGCAGCATTCGGCCAGCGTGGCCCGGCTGCCGCAAGGGCAGGGCGCGATCGCGACAGTGCTCAAGGCGCTTTGGCGAACATTTGAGACGGACGCTAGAACCAGTAATCGGCGACGCACTTGCCATCGCGGGGCAGGTCGTCGAAGGTCACGAGGCCGTCGAAATGGTCGATGGGGACCTTGGCGACGGCCTCGGGCTCGGTCAGGCGCAGGTTCACCGCCATCCGCCGGCGTCCGTTCTCGTCGGCCTGCTGGCCTCGCCAGTAGGCCACGCAGCCGCACGTGGGGCAGAAATGGAACGACACGCCCTTGCCCCGGATGTAGGACGTGGTGGGCCCGGACACGCGGACGCCCTCGTTCTCGACGTCGTAGATCCACAGCACGCCGTATCGGCGGCAGACCGTGCAATTGCAGGCGGTGGCGCCTTCGGGCATGGCGTCGAATTCCCACGTCACGGCACCACAATGGCATGCGCCTCGAAGCATCGACGTCTCCTGATCCGGGTTGTTGGCGGTAGCGCGCACTGTATCCGGACTGGGGGCGTCCGTGGGTGCGCTGCCGCAGGTCGTCCCCGCACCCGGCCTCATCGTGGAGGACAATGGGGACGGTGTGTCATGCCACCCCGGCCGAACGAGGACTCCCATCCATGCCTGATCGCATCCTGCATCAACTCAATGTCGCCGGTTCGGTGCTGACCTCGACGCTGGCGCTGTGGCGCGGCACCAGCCTGGTGGCCGCCAGCGGGCAGCCCCGGCGGCGCCTGCGCCTCTACGACATGGAAGGCTGCCCGTATTGCCGGCATGTGCGCGAGGCGCTGACGGCGCTCGGCCTCGACGCCGAGATTTACCCCTGCCCGAAGGGCGGCACGCGCTTCCGGCCCGACGCCAAGCGGCTGTCGGGCAAGATGCAGTTCCCGCTGCTGGTGGACCTGAACACCGGGACGACGATGCTCGAATCGGCCGACATCGTGAAATACCTGTTCAAGACTTACGCGCAGCGCACGCCGCCGCTGGCGTATCGTGCCGCCGTGCTGACACAGGGCCTTGGGCAACTGGGCACGGCCGTGCGCGGACTGCGCGGACTCAAGGCGCGCAAGGCCAAGCGGCCCAAGCGCCTGCTCGAACTGTGGAGTTTCGAATCCAGCCCGTATTCGCGCCTGGTCCGCGAGCGGCTCACCGAACTTGAACTGCCCTACGTGCTGCACAACCTGGGCAAGGAGCAGTTCGCCGACCTCGGCCCGGCCACCATGCGCGTCAGGCCCGGCCCCTACAAGCCCAAGGCCGGCGGTCGGCGCGAGGCGCATCTGGCGCAGTACGGCCGCGTGCAGGTGCCCTACCTCGAGGATCCGAACACCGGGGTCAAGCGCTACGAATCAGCCGACATCATCGACTATCTGGAGACGCAGTACGCGCTGTAGCGGGCGACGCGGCCCGGCGAAGCGCCGTGTCGCCACCACTGTAGTTCGCTCGGGCGCCGAGGCAGGTTCCCGCCGACAGGCAAGTGAAATGGCACGCTAGAGCAGGCTCGCCTGCGTGACCTGCGCCATTGCAAGCGCGGTTTCCTGCGGCACGAGGTTGGCGGCGCGCACGCCGAGCAGGCGAAGTTTGCGATCGAAGGTGACGCGACGCAGGCACTCGCCGGCGATGCGGCGGATCTGCGTGCCGTCCCAGACGGGACCGGGCAGCGTGGTGTCGCGGGTGACGATGGCGAAATCATCGAAGCGCAGCTTGATGCCGATGGTCTGTGCCAGATAGCCCTTGCGGTGCAGGTCGCCCGCCAGCCGCGTGCACAAGTCGGTAAAGATCGGCGTCAGCTCGTTGCGGTCGCGCCTGGCATCCAGATCGCGCTCGAAGGTGGTCTCGCGGCTGATCGACTTGGGCTCGCTCGATGTGTCGATGGGGCGCTCGTCGATGCCGCGCGCGGCGCGCATGAGCCACTGCGCGTAGTGCAGGCCGAAGTGGCGCTGCAGGACTTCCGGTTCGCAATCGGCCAGATCGCCGATGGTGTCGACACCGATGGTGGCGAGCCGCTCGGCGGCCTTCGGGCCGATGCCGTTGATCTTGCGCGCCGGCAGCGGCCAGATGCGCGTGGCGATGTCGTCCATCCCCAGCAAGGTGATGCCGTCGGGCTTGTCGAGTTCGGAGGCGATCTTCGAGAGCAGCTTGTTGGGGGTGATGCCGATGGAACACGTGAGGCCGGTGGCATCCGCAACGGCAGCCTTGATGCGCCGTGCCAGTTCGAGCGACTCGCCGGTGACATCGGTGAGGTCGATGTAGATCTCGTCGATGCCGCGATCCTCGATGGTCGGCGCGATGGTCGCCACGGCAGCCTTGAACAGGCGCGAGTGATGGCGATAGGCGTCGAAGTCCGCTGGCAGCAGCACGGCATCGGGTGCGAGCTTCGCCGATTTCATCGTGCCCATGCCCGAGAACACGCCGAGCGCGCGGGCCTCGTAGGTGGACGTGGTGACGACACCGCGGCCGACGTAATCGCGCAGCAGCGAGTAGTCGCGCGTGCCATCGGGCCGCTCGCGGGGCGCATGCGCGCGGCGGCCGCCGACGACGACCGGGCGGCCACGCAGATCGGGGTAGCGCAGCAACTCGACCGACGCGTAGAAGGCGTCCATGTCGAGGTGCGCGATGCGGCGAAGTGTGCCGCTCAAAGCACGATCTCGTCCTGGTGGTTGGCGACGTGCAGGACGTGCGCGATGGCGTAGTCGAACTTCGACAAGCCACCATACGCAAAGTGCGGCTTGAGCGGGCCGTCATGACGCTCGAAGCGCTGGATTGCCGCCCGCAGGCGGCCGGCTGCCGCCTGCCAGTTCTCGGCTTCCAGCGGCTCGGCGCCCGGAATCGGCGCCGCGAGGTCGTGACGCATCTCGCCGCGCCACTTGAAGAAGGCGAAGGCGGCCCTGCCGGCGGTCTGCTGGAAAAGTTCGCCCTTGGGTTTGGGAAAGCCGTCCATGCTCATCTCGACGCTTTGCGCCAGATGGTCGAGCACGGCGGCGAGCGGCCAGCCGCCGGTGGTGCCGCGCTTGGGCGAGGCGGCCAGGGCGTCGAGCCAGCGCAGGATGTCGGCAGTCGAGGCGACCTTCCCCTGCTGCGCGGCAAGGGCAGCGAAGGGCGCATACAGCGCCGTGGCGAGAAACTGGCGGCGGTCCATGTCGGCTCCGTGGCGGGTTGCAGGCGGCAAGCTTACACCGTGTCGGCGGCGCGTTTCGGGGGGCCTCGTGCGCCGCCGCGCCGCTTCGTGCGCCGTATCGCCACCATTGTCGTTTCAAATTTGCAACGCGCCCGGCAGGCGTTTTGCAGAAAAGTTGCGTTGACCAATGAAAACGATTACATTCCGTCGAAACCAATCGGGCCGAGCGCGCCAAAACGCGCCGGTCACGAACCGAGGAGCGGCAGCATGGCGGTCACGATCAAGGATGTCGCACGCGAGGCGGGACTTTCCGTCGCATCGGTGTCGCGTGCCCTGAACGGCCACAGCAGCGTCACGGTCGAGACGCGCCAGCACATCGAAGGCGTCGCCAAGCGCTTGAACTACATCCCGCACAGCGGTGCGCGCAGCCTGATCACGCGGCGCACGCAAACGGTCGGCGTGCTGCTGCCCGACATCCACGGCGAGTTCTTTTCGGAAATCGTCCGCGGCATCGACAGTGCCGCACGTTCGCGCGGCATGCATCTGCTGGTTTCCAGTTCGCACGGCGATGCTGCCGGAACGGCGGCAGCCTTCCGCTCGATGAGCGGCCGTGTCGACGGCATCCTGGTGATGTCGCCGCATGTGGACGAGGATTTCATCGCCGACAATCTGCCCGGACGGCTGCCGCTGGTATTGCTCAACACGCGCGTTCGCGGCGAGCGCATGGCCGCGCTGAACGTCGACAACTTCGCCGGCGCGCGCGACATGACGCAGCACCTGATCGCCGGCGGCCACCGCCACATCGTGTTCCTGTCGGGCCCGATCGGCAACTTCGATTCGCAGGAGCGCCTGCGCGGTTATCGCGCGGCGCTCGCCAGTCACGGCATGGAGTCGTCGGCGCGCATCGTCGAAGGCGACTTCACCGAGGAGTCGGGCTACCGCGCGGGCCGCGCGATGCTCGCGTCGCAACCCTTGCCCGATGCGGTGTTCGCCGCCAACGACATCATGGCCATCGGCTGCCTGTTCGCGCTGCACGAGGCCGGCCTGCTGGTGCCGCGCGACGTGGCGCTGGCCGGATTCGACGACATCCCGATGGCACGCTTCATCACGCCGCCGCTTTCTACCGTGCGCATCCGCATCGACGAGCTGGGGCGCCGCGCGCTCGAACGCCTGGTCACCATGATCGAAGGTGGCGCAGAGGCCGCGTCGGGCCGCGAAACGCTGGTGCCCGAGCTGGTGGTACGCGCGTCGAGCACCGCGCACGCCACCAAGGTCTACGAAAAACCGCCACCTGCCCGCCGCCGTGCGGGCGGGCGGTAGTCGTATCCGCAGTTCAGTGAGCCGCTTCAATTCCATCTCGGAGGGAGAAATGAAAACAGCAACGCGCAGGACCAGTCTCAAGATGAAGACGATCACGGTGGTGTTGGGCAGCGTCCTGGGTGCCGCGACGCTGGCACCCCTGCCGGCCTTGGCGCAATTGAGCTCGGCGACGATCACCGGCCTGATCACGCAGTCTGGCGCGCCGGTGAAGGGCGAGACGCAGGTCACGGCCCGCAACGTCGCCAACGGCACGCTGTCGCGCGCGACCACACGCGCCGACGGCACCTACGTGCTCACCGGCCTCGCGCCGGGCAGCTACGAGATCAGCGTCGCCGGCGGACGGACCGAATCGATCACCGTGCAGATCGGCGAAACGGCCACGGTCGACCTTGCGGCGGATGCGGCGCAGAAGGTCGTCATCATCGGCACGGCGCAGCGCGCGGCGGTCAAGACGTCCGAAGTCGGCACCGGCGTTTCGCGAGCGCAGATCGAGAATCTGCCGCAGGTCACGCGCAACTTCCTGTCGTTCGCCGACCTGGCGCCGGGCGTGCGCTTCGATGTCGATCCGAGCGGCAACGTCAAGGTGCAGAGCGGTTCGCAGAACCAGGACAACGTCAATGTGTTCATCGATGGCGTCAGCCAGAAGAATTACATCCTGCGCGGCGGCGTGGCGGGACTGGATTCGTCGCGCGGCAATCCCTTCCCGCAGTCGGCGGTGGGCGAGTACAAGATCATTTCGCAGAACTACAAGGCCGAATTCGACCAGGTGAGTTCGGTGGCGATCACGGCCGTCACGAAGTCCGGCACCAACAAGCTGCAGGGCGAGGTCTTCTGGGATCACACCAGCGGCAGCTGGACCGCGTACAGCCCGTTCCAGAAGGAAGCCAAGGCGAATGGCGTCGATCGGCCGAATACCAAGCAGGACCAGTACGGCTTCTCCATCGGCGGCCCGATCAAGCAGGACGTGGCGCACTACTTCCTCGCCTATGAAGCCAAGGAGATCGAGGAGCCGCGCCAGGTGGTGGCGCAGCGTACCGACCTGCTGCCCAATGCCGGCGTCGTGCCAGGGCTGCTGGCCAAGCAGGGCGCAACGACGGCCAATTTCACCGAGCATCTGGTGCTGGGCAAGATCGACGCGCAGATTTCGCCGGATTCGCGTATCGAGGTGTCGGCCCGCATCCGCCGCGAAGAGGACCTCGTTCCCGAAGACAAGAAGCTCAGCCTGCCGGGCAACGACCTCAATCGCTCCAACGATGAAACACGCTTCGACATCAAGCACGAGTGGTCGGCGGACGACTGGCTCAACGAGGCGCGCGTCGGCTATGAGGAGTTCGTCTGGAACCCCCGCGCCAATTCGTCCGAGCCCTTCATCAAGTACATCGTCTCGCCGACCAACAACAAGGACAATGCCTTCGACGTGCTGTTCGACGGTGGCTCGCCGAACGCCCAGTATCGCGGCCAGAAGGGCATCCTGCTGCAAAACGACCTGACGTACACCGGACGTGCCGGCCATACCATCAAGGGTGGCGCGAAGATGAAGCGCATGGAGTTCGACCTGTCCGGCACGGCACGTGCCGTCGATATTCAGCGCGTGCTGATCGACAACGTCACCGGCCAGACCACCACCGTGCAGACCGACCCGGCGCTGGCACCTGCCAGCGTGAGCTTCAAGGACACCATGTTCGGCCTCTACATCCAGGACGACTGGCAGGTCAGCAAGCAGCTCGAAGTCAACCTCGGCGTCCGCTGGGATTACGAGGACAACGCGCTCAACGACGACTACGTGACGCCGGCCGATCGCGTCAATGCGCTGATGGGCCTCGATGTACCGCGCTACGGCCTCACGCCGCCCGCCGGCCAGACCTACGCACAATCGCTGGCCAAGGGGGGCGTCAAGATCGAGGACTACATCAGCAACGGCTCCAGCCGCAAGGCCTTCAAGGGCGCCTGGCAGCCGCGCCTGGGCTTCTCGTATGACCTGAAGGGCGACCGCAGCTCGGTCGTCTTCGGCGGCTGGGGTCGTGCCTACGACCGCGCGATGGCCAACCATGCCCTCGACGAACTGCAGAAGAACGCCCAGGCCGGCGGGGAGATCTGGTTGATCAAGAACGACCACGACATGCCCTACACGGATCAGCTGGGCTTCGGCTTGCGTCAGGCGGTCGATCGCTGGAACGCCGAAGTCGGTGTCACGCTGTCGCATGCGCACAACCAGTTCAACTGGTTCGGCGGCAATCGCGACGCCAACGGCGGCTGGGCGACCCAGAGCCCGATCGACCCGCTGTGGGGCGGCCCGGCCGGTTTCGGCACATTGATCCTTGGCGACTTCGTCACCGAAGCGCGCACGCAGACCATCTATCTGAAGATGGACAAGCCTTACACCAAGGTGTCGGGCTGGGGACTGTCGGCCACCTATACCTACAGCGACGGCGAAACCACCAACCGGCAATGGACCAACGACATCTTCAACTGGACCTACGGCAAGCCCGGCCAGACCGGCTTCAACCCGTCGGTGGATGTCGAGAAGCATCGCCTCGTGGTCAGCGGTTTCGGCGACATGCCGTGGGGCATCCTGCTCTCCGGGAAGGTCACATTGGGATCGGGCAAACCGTACCAGATCACCGACTGCTCGGCAGGCTGGTCGCAATGCGTCTTCCGCGAGGGGGATGGAGGTTCGTTCAAGCAGCTTGATATGGGCATTTCAAAGGACGTGGCCATCTACGGCGGCAAGTTCGTCGTCCGCGGTGACGTGATCAACCTCTTCAACCACAAGAACTACGGCTACTACGACAGTTGGGGCGGTGGTCCGGGCAATCCGCAAAACTACCTCGGCGGCGACAACTCCCACCTGGGCGTTGCCGGTGGCATGACCGGTCCGATGCGCACCTTCAAGCTCACGCTCAAGTACGTGTTCTGACCTGCCAGGGTCAGCCTTGGCCGCGCCGCCTCCCGCT
>JBGARB010000052.1:0-30987 GCA_044230495.1 Rhodocyclaceae bacterium
ACATGGCGCCGGCCACGGCCTATGCTTACTGGCTGGCCATCAAGGTGCTGTGGCATTGGCTGGGGCGGGCCGAAGATCCACCACCACCGCGAGGCATAGACGCCGGCCTGCTGGCCTGAATGTAATAACGTATGCATCTGCGCGAGCATAACGCATTACATTCTGTCGCTTCGATCACAGGGAGTAATACGATCTGCGTACTGGCCGTCTGCTGGTAATTGGTCATGGTCCAGATGGTCAGGGGCGCGTTCCGTGAGTCGGTTATTTTTTTGTTAATCTAGTTACCGGGTTTTCACATTTGCAGTGTTCTGTTTTGAAAGAGATTTATTGCTCCAGCAACCCTACTCAAACCTCAGGAGCTGTGGATAACTTCGCGGCCGGTCCTACTCAAACCACAAGTCGCCGGACTGGTTTCACTACTCATACGACGACCACCTCCTACTCAAACTACAAATTTTCGTTCCGAAAATGCAGGTTACCGACAAGTCGTGAACGGCATAAAACATGCATTTCTGGCAGAAACCTACTCAAACCACAAGCGGTTTCCTACTCAAACCACAAGCTTGAAGGATTCCTAAAATGGCCGCCGCACGACAGTAACGCGTTCGTTGGCGATCTTCCATGATTCCAGAAGACCCACTTCGACCAAGGCGGTGAGTGCGCGCACGATGGCGGCACGAAGGTTGTCGGGGCGCTGAATGGTCAGATCGGCGGCGCGCTGAATGTCGGCGATCTTGAGCGGAAAGGGTTCGCGGTGGCTGGAGAAATAGCCGTGCAGCCAGGTGGCCAGGCCTTCTGGCAGCCGGTTGCGCTGTGCCCAGGCGACATAGGTGTAATGATGTCCCTTGAAAAGTTCGGCCAACTGTTTGGCGAGCTTGACCTTGTAGCGTCGGAGCGGCTTGCCGGTGCCAAGGTCTTGCCAGCAGAATTCCGGGATCATGCTGAGCGAGATGGTGACTTGGGTGCGCTCGGCATAGAAGGCCAGTGATGTGGCCTGCAGCCGACTCAGGCATTTGCGCAGATGGGCGTAGGCGTCTCCACTCGGCGACCAGCCGACCGCCTTGCAGAAGGCATTGGGCGTGAATTCGACATACTCTCCCAATGGGCTTTCGGTGGCGAACTGCACCAGCTGCAGCCAGACCGTGGCATCGTCCTGGCGGAGTTCCTCGCCACGATAGGAAATACGGCCCTTGCCGAGCATGGCCAGCACGACATCGTTCATGTGCCGGCGTGGCTGATTGCGATTGCGCGCGTTGAACAGTGCGCTGCGGAGAAATTCATTGGGTGCGCAACGTGCCTCGCTCGGCCAGAAGGGCAACTGATCGCCACGTTGGGCATTCTTGAAGCGTTGGAGCGCCGGGAGAAATTTTCCGATTTGTTTTGCCATGGTTAGCCCAAGACGCTAACCGTTTCTCGCATTCGACGACATTCGAAATCCGCCCGAAAAGGGCGCATTTCGGTACTCCGATCTCCTGGCAGTGATATTCAATACGCTCCATGAATATCAGCCAGCGAGAGTCTCGAATGAGCCAGCGTTTGATACGGCTGCCGGAAGTCAGGGCCATGGTCGGTCTGGGTACAACCTCGATCTACGACAAGATCAAAAAAGGGGAATTTCCAAAACAGGTAAAGCTTGGCCGCCTGTCGGGGTGGGTCGAGGCCGAGGTGCAGGAGTGGATCAGTCGGCAGATCGGCGCGCGCCGGCCTTCGTTGGTGCCGGCTTCGCATCAGACGTCATTTTCGTGGACTCGATGAGTTTCTCGGGGATGTTGTCGAGCCAGTCAGCCCAGGCCTGCAACATCTCTTTCCGTTCTGGCAGATATTCAGCATGGTTGTAGGCTGCCTTTGTCTTGTTCCCTTCGACATGGGCAAGCTGGCGTTCGATCCACTCCGACCGATACCCCATCTCGTGCAAGCGCGTTGATGCCGTGGCGCGAAAATCATGGCCGGTCCATAGGCCTGATGCATAGCCCATGTGTTCCAGTGCGCGATTGATGGTTGTCGCACTCATCACGTCGTCAGGTCGGCGAAAATTCGGGAACAGCCATTTACATGAGCCGGTGATGTTCTTGAGTTCCGCAAGAAGAGAACTTGCCTGGCGAGGTAGTGGCACGACATGAACCCGTCGCATTTTCATGCGCTCAGCAGGAATCTTCCACTCGGCCGTTTCAGTATCGAACTCGATCCATTGAGCCTTACGCAGTTCGACGGTTCTCACGAATGTGTAGAGCATCAGCCGCATGGCTAGGCGGTCAGGCGAGCCTTGAAGTCTCCAATCTGCTCACTCGTCATTGGCTTGCTGTGATTAACCTGGGGGCGTGACAACGCTCCTTTGAGTGCTGCCGCTGGGTCACCATCTGCACGGAGGGTGACTACAGCGTGGCGAAATATGGCGGAACACCATTGCCGGAGCTGCATGGCATACGTTTCGGCACCACGCTTCTCCATTTCTTGGAGAATTTCCAGCAGATGTGCAGCGGTCACCTTTCGGATCGGGAGCCTGCCGATTTTCGGGAAGGCATTGCTCTCCAGGCAGCTGGTTGCCTGCTTGAGGTAGTAGGGCGACCACTTGGCCGATTTGCGATCCAACCATTCACGGGTGACAGCCTCGAACGTATTGGATCGTTCGTGGATCTGCCTGATCCGTTCCGTCTTCTTCTCTTGGGTGGGGTTGATACCCTGTTTGACCAGCTCGCGAATACGCTCGCGTTCGCGCCTGGCCTCGGCCAGTGTCACGGCCGGATATTCACCGATGGTGTATCGACCGTCCTTTTCCGGTGTCAGCCAGTAGCGATACCGCCAGTACTTTGCGCCACTCGGGCGAACTTCGAGATAGAGGCCGCTGCCATCCTGCAGTGAGTATGGTTTGGCTTCTGCTTTGGCAGTGCGAATCTTGGTGTCGGTGAGGGATGGCATACCGGATAACAGCAATTGTTATCCGGCAGCTTATCCGGTTTTTTGCCGGCTGTCACCGAATGCGGGTGAAAGTCTGCGAAGGCAGTAAATACGGTAATTACAGAGAGAAACCGTGTTTCTGAATGATCGCGAAAGTCGGCGAATGCTAATTACAATTCTCGATCATCAGCAGCATGGATGCGTCCCGGCAATGGCGTGGGCGGCGCCCGGCGCGACGCCCGCGTGCCATTGTCGCAAAGATCGGCGCAAGTCGGCCGGCCGGCGCATCACCCCAATGAAATCAGCCACCTGACGATGTTATCCACAGGCTGCGCCGGGTCGACGCGGGGCCGCCGGCTAAAGTCCGCCGCCGTCCTGCCGAAATAGCCGTCTGCAGAGGTGAAAACCGGCGGCAACGGTTGGGCGCGGCATTTCGCGCCATCGTGCGGCCCCATGAGCGGACGAGAGAAACCATGAGCACGATATCCAGCCTGACCCCCAGCCAACTGGCGGCGTACACGACCACCCAGATGGCGGCGCTGACCACCGAGGATGTCGCCTCGCTGACGTCGGCGCAGATCGAGGTGCTGTCGGCCGATCAGATTGGCGCCATCCAGCCCAGCGCAATCGTTTCGCTCAATGCCAAGCAGATTGCCGCCTTCAGTCTCGACCAGGTGCAGTACGGGTGGACGGGCAGCCAGATCGGCGCCTTCACCAACAAGGAAATCACCGCCATCACGTCCGCGCAGATGTCGGTGCTGACCGGATCGCAGCTGGTCGCGATCAATACCGCGCAGATCGGCCTGCTGGGGGCCACGCAGATCAACGGGTTGTCGGCGGACCAGCTGCGGGCGCTGACGACGGCGCAGGCCGATGCGTTGACCACCAAGCAGGTGCAAGTCCTGACGTCGGCACAGCTCGATGCGGTCGACATCCTCGCTGCCAACGACATCGCCGCGCTGACCGTCAAACAGGTGCAGTTCCTCACGGCGGACGACCTGTTTTCGCTGTCGTCCGACCAGGCGCTGGCGCTGACCAGCACGCAGGTGCAAGCGCTGACGTCGAGCCAGCTCGATGCGATCAGCGTGCTGGCGACGAGCGACATCGGTGCGCTGACCACCAAGCAGATCGCCGCGCTGACCAGCGACCAGATGCTGACCATGGGCACGGGCCAGATCGCCGCCCTGACGACGGCCCAGATCAAGGCGCTGGGCAACAAGGTCGGCTCGATGTCGGCCGAGCAGATCGGCGCGCTGGACCGCATCCAGATCCGTTCGCTGGCCTCGACGCAGGTGCAGGCCCTGACATCGGAGCAGCTGGGGGCGCTGACGACCGACGACATCGCGTCGCTGCAAACGGCACAAATCCAGCTGCTCGACCTGGCCGACCTGACCGACGAACAGTTGGGCGCGCTGACCGGCACGCACATCCGCACGCTGACGTCGACCCAACTGGGCGCGCTGACCAGCGACCAGATCAATGTCCTGTCGACCTCGGCCATCGCGGCATTCACGACGGCGCAGATTCAAAGCCTGTCGAACGGCGGGCAACTGGACGATCTCTCGACGCTGGCCATCGGCGCGCTGACCAAGCCGCAGGTGCTGGCGCTATCCACCACGAACATCGCGGCACTCGATGGCGACGTGCTCAAGGAGCTGTCGGCCACGGCCATTTCCGGCTTGACCACGGCGCAGATCCAGGCGCTGTCCAGCGACCAGCTGCTTGCCCTCGGCACGCAGCAGATCGCCGCCTTCACGCAGGCCCAGGTCCGCGCTCTGACCACCTCGCAGATCCAGGACGGACTGTCGGCGGAACAGTTCGCCGCACTCTCGACGCTGGCCATCGCCGCACTCGGCACCGAGGATATCCAGGTCCTGACCAGCGACCAACTGCAGGCGCTGACCACCACGCAGGTGTCCCGCTTCACGGCCAGTGCCGCCGGGGCGCTGTCGTCGAGCCAGATCGCGGCCTTGTCGTACGAGGACGTCGCGGCGCTGGGCAGCAAATTGCAGACGAGCCAGATTGGCGCGCTGACTGCCGACCAGCTGCAGGCGCTGACCACGGACCAGATCCAGCTGCTGACCACAGGCCAGGTGCGGGCGCTGAGTTCCGATCAGATCGCCTTCCTGTCCACGGACCAGGTCGAGGCGCTGACCTACAGTCAGGTGCGCGCGCTGACGACCGAGCAGATCCAGCTGGGCATGAGTGCGGCGCAGATCGCCGCGCTGACGCCCGACGACATCAATGCCTTCAACGTCTCGCAATTGCGCGCCATGACCACCGAGCAATTGCAGGCCTTGACCACCGACCAGCTCGCCGAGCTTGCCGTCGAGGATATCCAGGCATTCACCAACACGCAGGTCGCGGGTCTGACCGACGCCGAAGTCGACGAACTTGCGGAATACCTGCATACCAGCCAGATCGCCGCCCTGACCACGGATCAACTGATCGGGCTCGACACGCTGGTCGCCAACCTGACCACCGGCCAGATCCGCACGCTGGGCACGGCGCAGCTCGCGGCGTTGACCTCGGCACAGGTGCAGGCACTCACCAATGCCCAGGTCCAGGCATTGATCACGACGCAACTGCAGGCGCTCACCACCGACCAGATCGGCGCGCTCGACATCGACGCGCTGACCACCACGCAACTGCAGGCGCTGACCACGGCGCATGTCGAACTGCTGACCAACCTGCAAGTCGCCGCGTTGACCTCCGGCGATGTGCGCGCGCTGACCACGGCGCAAGTGGCCGCGCTGACCTATACCAACGTCGCCGAACTGATCGACGACTTCCAGTCCACGCAGATGCAGGCCCTGACCGACGACCAGCTGCAGCATCTGGCCACCGCCGATGTCGCCGCGCTAACCACCGGGCAGCTGACCTCGTTGCAGGCGGCGCAGATTGCCGTGCTGTCCTATGCGCAGGTCGCCGCGCTGGATACGGCACAGACCCGTGCCCTGACGACGGCGCAGATCGGGGCCTTGACCGCCGACCAGCTGGGCGCCTTCTCCACGGACGACATCCAGGCGCTGCAGAGCAGCCAGCTTGGCGCGCTCTCCAGCACGCAGCTGCAGTTCCTCAGCACGGCGCAGATCGCCAACCTGACGTCGTCGCAACTCTTCTCGTTGGGCGACGCGCAGATCGATGTGCTCTACAACCAGCTCACGACCGACCAGATCACGGACCTGTCCCTGTCGCAGGTCGCCGGCCTCGACACGACGCAACTGCTCGGCCTCACCAACGCGCAACTCGGCGCATTGACCGGTGAGCAGATCCGCTCCTTCTCGACCGCGCAGATGGAAATCGTCGACGCGCTGACGACGGCGCAGGTGGCCGCGTTGTCGACCGAGCAGATCGCCGCGCTCACCAACACGCAAACCGGCAAGCTGCGCAACAGCCAGGTCGATGCGCTGACCTCGCTGCAAGTGCAGGCGCTGACCACCACGCAACTGGCCCTGTTGCTGCCCGACATGGGCACCACGGCCATCACCTATCTCTCCACCGCCCAGGTCAGCACGCTCAGCACCACGGACCTCGACGCCCTGACAACCGACCAGGTCGGCGCGCTCACCGACCTGCAGGTTCAGTCGCTGACCGCCTCGCAACTGCCGACGCTGCTGCCTGACCTGAACGCCGGCGATATCGCCGCGCTGCTTGCCAGCCAGTTCGCCAGCCTCAGCGGGTCCGACATCGGCACGCTGAACAGTGACCAGGTCGGTGCCATCACCACGGCGCAGATCGCATCGCTCTCGACTACCCAGATCCAGGCCATCACCAGCGACCAGATCGCCTACATCAGCACCGGCAGCATCCAGGCGCTGAAGACCGAACAGGTCGCCGCACTCACCAACACCGACCAGATCGCCAATCTGACTTCCGATCAGGTCGAGGCGCTGACGGCGGTGCAGATCCGTGCGCTGACCACCGATCAGGTACAGAACGGCCTTACGGCGGCCCAGATCGCCGACCTGACGCCATCGGATATCGCCGAGTTCAAGACCGACCAGGTCGCCGCGCTGACGGCCGCGCAGATCGGCGCGATCACAACCGACCAGGCGTCGCTGATCACCGTCGCACAGCTCGAAACGATCACCGTCGCGCAGCTGGCATCGTGGAACACCGACAACAATGCGGTGCTGACCACCGAGCAGATCGCCGCGCTGACCACTGATCAGATGGCCGCGATGGGTCTTCCGTAAGCGACGGAATTTCCCCGCTCGTCCCGGCTTTGCGCCGGGACGGCCGGCGTATCGTGACGGTTCGCCGGAATCGCCATGTCGAACCCATCTCCATCCGTCACCGCCGCTGATTACGTCGCCGCGACGCGGGCCGCGTGGCGCGGCCAGCTCGAACTGGGCGCGCTGTTCGATACTGCCAACGCGCTGGTCGCGCAAGGCGAGTCCGGACTGGCGGCGACGCTGTACCTTGCCTGGCTGAAGCGTCACCAAGGCGCGCAGGCGCCGCTGGTGCACTTCAACCTCGGCGTGCTGCTGACCAACGAAGGCGACCACGCCGGCGCGCGCGAGGCCTACGTCCAGGCGCTGCAGCAAGCACCCGCCTTCGCGCAGGCGCGCTTCAACCTCGGCCTGATCCAGGAGCGCGTGGGCCAACGCGATGCGGCCGTCGGCGAGTGGCGCTGGCTCGATAGCCACCTTTCCGCCGACAAGCCCGCGGAACGACCGTTGCTGCTGCTGGCGCTGAACAACCTGGGTCGCCACCACGAAACCGCGCGACGCTACGACGAGGCCGAGGCATGCCTGACGCGCAGCCTGCGCATCGAGCCGAACCAGCCGGACGTGCTGCATCACTGGGTCTTCCTGCGCGAGCGGCAGTGCCGCTGGCCCATCTACTCATCGCTGCCCGGCGTCGGCATCGACGCGATGCGCGAATCGACATCGATCCTCGCCATGCTCAGCCTGTCGGACGACCCGGCGGCACAGCTCGCGGCGGCGCGACACTACGTCGATGTCAAGATCGCGAAGAACCTGCCGGCGCTCGCCGAGCGGCGGCGCTACGGCCACCCGCGCATCCGCGTCGGCTACTGCTCGGGCGATTTCTGCCGCCATCCGGTGGCAATGCTGACCGCCGAACTGTTCGAACTGCACGATCGCTCGCGCTTCGAGACCTTCGGCTTTTGCTGGACCAAGGACGACGGCTCGCCGCTGCGTCGCCGCGTCATCAATGCCTTCGAGCATTTCGTGCGCATCGACGCGATGGATGATGCCGCTGCCGCGCGGCTGATCCGCGAGCACGAAATCGACATCCTGGTCGACCTGCAGGGGCAGACGCTCGGCGCGCGGCCGAACATGCTGGCGCATCGGCCGGCACCGATCCAGATCACGTATCTGGGCCTGCCGGCGACCACGGCGCTGCCGTGCATCGACTACGTGATCGCCGACCGCTTCCTGATCCCGGAGGTGTTGCGGCCGTTCTACACCGAGACGCCGCTCTATATGCCCGACGTGTACATGGTCAGCGACCGTCGGCGCACGCATTCGGCGGCGCCGACGCGTGCTTCCTGCGGCCTGCCGGAGGGTGCATTCGTCTTCTGTTCGCTCAACAACAATTTCAAGTTCACGCCGGAGATGTTCGCCGTGTGGATGAACATCCTGCGCCGCACGCCCGGCAGCGTGCTGTGGCTGCTGGCCGACAATCCGTGGGCCCAGGAGAGCCTGCGCCGGCAGGCGCTCGCCGCCGGGATCGACGAGAGCCGGCTGGTCTTCGCGCCGCGTGCGGCGCCGGAGAACTACCTGGCCCAGTACCTCGTCGCCGACCTGTTTCTCGATACGTTCCCGTTCAACGCCGGAACCACGGCCAACGATGCATTGTGGATGGGCCTGCCGGTGCTCACCCGCGCCGGACGCAGCTTTGCCTCGCGCATGGCCGGCGCGCTGCTGACTGCCGCCGGCCTGCCCGAACTGATTGCCTTCGACGCGGCCGGATACGAAGACAAGGCGGTCGCGCTGGCGCAAGCACCAGCCGAATGCGCGCGCATCCGCACCCATTTGCGCGACGTGCGCGAGCACGGCGTGCTGTTCGACACGCCGCGCTTCGTCGGTCATCTGGAGGCGCATTTCGAGCAACTGGTCGGCGCGCTGTAGCCGTTCGCCACCGCTGCTGCGGCGGCGCTATATTGGCTGCATCACTTTTGCGCCCGAGCCTGCCGTGCCTACCGAACCCGATGCCGTCTTCGTCACCGCCGACGAGTTGCGGCTGGGCCTGTTCGTGATCCTGGACCTGCCCTGGTTCAAGCATCCGTTCACGCTCAACAGCTTTCGCATCCGCGGCGAGGATCAGTTGCGCGAATTGCAGGCATTGCGCCTGCCGCGTTACCGCATCGACCCGGCGCGCAGCGACGCCGATACGCTGCCGGTGGGTGGGGCCGACACCGCGCTGCCGGCGGCGGGCGACGCGGCGGCAGACGCGGTCAGCCCGGTGCCCGAGGTCGCAGCGGTCGGCAGCGATCCGGCGATGCGCGCCAAGCAGGAACGCATCGCGGCGCTCGCCGACCGGCGCGAACGCGTTGCCAACGTCGAGCGCGCCTTCACCAAGGCCACGACGGTGATGCGCAACCTCAACCGCAACCTGCTCTCCCGTCCGAAAGAGACGCTGGCGGACATGGGCGCACTGGTCGGGCAGATGATCGCCGCCTTTCTCGATGCGCCGGAGGCGACCCTGCACGTCATGGGCGACAAGGTCGGCGGCGAAGAGGTGTATTTCCACAGCCTGAACGTCACCATCCTGTCGATGATGCTGGCCAAGGAAATGGGCATGGATGCCGCTGAGGCGCGCGAACTGGGCACGGGCGCCATGGTGCATGACATCGGCTTGATGGAGATTCCCGATCGCGTGCTGAAGAAGTCGCCCGAGGAGTACAACAACGCCGAACGCGGCCTGCGTGCCCAGCATGTCGAATACGGCATCGCCACCGGCGCGCGCATCGGGCTGTCGGCCGCGGCTTTGGCCGTCGTCGCCCAGCACCACGAGCTGGCCGACGGCACCGGCTACCCGAAGGGCCTGCGGGGCGAGGCGATGTCGCGCGCGGCGCGTCTGGTGGCGATGGTGAATCTCTACGACAACCTGTGCAATCCGGTCGACATCAACAAGGCATTGACGCCGCATGAAGCGCTGTCGTTCATGTTCGGCCAGCGGCGGGCCAAGTTCGATGCCCTGGCGTTGCAACTGCTCATCAAGAGTCTCGGCGTCTACCCGCCGGGCTCCATCGTCCAGCTCTCCAACGAAGCGCTGGCCGTCGTTACCTCCGTGAACCCCAAGAAGCCGCTGCGGCCGTGGGTGCTGGTGTATGACCCGAAAGTACCGAAGGAAGAAGCCATCATGCTCGACCTCGAGGCCGAGCCGGGCATCAACATCGGCAAGGCGATCCGGCCGGCGCTGCTGCCGCCGCGCGTGGCCGCCTATCTCAACCCGCGCAAGCGCGTGACCTACTTCTTCGATGGCGGCGATGCCGCCAAGCCGGCGGCATGACGGCACAGGACGACCGCCGGCTGCTGCTCGACGCCTCGGGTGAAATCCTGCTGCTGCTCGATGCGGCGACGCTCGTCATCGTCGACGCCAACGCCGGCGCGAC
The DNA here is from genome assembly GCA_044230495.1 of Rhodocyclaceae bacterium. Lineage (GTDB taxonomy): Bacteria > Pseudomonadota > Gammaproteobacteria > Burkholderiales > Rhodocyclaceae > JADJEF01. The sequence continues at coordinate 10,484 of JBGARB010000052.1, forward strand.
GGCGCTGCTGGGCTGGCCGCGCGAGGCGCTGCTCGGGCAGCCGATCGGCGAATTCGAATGCGCCTTGTCGGACATGTTTTTCTGGGACGACATGGCCGCGCGTGAATCCGCCGAGGGCGTCGAAAGCGCGTTGCGCTGCGCCGACGGTGCGGTGCTCGATGTCGGCAAGACGGTGCGACGGGTGGCGGGGCCGACGCCGCGCTATACGCTGCGCGCGATTCCGGTGGCCGCCGGCAACCGCATCGAAGCCGAACTGGCGAGCATGGGTTCGCGCCTGCGCGCCACGCTCGAGGCAACGGCCGACGGCATCCTGCTGGTCGATAGTGATGGCGCGATCCTGAACATGAATCAGCGGTTTTCGAGCATGTGGCGGCTGCCCGAAAAGTTGCTGCTGCGGCGCGACGACGCGGCGATCATGCGCTTCATTGCCGCGCAGCGCCGCCCCGCGCAGGCGGCCGACGCGACCGGCATGGAAACCATCTCGCTGCTGGATGGCCGCGTCTTCGAGTGCCGCTCGCACGATGCGCGCAGCGGCGAGGAAGTCATCGGCCGCGTGTTTTCCTATCGCGACGTCACCGAGCGCGTGCGCACGTTGCAGGAACTCGAAATGGCCCGCGATGCGGCGCGGCAGGCGAGCGTGGCCAAGGGCGAGTTCCTCGCCATGATGTCGCACGAGATCCGCACGCCGATGAATGGCGTGCTGGGCATCGCCGAGCTGCTGGCCGGTACAAGGCTGTCGGCAGAGCAGGCCGATTACGTGCGCACCATCCGCGCCAGCGGCGAGACCTTGCTGGCGATCATCAACGACATCCTCGATTTTTCCAAGATCGAGGCCGGCAAGATGACGCTCGAGGCGGCGCCGTTCGCGCTGCCGGCGCTGGTCGATGAGATCGCCGCGCTGTTCCGCCACAGGCTGCGCGACGACGGCCCGGTACTGGCCTGCACGATTGCCGACGAAATCTCCGGTCGGCTGGTCGGCGATCCCGTGCGCCTGCGCCAGGTGCTGTTCAATCTCGTGGGCAATGCGTTCAAATTCACCGAGCGCGGTCGCATCGAGGTGCATGTCGCGCCGGCCGCGCTCGCGCCAGGCGCCGTGCCGCCACCACTGTATTTTGCCGGCGACGGCACGCCATTGCGCTTCGAGGTGCGCGACACCGGCATCGGCCTGACCGCCGAACAGGCCGGCCGACTGTTCCGCAGCTTCGAGCAGGCCGATTCGTCGACCACCCGCAAGTATGGCGGCACGGGCCTGGGGCTGGCGATCTGCAAGCGTCTGGTCGAGCTGATGGGGGGCGAGATCGGCGTCGTCAGCACGCCGGGCGCCGGCTCGACGTTCTGGTTCACGGCCTGGTTCGGTACCGCCGCGGCGCCGCAGGCGCAGGCCGCAGCCGCCGCCGCAGCGGCGCTCGACGCCGGCACGCGCGTGCTGCTGGTCGAAGACAACCTGGTCAACCGCAAGGTCGTGGCCGGCATGCTCGGCAAGCTCGGCGGCAGCGCGCCGACGCTGGCCGGCAATGGCGCCGAGGCCGTCGAGGCGGCGCTGGCGGCCGCTTTCGACGTGATCCTGATGGATACGCAGATGCCGGTGATGGACGGCCTCGAAGCCACCCGCCGGCTGCGCGCAGCCGGCGTGCGCACGCCGATCGTCGGCGTCTCGGCGGGTGCGCTCGACGAAGAACGCGCCGCCGCGCTGGCTGCCGGCATGGACGACTACGTGCTCAAGCCGGTGTCGGCGGCGTCGCTCGGCGCCGCCTTGGCGCGCGCCCTGGGCAAATAGACGGGGCTAAGACAGCCGCGTGTCGAGGCCGGCCTCGGCCATGTCCGCCGCGCGCAGCACGGCGCGCGCCTTGTTCAGCGTTTCCTGCCATTCGGCATCCGGGTCCGAATCGGCGACGATGCCCGCGCCGGCCTGCACGAACAACTGGCCCTCGCGCAGCACGGCGGTACGGATGGCGATGCAGACATCCATGTCGCCGGAGTAGCCCAGATAGCCGACGCTGCCGGCATAGATGCCGCGCTTGGTCGGTTCCAGCTCATCGATGATCTCCATCGCGCGCACCTTCGGCGCGCCGGACACGGTGCCGGCCGGAAAGGTCGCCTTGAGCACCGAGAGCGGGCCTTCGTCGTCGCGCACGGTGGCCTCGACGTTGGAGACGATGTGCATGACGTGGGAGTAGCGTTCGACGATGAAGCGGTCGGTGACGCGTACCGTGCCGGTCTTGGCGATGCGGCCGGCGTCATTGCGGCCCAGATCGAGCAGCATCAGGTGTTCGGCGCGCTCCTTGGGGTCCGCGAGCAGTTCTTCGGCAAGCTGCGCATCTTCGGCCGCCGTGGCGCCGCGTCGCCGCGTGCCGGCGATCGGCCGTACGGTGACGGTCTTGACGCCGGTGTCATCGTCGAGACGGACGAGGATCTCCGGCGAGGCGCCGACGACATGGAAGTCGCCGAGGTCGAAATAGAACATGTAGGGCGAAGGATTCAGCGTGCGCAGGCTGCGGTAGAGCGCCAGCGGGCTGGCTTTGAACGGACGCCGCATGCGCTGCGAGAGCACGACCTGCATCAGGTCGCCATCGACGATGTACTGCTTGGCACGGCGCACGGCCGCCTTGAAGCCTTCTTCGCCGAATTCGGATTCTGCGCTTGCGCTCGGCACCGAAACATCCGGTGGGATGGCCGCAGGCGCGCGCAGCCGCGCGAGCAGTTCGCCCAGCCGCGCCTGTGCGTGCTTCCAGGCACCGGGCACGCCCGGGTCGGCGTAGGTCACCAGCGTCAGCTTGCCCGAGAGGTTGTCGACGATCGCCAGTTCCTCGCACAGCAGCAGCAGGATGTCCGGCACGCCCTCGAGGCCGGGCGTTTCCGGCTTGTGCGTGGCGGCCAGCTTCTTCTCGATGAAACGAACGGTGTCGTAGCCGAAATAGCCCACCAGGCCGCCGGCGAAGCGCGGCAGACCGGGCAAGTCGGGCACCTTGAAGCGGGCCATGAATTCCGAGATGAAGCTCATCGGATTGCTGTGGTCGCGCCGCTCGGCGACGCGATTGCCGGTGAGCAGCAGGATGGCGCCGTCGATCACCGCCAGCCGCGTGGTTGCGGCCAGGCGCTCGCCGCCCTGCACAGATTCGAGCAGGAAGGTATAGGGCTGGTTGGCCAGCTTGAGGTAGATCGACAGCGGCGTGTCGAGGTCGGCGAAGGTTTCCAGCGCGACCGGAATGCGGTTGTAGCCGGCGTGGGCGAGGCGATCGAATTCGCCTTCGGTGAGGGGGGTCATGGCGCCTCCTGACGGGCCGCCCCGAAGGAGGTGCCCGCCCCCTCGGGGGGCAGCGAACGAATGTGAGTGTGGGGGCTCATGCCTGTCTCCTGGAGATGTCCTGCAAGATGCGGATGCGCGTGGCGCGCATCACGGAAGAAACGCGAAGCGGATCAGCTTCGCCAGGGCCAGGCCTCGTGACCTTCGGCGTGTTTCTTCGGCAGGGGCAGATTGCGGGGCAGCATGAAGCGGTTTTTCCTTCAGTATCCGAGTCTTGCGGCGGCGTCGCGCAGCGTGGGCACTATAGCATCGCAGTCGATGAGGCGAACGTCGTCGCCTTCGTTGTAGCCGTACGGCACGAGGAACACCGGGCAGCCGGCGGCCCGCGCCGCCGCCGCGTCGTGCTTGGAATCGCCGATGTGCAGGTTCTCCTGCGGACGCGTGCCCAGCCGCTCGCAGGCGTGCAGCAAGGGCAACGGGTGCGGTTTCTTTTCCGGCAGCGTATCGCCTGAAACCGCGAAGGCGAACCACCGTGAAAGCCCCGTGGCATCCAGCAGTGGCCCGGTGAATGCCGCCGCCTTGTTGGTGATGACGGCCATCGGCAGTCCGGCGGCACGCAGGCGCGTCAGCCCGTCGAGGACGCCGTCGAATGGCGTCGAGGCGCGGCCATTGCATTCGGCGTAGTGGCGGCGGAAAACCGCTTGCGCGGCGGCCAGCGCATCGCCGCCAAGATCCGGCAGGCAGCGCCCGACCAGGTTGGGAATGCCGCGACCGACGTAGGTGCCGATCAGGGGCACCGGCAGTTCGTCGCGGCCCAGCTCGCGGAGCATGGCATTGGCGGCCTGCGCAAGGTCGGGAACGGTATCGAGCAGCGTGCCGTCGAGATCGATGGTGACGGAGCGGATGGGCGTGTGCATGGCTCAACGATAACACGGGCGGCGCATGCCACAATGCGCGCGACCCGTACTGTCCCGAGAGGAGTCGTCGTGAGTTTCGTCACAGTGTTGTCGCGATCGCTGTGCGCGGGCGTGCTGGCGCTCGCTTCCATTACCGGCGTGCGGGCGGAAGTGCTTGCGGTCGGCGGCACGGGCGCCGCCGGGCCGATCGTGCAGCGCCTGTTCGAGGCCTTCGCGCAGCAGGAGCCGGGCGCGATGTTGAAACTGGTGACACCGCCATTGGGTTCGAGCGGCGGCATCAAGGCCGCGATGGCCGGCAAACTCGACCTCGGGCTTTCGGGCCGGCCGCTCAAGGCCGACGAAGCCACGCAGGTCGCGGCGGTCTTTGTGCTGGCCGACACGGCCTTCGTGCTGGCGGCCCGGGATGGCGCAGACGGTGGCGGCATGACGCTCGCTGCGGTGGCCGATGCCTATGCCGGCAAGCTGACGAAATGGCCGTCGGGCAAGCCCATCCGGCTCATCCTGCGCGCCGCCAATGACAGCGACACCGACCAATTGCGCGCCATGTCGCCGGCGATGCACGCGGCGGTGCCCCTGGCTGCGGAGCGGCCCGGCATGGCGGTGGCGGGCGACGACATCGAGGCGCTGGACATGCTCGCGCGCACGCCCGGCGCGCTCGGCCCGACCACGCTCGGACTGCTGCGCGCCAGCGGCGCGGCGCTTGCGCCGCTTGCCATCGACGGTGTGACGCCGTCGCCGACGACGCTGAAGAACGGCGCGTATCCCTGGCGCAAGCCGATCTATGTCGTCGTGCCGAAAAACGCCAAAGGTCTGGCCGAGCGTTTCGCCAAGTGGCTGCGCTCCGGCGAGGCCGATATGGTGCTCGCGCGCTACGACTACCTGCGCGCTCGATAGGTCCTCAGATGGCCCCCGAAGACAACGGCGTTGCCGCCGCGCTGCGAGGTGTCGCCCGCGTCTTTCGGCGCATGTCGCTCATCGCCGGGATGGCCGTCATCGTCATGTCGGTGGCAATTTATGGCGGCGCACGCTATTTCACATTGATCGCCGAAATCGACACCCAGTTGGCGGTGGAGGGCCAGGTGGCCGAGACCTTTATCGCCGAGCGCCCCGACAGTTGGGAGTTGGCCGGCGACCGGCTGGAGGCACGCCTCGAACGCTTCGTGCCCAAGGGCATGCACTACCACGTACGCGGCGCGCAAGGACAGGTCGTCGCCGGCAATGCGGCCGAGCACGCGATGTTCTTCGTCCATCGCGAACGGCCGCTGTATGCGTTCGGCGAGGTGGTCGGGCACATGTCCCTGGGCGCTTCGTATGCCGACCGGCTGCTCGGTGGCGCAGCGGTGCTGCTGCTGGCCATCGGCGTCGCCGTGCTGTTCTGGGGGCCGTTGCAGGCGCGGCCCCTGGACGCCCTGGCTAACGCGGAGCGGCACCTGCTCGACCGCGACCGCGATATCCGCGAGGCCTATTACGCGGCCGAGGCGGCCAACCGCGCCAAGAGCGCGTTCGTCGCCAGCATGAGCCATGAACTGCGCACGCCGCTGAATGCCGTTCTCGGCTATGCGCAGTTGCTCGCCACGGACGCTGAAGTCTCCGCCGATACGCGCGATCTGGCCGACGAGATCGTCCGCGCCGGCGGGCATCTGGTGTCGCTGATCGACGATGTGCTCGATCTGGCGCGCATCGAGTCGGGCAATCTGGACGTGCAGATGGCCGTCGTGGACCTTTCCTTGCTGATTGCCGAGTCGCTGCGCCTGGTTGAGGACGCCGCGCGACGCAAGAACATCGAACTCGTCGCCCACCCGAGCACCGGCACGGGGCTGGTGGTGCACGCGGATTCGGCGCGGCTGCGGCAGGTGCTGCTGAATTTCCTCACCAACGCGATCAAATACAACCGCGTCGGCGGGCGCGCCGAGGTGGCGGTCGATACGCTCAATCCCGGATGGGTGCGCATCGCCGTGACCGACAGCGGCTTGGGCATCGCGGCGGACAAGCAACGACGGCTGTTCACCGCCTTCGATCGCCTGGGTGCGGAGAACGGCAGCGTCGAGGGCACCGGTATCGGCCTGGTCATCGCCAAGCGCATCGCCGAGGCCATGAACGGACGCATCGGCTTCACCAGTGTCGAGGGGCGCGGCAGCATGTTCTGGGTCGAATTGCCGCGGCCCGTGTCGTAGCATGCCGCCAACAGGCCTGCCGCCATGACGCGATCTCGCGCACATCCCTTCGCCGCACGCCGCGACTGGCTGCGCCTGGTGACCGCCGTCGCGCTGGGGCGGGTATTGCCCGCGCACGCCGGCCAACGCCGTTTCGGCGTCAGCAACGACATGCCGCCCTACGTGTTCGAGGCGGAGCGTCGCGGGCTCGACATCGACATCGTCCTCGCCGCGTGCCAGCGCGGCGGACTCGACGCGCGCCCCGTAATGGCACCGATGGAGCGCCTGCCGCGCATGCTCGCCGACGGCGACGTGGAAGCCATCGCCACCACGCAAGCGGGACTCGGCGATCGCTATCACTTCTCGGCGCCGTACATCGAATATCACAACTGGGCCGTCGCGCTGGCCTCGCGCAAGCTCGACATCCGCCGCATCGCCGACCTGGCCGGCTATTCGGTGAGCACGTTCCAGCGCGCCCGCGAATACCTCGGGCCCGAGTTTGCGGCGATGGCGGCGTCCAATCCGCAATACCGCGAGGAGGCGCGACAGGTGGTGCGCAACAACCTGCTGTTCCTCGGCCGCATCGATGTCGTCGTCGGCGATCGCCGCATCATCGAGCACTATGCGCGCCAAGCGAAAGGGCAGGTCGATGGCTCGGCGCCGCTGCGCTGGTATCGGCTGTTCCCGCCGACGCCGTATGTCGCGGCCTTCCGCCACGCCGCCGATCGCGACGCGTTCGACCGCGGGCTGGCGATCCTTCGGCGCAGCGGCGAATACGCCGCGATCCATCGCCGCTACGAGCGTTCGGACGCGGCCACGACGACAGGCGCCGTGTCACCACCACTGTAGTTTGGGCCGGCGTCAGAACGCCAGGCGCAGGCCGCCGCCGCGCAGCGTCGCGATCGTGCCCGGCGCCGGCCGGTTAAAGATGTCGGCGGCATAGCGCGCGGCCGGGTCGTTGTGCGTGACGTTGCAGCCGAGGTAGGCGGACACGCGTCTGGACAAGGCATGCTCGTAGATCAGTGCCAGCGAGTGCGCATCGGCGGCGGCGAGCGAATGGTCGTGCAGCACCGCATATTGTGCACCGAGCCGGTCGGCGGCGGTCGGTGACCAGTTGATGCCCACGGCATGTCCGTCGAGCCGGTGGTCCGGTGCGGGGTCCACACCACGCCGATGCGAGCGGATGGCCATCGCCGTGAGTCGCCACGGTCCGGTTTCATAGGCGAGGGCGGCAGCGTCGTCGTCGACATGCGCCCTGGCGACATGGCCGCGATGGCGCGTGCGCTCGTGCGCAACGATCCAGCTCAGCGGTTTGGCAAGGCGGCGCACGGTGACGACGCCGATGCGCTCCTGCGCTTCGCCGGCAGCCGCATCGTCGCCGGCGAAGGGGCCGAAGCCGGTGGCCACGAAGGTCTCCACGCCGGCGATGGGCGGCGCGGCGTAGCGCACGGCGTTCGACAGGTAGCTGGGGTCCGCGGCAAGCGTCGGCACGACCGGCAGCAGCGCGACCATGGCGCTGAACATGTCGCCGCCGCTGGGATCGAAGGACTTGATCAACGCGATCGGGCTGCCCAGTCGCCCGGCAACCAGCGTCCCGAAGCGCCCGCTGATGCCGGCGTAGGTGTGGCGCGCCTGCGCGCGCGATGCGAACTGCGTGGCGCCGATGCCGCTGTTGGCGTCCGGCGAGAGGCCGTATTCCAGGCGATACACCGCCGAGAGGCCATCGCCGAGCGCTTCGCGTCCCTGGATGTTGATGACGCTCGGCGTATGGCTGCCGGACTCGATGGCGTCACGCACGCGCTCGCCGGCGCGCGAATGCAGCCAGCCGACATCGAGCGTGCCGCTGATCTGCGGGCCGCCGTCCGCCTGCGCCCACGCCGCGCCTGCGAGGCAGGCGAAGACGAGCGCAAGGCGTGCCGGCCTCATGGCCGCGGACTTGGCGGCAGTCCCAGCCGCGCGCGCGCGTCGGCGGGCGACGCGATGTCGCGACCGGCATTGCGCGCGCACTGCGCCAGCGCGGCGATCAGCACGCCGTTGCCGCCGGCGCGCGCGCCGTCCGGCAGATAGAAAGTGTCTTCCAGGCCGCTGCGCAGCATGCCGCCGAGGTCCGCCGTCTTCTGGTGCACCGGCCAGATTTCGCTGCGCCCGATCAAGGTCGTCTGCCACGTCACGCCCGGCGCGACGAGCTTGGCCAGCCATGCCAGCAGTTCGGCATCCGCCGGCATGCCGGAGGCCACGCCCATGACGAAGTTGTAATCGACATGGTCGGTCATGCCGGCCTTCTGGAACATGGGCACCGAGCGCGCGATGCCGACATCGAAGCACTCGAATTCGGGCAGCGTGCCGGTTTCGCGCATCACGTCGAGGAAGGCCTTGACCTTCTCTACGGGATTGTCGAACACCATCGGCGGCCATGCCCAACGGCCGTCGTCGCGGATCTTCAGGTAGTTCAGCGTGCCGGCGTTGCAGGCGGCGATCTCCGGCCGCACGCGGCGCAGGCAGGCCACCGGGCCGCTGATGTCCTTGCCGATGACGCCGGTCGAGAGGTTGATGATGACGCCGGGGCATGACGCGCGGATGGCATCGACGACCTCGGCGACGACCTCCGGTTCCCAGGACGGCAAATGCCCCATGCCCTCGCCCTGCTGGCGCACATGCACATGCATGATCGACGCGCCGGCATTGAAGGCGTCCTTCGCCTCTGCCGCCATTTGAGCCGGCGTCACCGGCACCGGGTGTTGCTTCGGGTCGGTCAGCACGCCGGTCAGCGCGCAGGTGAGGATGGCCTTTTCGGTGTTCATGCGGTGATCTCCAGTTCAATGAGCAGGGCGCCGGCGGCGACCTGCTCGCCAACGGCGGCGCGCAAGGCGACGACCCGGCCGGCGGCACCGGCGGCGAGCCACATTTCCATCTTCATCGCCTCGACGCAGAGCAGCGGCTGATCCTTGGCGACGGTGTCGCCGACGGCCACATTGACGTGCACCACGCGTCCGGCCACGCGTGCCCGCGCATGGCGGGCGTCGAGCCCGGCATCGGCGGCGGGGAAGGGCGAATGTTCGATGAAAACGAAGCGGTCGCGGCCCGCGGCAAGATGCAGTTCGCGGCCATGACGCACGACGATGGCGCGGCGCGCGACGCCGCCGCAGCGCCAGCGCACGTGGTGATCGTGTTCGGCAATGATCTCGACGGCATCGCCTTCATCCGCCGTCCCGCCACCACTGTAGTTCGGGCTGGCGACGCGGATCGTTCGCGTCGCCTCGCCGCAGGCGAGTTTCACGGTCACCGGCAACGCGCCCGGCGCCGGCCTGGCCAGCAGGTGGGCCGCCAGTTGCCAGAGGTTGTCGTCGGGCAGCGGCGGGCGCAGGATCGGATCACCTTCGGCGAGCCACTCGTCGAGCCGCGTGGTGTGCAGTTGCGCCGCGCGGAACTCGGCATGGTCCGCAAGGTCGCGCAGGAAGCGGCCGTTGTTGGCGATGCCGAGCAGCGGCAGGTCGTCGAGCGCGGCGATCAGCCGGCGGATGGCGTCGTTGCGGTCGCGACCGTGCGCGATCACTTTCGCCACCATCGCGTCGTACCACGGCGAGACTTCGCCGCCCTCGCTGATGCCGGCATCGATGCGCACGCCGGGGCGCAGCGCATCGGCGGGGCGGAAGTGGCGCACCGTGCCGGTTTGCGGTACGAAGCCGATGCAAGGGTCTTCGGCGTACAGCCGCGCCTCGATGGCATGACCGCCATGCGCGATGCGGGCGTCGATGTGCGATTGCTGCAGGGGCAGCGCGTCGCCGGCCGCCACGCGCAATTGCCATTCGACGAGGTCGAGGCCGGTGATGCATTCGGTGACCGGGTGCTCGACCTGCAGGCGCGTGTTCATTTCCAGGAAATAGTGGCGGTTGTCGGCATCGACGATGAACTCGATGGTGCCGGCGCCGACGTAACCGACCGCACGCGCCGCATTCACCGCATCGGCGCCCATGGACGCGCGCATCGCGGCATCGACGACGGGCGAGGGCGCCTCCTCGATCACCTTTTGCCGGCGGCGCTGCGCCGTGCAGTCGCGCTCGCCCAGATGCAGCACGTTGTCGTGCATGTCGGCAAAGACCTGGATCTCGATATGCCGTCCGCGTTCGATCAGGCGTTCGAGCATCAAGGTACCGTCGCCGAAACTCGACAGCGCCTCGCGCCGCGCCCCGGCCAGCGCGTCGGCCAGCGCCTCGGGCGCATCGACGCGCCGCATGCCGCGGCCGCCACCGCCGGCCACCGCCTTGACCAGCAGCGGGTAGCCGACATCGGCCGCCGCCGCGATCAGCGCCGCATCGTCTTGCGGCTCGCCCAGATGGCCGGGCACCGTCGGCACGCCGGCGGCAATCATCCGCCGCTTGGCCGCCGCCTTGTCGCCCATGGCGGTGATGGCCGCTGCCGGCGGGCCGATGAAGTGGATGCCGGCTTCCGCGCACGCCTGCGCGAAATCGGCGCGTTCGGAGAGGAAGCCGTAGCCGGGATGGATGGCATCGGCGCCGCTGGCACGCGCGGCGGCGAGCACGCGCGCGATGTCGAGGTACGATGCGCTCGCGGGGGCCGGGCCGATGCACACGGCCTCGTCGGCCTGCGCCACGTGCGGTGCGTGCGCATCGGCCTGCGAATACACGACAACCGTACGGTAGCCCAAGGTGCGCGCCGTGTGCAGGACGCGGCAGGCGATCTCGCCACGGTTGGCGATCAAGATCTTGTGGAAGCTCATGACGATGCGCCCGGATGCCAGCGCGGCTTGCGCTTCTGCATGAAGGCCAGCGTGCCTTCGACGCCTTCGTCGCTCAATACGGCATCGGCGAACAAGGTCGCGGCATCGTCGATGAGGTCGGCGGGCGCGGCGAGCCGCGCACGGCGCATCAGCGCCTTGGTGGCGGCCAGCGCACCCGGCGCGCAGGCGAGGATGTCGGCCACCGTGCGCGCCAGCGCCGCGTCCAGCGCGGCGGTATCGGGCAGGCATTCGTGGGCCAGGCCCACTGCGGCAGCGGCTTCGGCGTCGAGCGTGCCGCCGGTGACCGCCAGGCGGCGCGCTTGTCCGATGCCCAGCCGCTCGACCAGATAGGGCGCGATCTGCGCCGGCACCAGCCCGAGCGAGGTTTCCGACAGACGGAATTTCGCACTGGCATCGGCCAGCGTGACATCGACGGCGCAGGCCAGGCCGAAGCCGCCGCCCATCACCGCCCCCTCGGTGACCGCAACAATCGCCAGCGGCGAAGCGGCATAGGCGGCACACAAGTCGCCGAAGCGCCGGTTGATCTGCATGATGGCCGCATGCGCGCTGCCGCGGTCGGTGCGCACGGCGGTGGCGATGTCCTTGACGTCGCCGCCGGCGCAGAAGTGGCCGCCGGCGCCGCGCAACACGACGACGCGGGTCGTGCCGTCGGCCTCGGCCCGTGCCAGCGCGGCCAGCAGTTCATCGACCATGGCCATCGACATGGCATTGCGCGCATCGGGCCGGTTGAAGGTGATGTGCAGTACGCCCGGCGCGGGCGAGGCGATGAGCAGCGTCGAGGCGGTGGAGGGATCAACGGCAGCGGTCATGGGGAATTCCGTCGCGAGCGAAGGCAGGTCGCGCGTGGACGACGCGCAGCGAGGAGACAGTACATGCCGGTACGGCGACGAAGCGAGCATCGGCCAAGCGCGAGATGCCAAGTGCGGCAGGAATGCTCATGGCCGGGGCAGCGTGCCTTCGAACTTCGCGATGATGCCGAGCATGACCTCGTCGGCACCGCCGCCGATGGACACCAGCCGGCCGTCGCGATAGGCGCGCGAAACCCGGTTGTCCCACGTGTAGCCCATGCCGCCCCAGAACTGCAGGCAGGCGTCGGTGACCTCGCGGATCAGCCGTCCGCACTTGAGCTTGGCCATCGAGGCCAGCCGCGTCACGTCCCTGCCGCCGACGTACATCTCCACGGCACGATAGGTCAGCGCGCGCAGCGCCTCGACCTCCGTGCGCAGTTCGGCGAGGCGGAAGTGGATCACCTGGTTGTCGATCAGGCGCTTGCCGAAGGCCTCGCGCTCGCGCGTGTAGGCGATGGTGTCGTCGATGACACCGTCGAGCATCTTCAGCGAGCTGGCGGCGCCGTACAGGCGCTCTTCCTGGAACTGCATCATCTGGAAGGTGAAGCCCATGCCTTCCTGGCCGACGATGTGGCGCGCCGGCACGCGCACGTCGTCGAAGAAGATCTGCGCGGTGTCCGAAGAATTCATGCCGATCTTGTGGATCTTCTGGCGCGTGATGCCGGGCGTGTTCATCGGCACCATGATCAGCGACTTATTCTTGTGCTGCGCGCCCTGCGAGGTGTTGGCGAGAAGGCAGATCCAGTCCGCCTGCATGCCGTTGGTGATCCACATCTTGCTGCCGTTGATGAGCAGATCGTCACCGTCGCGCCGCGCCGTGGTCTTGATGCTGGCGACATCCGATCCCGCGCCTGGCTCCGAGACGCCGATGCAGCCGACCATGTCGCCGGCGATCGCGGGGGCGAGGAATTCGCGCCTGAGCGCGTCGGAGCCGAAGCGCGCCAGCGCCGGCGTGCACATGTCGGTCTGCACGCCGATGGCCATCGGGACGCCTCCGCAGGTGCACTCGCCGAGCGCTTCGGCCATGACCATCGAATAGGAAAAGTCGAGCCCGGCGCCGCCGTAGGCTTCCGGATATTTCAGGCCGAGCAGCCCCAGATCGCCGAGTTTCTTGAAGAGGGCATGCGACGGGAACTGTTCCGCCTTTTCCCAGGCATCGACGTGCGGATTGATTTCCTCGCGCACGAACCGCGTAACCGTGTCGGCCAGTTGCTTGTGTTCGGTGGTGAATTGCATGAAGCCTCCGGAAGACGATGGATGGTTTTCAGAGTCTCGCCACGCCGAAGGCGTTGGGCTGCAGGTGGCGGGCATCGGCCTCGGCGCAGATGTCCAGGCACCACGCGAGCACGCGACGCGTGTCGCGCGGGTCGATGATGCCGTCGTCCCACAGCCGCGCCGTGGCGTAGAGCGCCGTCGACTCCTTCTCGAGGCGCAGGCGCAGGCCGTCGGACATCGCGCGCAGGGCGTCGTCATTGACCGGCTGGCCGGCGCGTTCGAGCTTGGCGCGGCTGACGATCTCCATTACCTTCGCCGCTTGCGCCGCACCCATCACGGCGGTGCGCGCGGAAGGCCAGGCGAAGATGAAGCGCGGATCGAAGCCGCGCCCGCACATGCCGTAGTTGCCGGCGCCGAAGCTGCCGCCGAGCACGATGGTCAGCTTGGGCACGCGGGCGTTGGCAACGGCCTGGATCATCTTCGAACCATGCTTGATGGCGCCCGCGCGTTCGGCTTCCGAGCCGACCATGTAGCCGGTGGTGTTCTGCAGGAAGACCAGCGGCGTGCGCGACTGGTCGCACAACTGGATGAACTGCGCGGCCTTGAGCGAGCCGCTGGGCTGGATCGGGCCGTTGTTGCCGAGAATGCCGACCGCGTGGCCGGCGATGCGCGCGTGGCCGCAGATCGTGTCGGTCGAATACGCGGCCTTGAATTCGAGGAAATCCGAGCCGTCCACCAGCCGCGCAACGACCTCGCGCACGTCGTAAGGTTCGGCATCGTTGGCCGGCACCAGGCCGGGCAGTTCGTCGACGGAATAGCGCGGCTCGTCAAAACACAGTGGTGGCGACACGGCGCCAAGGCGTCGCGCATCGCCGGTGAGGTCCCAATTCAGCTTGTCCATGACCTCGCGCGCGGTGGCGATGGCGTGCTCGTCGTTCTCGCACAGGTATTCGCCCAGGCCGGTGATGCTGGCGTGGGTTTGCGCGCCGCCGAGGGTCTCGTCGTCGGTGTCTTCGCCCATCGCGGCCTTGACCAGCGGCGGGCCGGCCAGATAGATGGCCGAGCGGCCGCGCACGAGGATCACGTAGTCCGACAATCCGGGCAGGTAGGCGCCGCCCGCCGTCGACGAGCCGTGCACCACGGCCACTTGCGGAATGCCGGCGGCGGACAGTCGCGCCTGGTTGGCGAAGCTGCGACCGCCGTCGACGAAGATTTCCGCCTGATACATCAGGTTGGCGCCGCCGCTCTCGACCAGATAGATCAAGGGCAGCTTGTTTTCCAGCGCGATGGCCTGGGCGCGCAACGCCTTCTTCAGGCCCATCGGCGGTACCGTGCCGCCCTTGATCGCCGAATCGCTGGCCGAGACGACGCAGCGTTTGCCGGCGACGATGCCGATGCCGACGATCGAGCCGCCGCCGAGCACGGCGGTCTTGCCGTCGTCATCATGCATGCCCAGGCCCGCCAGGGGCGAAAGTTCCAGAAACGGCGTGCCGCGGTCGAGCAGTTGCGCGACGCGTTCGCGCGGCACCAGTTGGCCGCGTTTCTCGAACTTGTCGCGCTTGCCGTTCGACTCGTCGCGCACGCGCTGCATCAGCGCCTGCACGTCGGCCAGGCGTTCGCGCATGCGTTGGGCGTTGGCGGCGAAGGCCGCGCCGCGCACGTCGATGGTGGAGGCGATGACAGGCATCAGGCGTTCTTCAGCACATCGGGCAGCACGGCGCGGTGGAAACCGTCGTATTGCTCGAAGCGCACGGCAGGCTGGCGAGGAAAGATCGCGCTGCCCAGCGACGAGGCGCCGTCGATCTGTACCGTGATGCCGCTGATGAACGCCGCACCGGGCGAGAGCAGGAAGCAGATCACCGAACTGACTTCGCTCTCGGTGGCCATGCGGCCCAGCGGCACGTGGTTCTTCAGTTTCGGGATGAAGCTGCGGAAGGCGCCCTCGTAGGTGTCCATGCCCGACGAGGCGATCCAGCCCGGCGCCACGGCATTGACGCGCACGGCGGCGTAGCCCCATTCATAGGCGGCGGTGGCGGTCAGGTTGGCCATGCCGGCGCGTGCGGCGCCCGAATGCGCCATGCCCGGCATGCCGTTGCGGAAGTCCGCCGTCATGTTCACGATGCTGCCGCCGTGATGCTGCATGCTCTGCTTGAACATCTCGCGCATCATCAGGAAGCCGCCGGTGAGGTTGTTGGCGACGACGGCCTCGAAGCCCTTCTTGCTGATGCCCATGGCCGGCGCCGGAAACTGGCCGCCGGCGTTGTTGACCAGTCCGTGGATGCGGCCGTGACGCTGGACCATCGTCCTGACGCCGGCCGTCACGCCCTCTTCGTCACGGATGTCGAAGGCGATGGCATCGACCTTGCCGCCGTCGTGTGCGATCTCGCCGGCCACCGCATCGAGCTTTTCCTGTGTGCGACCGGACAGGATGACCGTGGCGCCCAGCGAGGCCAGTTCGTGGGCGACGCAACGGCCGATGCCGCTGCCGCTGCCCGTGACCCAATGCACCTGACCGGCGAACAGATCGGGGCGGAGGACGCTTTGGTAATGCTCGGGATGGTCGGCGGCGCTCATGAGGGTTCGGGCAAGGTGGGCGGGTCGCGGGAAAGTCATGCTATCGGCACCTGCCGTTAACGTCAACTATCTGCCTTATTGGGGACAAAACGCTTGAAAGCGGCAGACCGGGCTGCTAGCATCGGCGGGTTTTCAATCCCGAGGAGAAACCGATGACCCTGCAGGAATGCACCGACGCCCTGCGCGCCAAGGTCGGCGCCGACAGCGGCCTGGCCGCCACGCTGAAGTTTGATTGCGGCGCCGATGGCGTGGCCTACATCGACGGCAGCGCGACGCCGAACACCGTGGACAACAACGACCGCGACGCCGATTGCACCATCACCATCACGCTGGCCGACCTGACCGCGCTGGTCACCAAGGAGCTCGAGCCGGTGACCGGATTCATGACCGGCCGCTTCACGGTGGCCGGCGACATGAGCGTGGCGATGCGCTTGAACCGCGTCGTTTGAATCCATCCGTGCAGCGCACCGCGCGTGAGTTCGTCGCCTCGGCCCGCGATACCGCCGCGGGCGAGGTCTTCGGCATCGGCGAGCTGGCGGCCGAGTTCGGCGTCTCGCCGCGTGCCGTACGATTCTACGAGGACAAGGGCCTGCTGGCGCCGCGCCGCATCAACGGCGGACGGGCCTATACGCGGCGTGATCGGGTGCGGCTGTCGCTGATCCTGCGCGGCAAGGCGATGGGCATGTCGCTGACCGAAATCCGCCACATCCTGGATCTCTACGGCGATCATGGCGAAGGCAAGGTCAAGCAGCTCGAGTACATCGTCGGCCGCATCGACGAATCGATCGCCGAATTCGAGGCGCGACGCGCGCACATCGACACCACGCTGGGCGAGCTGCGCCTGATCCGCGACGAAATGGCGTCCGACCTGCGCCGCAAGCGCCGCCCCGCCACGGCGTAGAATCGGAAGCTCCCGTTGCGTCAGGAGTATTGCGGTGAGCTTTCTGTGGACCGTCCTCGTCGGCCTCGTCGTCGGCATTGTCGCCAAGCTGCTGCACCCGGGCAGGGAGAACATGGGCTTCATCATGACCATCCTGCTTGGCGTGGGTGGTTCGTTCGTCGCCGGCTTTGCCGGCAAGGCGCTGGGGTGGTACCAGCCGGATGAGGGCGCCGGGTTCATCGCCTCGGTCATCGGCGCGATCATCCTGCTCGTCATCTACAGCCGGGTGAAGAAGCCGGCGTCGCACGGCTGAGCGTTCGCGGCGCATTCTTTCAGCGCAGACGAAGCGCATAGATCATGGACCTCGCTTCTTCGCTGGCGCTCGCCGGCGGTCTCGCCTGGGGTAGCGGCCTGCGGCTTTACGCGGTGGTTTTCGCCGCCGGGCTGATGGCCCGCATGGGCTGGCTGACGTTGCCCGACACCCTGCAGATCCTTTCGCATACATGGGTGCTATGGACGGCCGGCGCGCTGCTGGTGATCGAGTTCATGGCCGACAAGATCCCGGCGGTCGACACCCTGTGGGACAGTGTCCATACCTTCATCCGCATACCTGCCGGCGCGCTGCTGGCGGCGCTGGCGCTGGGCGAACACGATCCGGCGTTGATGGCGGTCGTTGGCCTTCTGGGAGGCACGCTGGCGGCAGGCACGCACGCCGCGAAAGCCGGCACGCGCGCGTTGGCCAATACGTCGCCGGAGCCGTTCTCGAATGTCGCGCTGTCGCTGGGCGAAGATGCGGCCGTGGCCGGCGGGCTGTTCCTCGCCATCGCGCACCCGTGGCTGTTCCTTGCGCTGCTCGGGTTGTTCGCGCTGCTGTTGATCTGGTTGCTGCCCAGGCTGCTGCGCGGCGTGCGGATGGTCTTCGGGCGCCTGTTCGGCCCTCGCCGTCCAGACCTTACAGCGAGCCCGCGCTGAAGGTATTGCAGGCGTTGACGTCGCCGCTGTCGAGCCCGCGACGGAACCACTGCACGCGCTGCGCCGAGCTGCCGTGCGTGAAGCTGTCGGGCACCACGCGGCCGCGCGCCTGACGCTGCAGGCGGTCGTCGCCGATCGCCGTGGCTGCGGCCAGCGCCTCCTCGACATCGCCCGCCTCGAGAATCTGCCGGCTGTCGTTGGCCTTCGCCGCCCAGACGCCGGCGAAACAATCGGCCTGCAACTCGAGCCGCACCGACAGCGCATTCGATTCCGCTTCGCTGCGCGCGCGCTGGCGCGCCGCCTGCACCTTGTCGGAGACGCCGAGCAGGTTCTGCACGTGATGGCCGACTTCGTGGGCGATCACGTAGGCCTGCGCGAAGTCGCCCGGCGCGCCGAAACGCGCCGACAGCTCGCGGAAGAACACGGTGTCGAGATAAACCTTCTGGTCCGCAGGGCAGTAGAACGGCCCCATCGCCGCCTCGCCCGCGCCGCAAGCTGTCGGCGTCTCGCCCTCGAAGCGCACCAATACCGGCTCGCGGTACTGGCTGCCGCTGTGCTTGAAGATCTCGCCCCACGTACGCTCGGTCGAGCCGAGCACGCGGGACAGAAAGCGCGAATGCTCGTCGGCGGCGGCGGTCGGCCCGGCGGGCGCGCTCTGCGTCGATCCACCGGCGTCGAACTGCTGCGCGACGCCGATCACCGTACCCGGATCGATGCCGAAAAAGTAGCTCGCCGCCAGCGCCAGCAGGATCGTGCCGATGCCGACGCCGCCGGCGCGCATGGGCATGCGGCGGCCGCGACGGTCCTCGATGTTGCTGCTTTCCTGTTCGTTGTCCAGACGCATGGTGTCCCCCGTTTGGCCGTTGCCGGACGCAGTGTAATGTCTGGTTTATGGATACACTGGAACGTGCGGCAAACGGCAGTACCTCAAGGGGATTCAAGTCATGCAAATCGACATCCATAGCGCCCTGATCCGGCGCGGATTGGCCGGCATTGCGGCATCGATCGCCGTGCCGGTCTGCGCCTCGACGGACATCACGGCGTTCAGCCTCGAGCAGCTGGTGGGCATGGAGGTGAAGGGCGCCTCACGCTATGTACAGCAGGCCATCGATGCGCCGGCCTCGGTGTCGTCGATCGACGCCGAAGACATCCGAACCTTCGGCTACCGTACGCTGGCCGACGCGCTGCGCGGCATGCGCGGCTTGCAGGTGCTGGGCGACCGCAGCTACGAACGCGTCGGCGTGCGCGGCTTTGCGCCTCCGGGCGACTACAGCAATCGGGTCCTGTTGCTGGTCGATGGCGTGCGCTACAACGATCCGGTATACGATCAGGCGTCGATCGGCGGCGACTTCGCCATCGACATGGCGCTGGTCGAACGCATCGAATACGTGGCCGGCCCGGGTTCCTCGGTCTATGGTCCGAACGCCTTCTTCGGCGTCATCAACGTCATCACCAAGCAGCCGACCGATCTGGGCCGGCGAGTGGTCGACATCGAAGCCGGCACGGCGGGCCGCCGGGGTATTGCGTATCGTGCCGCCGGCGGTACGGAAGGCGGCACCGAATGGATGGCATCCGTGTCACGCACGGTGGTCGGTGGCGACGACCTCTATTTCGGCGAGTTCGATGCGGCCGAGACCAACAACGGCTGGGCGCGCGGACATGACGGCGAGCGGATCACCAACGCGCTTGCCCGCATCGTCTCGGGCGACTGGACGCTGACGGCGATCCACGGCGAGCGCTACAAGGGCATTCCGACGGCATCTTATGGCCAGTTGTTCAACGCCGGACCATCGTTCACGCGGGACTACCGCGATGCGATTTCGGTCGACTACCGGCGCGCCATGGACGGCGAACTGACCGTCGGCGCGCGTGTCGATGTCGGCAGCTTCCGCTATACCGGCGACTACGTGTACGACTACCCCCCGGTGACGGTGGATCGGGACGATACCGTCGGACGCTGGCTCACCACCGAACTGCAGGCGATCAGCACGCGGTTTGCCGGGCACACGCTGGTGGCCGGTGCGGAATTCCGCCGTGACCTCGAAGTTCGCCAGCGCAATTTCGACGTGTCGCCTCACTACAGCTATCTGGACGCAGAGCAGCAGGGAACGGTCTGGGGCATCTACGTCCAGGACGACATGCAGATCGGCGAGCGCTGGTCGCTTTCTGCGGGATTGCGCTACAACCATCATTCGACCACGGGCGGAACGCTGAATCCCCGCCTCGCGGCGATCTGGAAGTTCGCCCCGGCAACCGTGCTCAAGCTGTTGCATGGCACGGCCTACCGACCGCCGAACGCCTACGAGTGCTGCTACCGGACCTTCACGCCCGGCGGCTCCAAGGCCGGTCCTGCGCTGGATGCGGAAACGATCCGCTCCTCCGAAATCGTGCTGGAGCACGCACCGGGGCGCGGTCGCCGACTGTTGATCACTGCATTCCACAATGCGGTGGATGATTTGCTGATCTCCGTGCTTGATCCGTCCGACGGCATGACGTTCTTCCAGAACGTCAATGGCGCCGTGGACAAGGGGATCGAGGCGGAAGCCGAATACACCTGGCCGGGCGGCACGCGGCTGCGTGGCAGCGCGAGCCTCCAGCGCACCGAGGATCGCAGCACGGGCAGGGCGCTGGTGAATGCGCCGCGCCGCATACTCAAGGGGCAGCTCTCCATGCCGCTGGCGGCCGGCTTGCGCCTCGGTGTCGAAGCGATCGGCGTCGGCTCGCGGCCATCGCTGACAGGGCGCGCGCCGGGTTACGGCGTGGCGAATATTCATCTGCTTGCCGACAAGGTCATGCCGCGCGTGGACTTGGCATTGGGGATCACCAATGTGTTCGACCACGCTTACGTCGACCCCGGCGGCACCGAGCACACGCAGGATCTGCTGCCCGGCGAAGGGCGCCGTGTGCGACTGCTGGCCTCGGTGAGGCTGGACTGAGCCGGT
>JBGARB010000053.1:0-17577 GCA_044230495.1 Rhodocyclaceae bacterium
CCCCCCCCCCCCCCCCCCCCCCCCCCCCCCCCCCCCCCCCCCACGCCGCAGACGCGCCGCGCAGCCGGCCGCCCGCGCCATCAGCGATGCAGCTCCTTAAGCATCTCCATCATCCACGAGCGCATCCCGATCACCAGCGTGAACGGCTGCCGCTGCTCGGCCGGCAGCTTCTGGTCGATGAGGTGCTGGCGGTTGAAGTCCTGCGCGATGCGGGCCAGCCGTTCGCGGAACGACGCGGCGACGCTGCGCCCGATCTCGCCGTGCACCACCATCAGCAACTCGGATTCGCCGCCGAAGCCGCCGGCGAAGTAGTCGCGCAGCACTTCACTGCGGAAGAAGTCCATCACCGGCCCGTGCGGCCGCCAGCGGAATCCCGGCGCCAGCAGCGAGCGGTAGCGGTTGCCGGCGCGCAGCGCGAGGATGCCGAGGCGGTCCAGGCGCGCGAGGCACGACACCAGCTCGGCTTCGGTGAACTGGTAGGTGGCGAGGATCTCCTCGGCCGGCATGTGGCTGAGCACGCAGATGGCCACGACCAACAGCTTGCGGTCGGCGACGACGGTCTTCTCCTGCTCGCGCGACAACTCCATCAGCAGCGGCGTACGCTCGGCGACCTTGCGCGAAAGCTCGGCGAAGTCGATGCCGAGCACGCGGCAGATGTCATCGACGCGCGACATCGGCATGTCGCCGCCGCTGGCGAAGATGCGCTTGACGCTCGATTCGGCCAGCTCGAGCCGGGCGGCCAGCACGGCATAGGTGATGCCGGCGGTCTTCAGCTCTTCCTTGATGACGTCGATCAGGTCGGCAGTCGTGCTCATGGCGGGTACCGGGACGTTTGAGTATTGCCGGATGATACCGGCGCGGCGAGCCGGCGATACATCGCACGATGCCCGTGACTTGCCGTGCGCATACCGCACAATGCGCATGCCATTTGGCGATCCGACAGGAAATCTCATGAACCACCCGATCCGTCTCATCCAACGCGACACCCGCGCCTGGCGCGCCCAGGTGTGGATCTCCTTCATCCTCGCGCTCGTCGTCAGCGCCTCCGGGCTCGGCTGGCTGCCCGGCACCGACATCGACCGCGGGTTCATGTTCATGGGCTACGTGTTCTGCCTGACGTCGTCCTTCGCGCTGTCGAAGTTCGTCCGCGACAACGCCGATCGTCCCAGCGACACGCCGATGTGGTCGGCCGTGGTGTGGGGCGGCTTCGCGCTCGCCGTGGCGATGACCGGCTGGGGCCTGTGGCAGATGGACATCAACCCGACGTGGAAGGCCTATCTGCTGGTGAGCTGGCTGTACCTGATGTCGTCGGCATTCACGCTGGCGAAGACGCTGCGCGATGCCCACGAGGCCGACCTGCTCGAACAGGGTGCCGGCGACGAAGCCGCTGTGGCGGCGCAGCGTGCCGCGCGCGCCTATGCCGCCGTACCGCCGGCGTCCGCGTCGTCGTCGTCCTGATCCGCGTCCGGGAGCCCATCATGCATTCGCCATCCCGCCGCCGCGCCCTCGGCCAATTGGGCGCGCTGTTCTTCGCCGGCAGTGCCGGCCTCGTTGCCCGACCGGCAGCCGCACGCAACGGTGTCGCCAACGCCAGCGCCGCCTCGAGCCTGTCGGTGGCGCTGCCCATCGCCGTGCTGGTCGCCGCGCCGCTGACCTTTCTGTCGGCCGGCGCGCTGCTCACCGTCGCCGCCGTCGAGGTCAGCGCCGAAGGCACCGTGTGGCTCGTGCGTCGCGCCTCCGACGGCGTCACCGCCAGCATGCGCCTGGGCGGCGAGCTGGTCGCCGGCGTCAGCATCGGCGTCGGCACCGCGCTGGTCGTCACCGCCTCTGCCGCCGGCTGGATCATCTCGGCGGCCGGCGAGGCGATCTGCCTCGTGCCCAACGCGATCGGCGAATCGCTGCTCTACAACGAGCGGATTCGATGATGCGCCGCGCATGCCTCGCGGCGCTGGCCGCACTGTGGCTGGCACTAGGCATCGCGGCACCGGCGCAGGCCGGACGTCAATGCACGGAGAACCGGCCCACCACCGCCGCGCTGGCGCGCGACATGGCGCTGGCGGCCAGCGTCGCCGAGCAGCTCGACGCCATGGCGGCGCAGGGCGGCCTGCGCGTCGGCCTGCTGGCCCGCGCCGGACAGGACCTGACCAAGTACGGGTTGAGCTTCTCGCATCTGGGCATCGTCTATCGCGATGACGCCGCGCTCGGCGGGCGCGGCGCCTGGCGCGTGATGCACAAGCTCAACCATTGCGGCAGCGACCGTGCCGCCGTGTACCGGCAGGGCCTGGCCGAATTCTTCAGCGAGGGCCTGTACACCCACGAAGCCGGGTTGGTCGTGCTGCGCGCGCCGCTGGCGCGCGATGGCGTGCTGGCCGCGCTGAAAGACAACGCCGCGATGACGCGCCTGCACGAGCCGCGCTACAACATGCTCGCCTACCCGTGGGCGGGGCCTTACCAGCAGAGCAACCAGTGGGCGCTCGAGACGCTGGCCATGCTCGCCGATGCCGACGTGGTGACGCGCGCCGGTGCACGCAGCTGGTTGCGCCTGCGCGGCTACCAGCCGACCACCTTGCACATCCCGGCGCCCGAACGCCTCGGCGCGCGCATCACGATGGGCCATGTGGCCTTCGACGACCATCCCTTCGGGCGGCGCATGGCCGGGCAGATCGATACCGTCACCGTCGATTCGGTGTTCGCCTTCGTGCAGCGCAATGGTCTGGGCGAGCCGGTGCGCGTGTTGCGCACGCAGCCGGCAGGCGCGATGACCATCGCGCCATCGACGGCCACGTCGCCCGCGCCCGCCATGCCGTCGACGGCACCCGCCGCGCCCGCCGCACCGGCGCCGATCCTGCCGCGCGCGACCGAACGGACTTGAGGCGCCAAGGCGCCGTGCCACCACCACTGTAGTTTGCCGTCGGCGCAGGCGTAGAATTCGCCGATTGCTGCGACGCACCAACGCAGCGCCACAATGGAATCCCGCGCATGACGACGGCCACGTCCAGCCATCCGCGCCTTGCTGCCACGGCGGTCGCCGCGATGGGCGTCGTGTACGGCGACATCGGTACCAGCCCGCTGTACACGATGAAGGAAGTCTTCCACGGGCCGCACGCCGTGGCGATCACGCCGGGCAACGTGCTCGGCATCCTCTCGCTGGTGTTCTGGGCGATGACGATCACCGTGTCGTTGAAGTACGTGGTGTTCATCATGCGCGCCGACAACCACGGTGAAGGCGGCATCATGGCGCTGACCTCGCTGGCGCAGCGCACCTCGGCGCTGCCGCCGCGCCTGCTGTGGCTGCTGACGGCGCTGGGCATCTTCGGCGCCGCGCTGTTCTACGGCGATGCGGTGATCACGCCGGCGATGTCGGTGCTCTCGGCGGTCGAGGGCCTCGAGGTCGCCGCGCCGTCGCTGCATCCGTGGGTCGTGCCGATCTCGATCGGCATCCTCGCCGGCCTGTTCCTGATCCAGCGCAAGGGCACGGCCAGCGTCGGCGCGCTGTTCGGGCCGATCATGCTCTTCTGGTTCGGCACGCTGGGCGTGCTCGGGCTCATCCAGGTGATCGACCACCCGGCCGTGCTGGCGGCCTTCGATCCGCGCCACGCCGCGGCCTTTTTCGTCGAAAACCGCCTGCACGGCTTCCTCGCCCTCGGCGCGGTGGTGCTGGCGATCACCGGCGGCGAAGCGCTCTACGCCGACATGGGCCATTTCGGCCGCAAACCGATCGCCGTCGCCTGGATCAGTTATGTGTTTCCGCTGCTGTACCTCAACTACCTCGGCCAGGGCGCGCTGATCCTCGGCGACCCGGAAACGGCGCACAACCCGTTCTACCGGCTGGTGCCCGAATCGCTGCTCTATCCGATGATCGCGCTCGCCACCGCGGCCACCGTGATCGCCTCGCAGGCCGTGATCTCCGGTGCCTTCTCGCTGACCACGCAGGCCATGCAACTTGGCTACTGCCCGCGCATCCGCGTGCACTTCACCTCGGCGCGCGAAAAGGGCCAGATCTACGTCCCCAATATCAACTGGCTGCTGCTCCTGGCCGTGCTGTTCCTCGTGCTCGAATTCCGCAGCTCGTCGGCGCTGGCCTCGGCCTACGGCATCGCCGTGACGCTGACGATGATGATCGACACCATCCTCGCCTTCGTCGTCGTGCGCACCCTGTGGAACTGGCCCTGGGCCAAGGCCATCGCCTTCCTGCTCGCCTTCATCGTCGTCGACGTCGCGTTCTTTTCGGCCAACGTCGTCAAGGTGCTCGACGGCGGCTGGTTCCCGCTGCTGCTCGGCGCCGGCGTGTTCATGCTGCTGCAGACGTGGAAGACCGGCCGCACGCTGCTGCAGGCGCGCCTGGAAAAGGACGGCATGCCGCTCGACGTGTTCATCGACAGCCTCGCCCACGGCGGCCCGGTGCGCGTCGAGGGCACCGGCATCTTCATGACGCCCGACCCGCACGGCGTGCCGCGCGCGCTGCTGCACAACCTGTATCACAACAAGGTGCTGCACGAGCGCGTGGTGCTGATGGTGGTGCAGGTCGAGGACGTGCCCTACGTGCCCGAGATCGACCGCTGCGAGATCGACAAGCTGCCCGCCGGGTTCTTCCGCGTCACCGTGCGCTACGGCTTCAAGGACGACCCGGACATCCCCGCCGCGATGGCCCGCTGCGGCGAGCTGGGCCTGCCCTTCGAGATGATGACCACCAGCTTCTTCCTCGGCCGCGAAACCATCGTGCCCGCGCGCCACATGCAAGGCATGGCGTTCTGGCGCGAAGTGCTGTTCATGTGGATGTTCCGCAACGCCGACCCGGCCACCGCGTATTACAAGATCCCGACCAATCGCGTCGTCGAACTCGGCGCGCAGGTGGAGATCTGACGGCGGCCAAGCGCCGTCCCGCCACCACTGTAGTTCAGATCACGCCGTGAATTGCAGGCTGGCCAGATGCGCGTAGAGCCCGCCTGCCGCCACCAGCTCGGCATGCCGGCCGACTTCGACGATGCGCCCGTGATCCATCACCACGATGCGGTCGGCGCGCTGCACGGTGGCGAGCCGATGCGCGATGACCAGCGTCGTGCGGCCTTCGGCCAGGTGGTCGAGCGCCGCCTGCACGACGCGCTCGCTCTCGGCGTCGAGCGCTGATGTGGCTTCGTCGAGCAGCAGGATCGGGCGGTCGGCGAGGATGGCGCGGGCGATGGCGATGCGTTGCCGCTGGCCACCCGAAAGCTTGACGCCGCGCTCGCCCAGATCGGTGTCGTAACCCTGCGGCAGCCGCGCGATGAATTCGTCGGCGAAGGCCGCGCGACACGCGCGCTCCACTTCCGCGAGGCTCGCCTCCGGGCGCGCGTAGCGCACGTTCTCGAGCACGCTCATGGCGAAGATCACCGCTTCCTGCGGCACCAGCGCCAGCCGCGCGCGGATCGCCGCCGGATCGGCGTTTGGCAGCGGCACGCCGTCGATGCACACGCGGCCGGCGGCCGGATCGTAGAAGCGCAGCAGCATCTGGAACACCGTGGTCTTGCCCGCGCCCGACGGGCCGACCAGCGCCACGCGCTCGCCGCGCCCCACATGCAGCGTGAAGTCGTCCAACGCCGGCACATCGGGACGCGACGGATAGCGGAAGTGCACCTGTTCGAAGGCCACCGTGCCCAGCGGCGGCACGGGCAGCGGCAGCGGCTGCGCCGGCGCGGCGACCTCGGGTCGCGTATCCAGCAACTCGACCAGCCGCTCGGTGGCGCCGCGCGCGCGCTGCAGGTCGCCCCACACTTCCGAGAGCGCGCCGACGCTGCCGGCGACGATGGCGGCATAGAACACGAACGCCGACAGCTCGCCGGCGGAAATCCGTCCGGACAGCACGTCGTGGCCGCCGACCCAGAGGATCAGCGAGATGGCGCCGAAGACCATCACCAGCACGACGACGATCAGCAGCGAGCGATTGACGATGCGCCGCTGCGCGACGCGAAAGCCGCGCTCGACGCGATCGGCGAAATCGGCGCGATCGACCGTCTCGTGCCCGTAGGCCTGGACGATGCGGATCTCGTGGATCGTCTCGTCGATGCGGTTGCCCAGATCGGCGACGCGATCCTGGCTCTCGCGCGACAGGCGGCGCACGCGGCGGCCGAAGAGCACGATGGGCACGACCACCAGCGGCACGCCAGCGATGACCAGCAGCGTGAGCTTGCTGCTGGTGGTGAACAGCATCGCCAGGCCGCCGAGGAGCAGCAGCGCGTTGCGCAGCGCGATCGACACGCCGGAACCGATCACCTGCTCCAGTTGCGTCGTGTCGGCCGTCAGCCGCGATATCACGTCGCCCGTGCGGCCGGCCTCGAACCATGACGGCGGCAGATCGAGCAGATGATCGAAGACCTTGCGGCGCAGGTCGGCGGTCACCCGCTCGCCGAGCCACGAGACGTTGTAGAAGCGCAGCCAGGTGGCCGCCGCGAGCAGCGCGATGACGCCGAACATCGCCAGCAGCGTGCGGTCCAGCCACGCCGGATCGCCCGCCGCGAAGCCGCGGTCGATGACCGCCCGCAGCGCCTGGCCGACGCCGAGCATCGCGCTGGCGGCAAGCACCAGCGCGATCGCCGCGACGACGATGCGCCGGCGGTGCGGCCGCAGCAGGCCCCAGAGGACCGTAACGCCGCTTGACGCCATCAGTGAAGCAAGGGCATCACGAGACCCGTCGCCGACAGCGCGACGATGGCCAGCCAGTTGAAGGCGATGCCCCAGAAGCGCGCCGGATGGTACTTGCCGCCCGAAACCGTGAAGCCGTAGGCGTGTGCCGCGCGACTGCCGAAGATCATCGCGCCGGCCAGGTGCAGCCACATCGGGCCGAGCCCGTTGAGCTCGGCGACCAGCAGCAGGATCAGGCTGATGGGGATGTACTCGACGGCATTGGCGTGCGCGCGGATGGCGATGTTGAACGCCGGGTCACCACCGTCGCCGACGCCGACCTTGGTGGACTGGCGAAAATCCGTGACGCGCTTGGCGAGGACGATGACCAGCAGGCCGCACAGCGCAGCGTAGATCGAGGTGACGGCGACGGGCATGGCGGCATTCCTTAAGGCGAAGGGACTGCGCATGGTAGCGCGCCAGAGACGCCACGGCGACCACCCTGTTACAATGCGGCACGCGCCTTTGCCGGTTGGCGCGTCCCGATGTCCCCGTCCGGGGGCTCGTCCCTGCAATCCCCGCTTCCCAATTGCTTGCAGCCTGAACCGGTTCTGCGTCGCCTTGCGCGCGCAGCGGGCCGCTTCGGAACCTGCATGAACGATCAGACCACCCCCACGCCTTCCGGCCCGGCTACCGCCGCGCCACCCGCCATCGCCTTCGACGATCTCGGCCTGCTGCCCGAACTGCTGCGCGCCGTCAAGGATGCCGGCTACACACACCCGACGCCGATCCAGGCGCAGGCCATCCCCATCGTGCTCTCCGGGCGCGATGTCATGGGCGGCGCCCAGACCGGCACCGGCAAGACCGCCGGCTTCACGCTGCCGCTGCTGCAACGGCTGGCCAAATATGCCAGCAGCAGCCCGTCGCCGGCGCGCCATCCGGTGCGCGCGCTGATCCTTGCGCCGACACGCGAGCTGGCGATGCAGGTGCACGAGAGCGTCGTCACTTACAGCAAGCACGTGCCGCTCAAGTCGGTTTGCATCTACGGCGGCGTCGATATCCGCCCGCAGATCGCCGAGTTGCGCGAAGGTCGCGAGATCGTCGTCGCCACGCCCGGCCGGTTGCTCGACCACGTGCAGCAAAAGAGCGTGTCGTTCGCCTCGGTCGAGGTGCTGGTGCTCGACGAAGCCGACCGCATGCTCGACATGGGCTTCATCCCGGACATCAAGCGCATCCTCGCCATGCTGCCCAGCGCGCGGCAGAGCCTGCTGTTCTCGGCGACGTTCTCCGAAGAGATCAAGAAGCTGGCCGACAGCATGCTCAAGGCGCCGCAGCTCATCGAAGTGGCGCGTCGCAATGCCGTCACCGAGACGGTCACGCACCGCGTCTATCCGGTCGCCAGCGATCTCAAGCGCAGCCTGCTGGTGCACCTGCTGACGCACGACGAAGAAAACGCCAAGCAGGTGCTGGTGTTCGTCGGCACCAAGTTCGGCGCCAGCCGGCTGGCGGTCTATCTGCAAAAGCAGGGCATTTCTGCCGATGCCATCCATGGCGACAAGAGCCAGCAGCAGCGCACCGAGGCGCTGGAGGCCTTCAAGTCCGGCAAGGCGCGCGTGCTGGTCGCCACCGATGTCGCCGCCCGCGGCCTCGACATCGAGGATCTGCCGCACGTCATCAATTACGAGCTGCCCAGCGTTGCCGAGGACTACGTGCATCGGATCGGCCGCACCGGACGCGCCGGCAAGCACGGTGAAGCCACGTCGCTGGTGGCGCCGGAAGAATCGCCGCGCCTGGCCGAAATCGAAAAGCTGATCAAGAAGAAGGTCGAGCGCGTCGAAGTGACCGGCTTCGCCGATCTGGTGTCGGTGCCGCGCGAACGCGACACCAGCAACAAGGGCCACCGCCGCGACCACAACGAGCGCGCCAAGGAAAAGGCGCGCGAGCGCGAGCGCGCCACCACGCTCGATGGCGCCAGACCCGCCGGTCGCGCGCTGCCCAGCGCCAGCAGCCATCTGCCGCGGCTGGACTTCGACCCGAACAAGCCCTACGAAAACCGCGGCGATGTCGCCGAGGCCGTTGCCGGCAAGCCCGAGGTCAAGCGTCCGTTGCGCCCGGTGGCGGCTTTGCTCGGCGGCTTCGGCAAGAAGGGCTGAGCCGCTCGCATCGCAAACTACAGTGGTGTTGGCACGGCGCTGCGCAGCCGCGTGCGCTCAGATTTCGAGGTTGTCGATCAGGCGCGTGGTGCCCAGCTTGGCGGCGGCGACGACGACCAGCGCGTCGTCGAGCCGCTCGGGTGGCTGCAAGTCGGCGCGCCGGCGGATGGCGACGTAATCGGGCGCCCATCCGTGCGCGGCCAGCGCGGTCATGACGTTGGTCTCGAGAACGAGGAAATCGCGCCGCCCGGCACGCACGGCATCGACCAGCGCGGTCAGCAGCCGGTGCAGGCGTGGCGCCTCGGCGCGTTCGGTCGCCGTCAGGTAGCCGTTGCGCGAGGACAGCGCGAGGCCGTCCGGCGCGCGCACCGTTTCGCCCGGAATCACTTCGATGGGCAGGTTGAATTCGCGTACCAGGTCGGTCAGCACCAGCATCTGCTGGTAGTCCTTCTTGCCGAACAGCGCGGCGTCGGGCCGCACGATCTGGAACAGCTTCATGACCACCGTGGCGACGCCGCGGAAGTGGCCGGGCCGAATCTCGCCTTCGAGGATGTCGGCCAGCGCCGCCGGCACCTCGATGTGGTAGCGCTGGGGCACGGGATACATGACCTCCTCGGCGGGCGCGAAGAGGTATTCGACGCCGGCGGCCTCGAGCCGTGCACAGTCCGCCGCCAGCGTGCGCGGGTATTTCTCGAAATCCTCGCCGGGGCGGAATTGCAGCCGGTTGACGAAGATGGTGGCGACCACGGCATCGCCGTGCGCGCGCGCGTCCTGCACCAGCCGGATGTGGCCGTCATGCAGGTTGCCCATGGTCGGCACCAGCACCACGCGGCCGTTGGCCCGCAGGGCTTCGCGCAGCGGTGCGACGTCGTGGAAGATCTTCATGGAAAGGCTCAGTAACAGTGTTCGGGCGCCGGGAACGAGCCATCCTTGACGGCGGCGACATAGGCACGCACGGCATCTTCGATGCTCTTGTGCTCGGCCATGAAATCGCGGACGAAGCGGCCCTTGCGGCCGGGGTAGAGGCCAAGCATGTCGTGCAGCACGAGCACCTGGCCGTCGCATTCCTTGCCGGCGCCGATGCCGATGGTGGCGCAGGCCGTCAAGGCCCGCGTGATCTCGCCGGCCAATGCCGCCGGTACCATCTCGAGCACCATCATCGCCGCGCCGGCCTCTTCGAGCGCGCGCGCCTCGCGGCGCATGCGCGCCGCCGACTCTTCGGTGCGGCCCTGCACGCGGTAGCCGCCGAGGGCGTGCACGCTCTGCGGCGTCAGGCCGATGTGCGCGCACACGGGCACGCCGCGTTCGACGAGGAAATGCACGGTTTCGGCCATCACCTCGCCGCCCTCGAGCTTGACCATCTCGGCGCCGACGGCAAGCAGCCGGCCGGCGTTGCGGATGGCCTGCTCCTTGGACTCGTGGTAGGCGCCGAAGGGCATGTCGGCGATGAGCATCGGACGCGCGGGCAGTGCGGCGACGCATTCGGTGTGATAGGCCATGTGATCCATGGTCACCGGCAGCGTCGATGTCTTGCCCTGGATGACGTTGCCCAGCGAATCGCCGACCAGCATGACATCGACGCCGCAGCGATCTTCGAGCGCGGCGAAGCTGGCGTCGTAGCAGGTCAGCATGGCAATCTTTTCGCCCTCGCGCTTCATGCGCGCGATTTCGGGGAGCGTGATGGGCTTGTTGCTGGCGAGGTAGGTCATGGCATGGCCTCCCGTTCAAGTGCCGCGAAAGATGAAGAAAACGGCGCCAAGGATACACAAGGCGGCCCACAGGTAGTCGAGCTTGAGCGGTTGCTGCATGTAGAACACGGCGAAGGGCACGAAAACCGCGAGCGTGATGACCTCCTGCAGGATCTTGAGCTGGCCCAGATCCAGCGCGCGGTGGCCGATGCGGTTGGCCGGCACCTGCAGCAGGTATTCGAACAGCGCAATGCCCCACGAAGCCAGCGCGGCGATCCACCACGGGCGGTCGTTGAGGTTCTTCAGGTGGGCGTACCACGCGAAAGTCATGAAGACGTTGCTCGCGGTGAGCAGCAGCGCCGTCTGCCAGACGGTGGGCATGCCGGCGAACAGGTTCATGCGGGGACGCAGTGCGGCAGCCGTTCGATGCGCTGGTCGGCGCAGCAGGCCAACAGCGCGTCGACGCGACCCATGCCCGGGATGGTCAGGCCCGGCGCGATCTCGGCCAGCGGCGCCAGCACGAAGGCACGGTCGCCCATGCGCGGATGCGGCAACGTGCAGCGCGGATCGTTCGACATCTCGACGCCATACAGCAGCAGGTCCAGATCGAGCGTGCGCGGCGCGTTCCTGACGCCGCGTGAGCGCCCGAAGGCAGCCTCGATGGCAAACAGGCGATCGAGAAAACACAGTGGTGGCGGCACGGCGCCAACGATGTCGAGCGCCACCACGGCGTTGATGAAATCCGGCTGGTGCAGCAGGCCGACCGGCGCCGTGCGGTAGAGCGACGAGGCCGCGGCCAGATGCACGTCGGGCAGGCGGGCGAGCGCATCGATGGCGTCGCGAACGACGCGCGGCGGGTCGCCCAGGTTGGCGCCCAGCGCAACAAAACACTTCAACCGCCCACCCCCCGGCCCCCGCCCCGTGGGCAGGGGTGACCACGGTTCAGCCCGGCACGCCCGGGCTTCCGGGTCATACCCGACGCCTGCCTTGGGGCGGCCCGTCGGCAGGCGTTCATGCGCCGGCGTCCGGTGCCTCGCCGCCCGCACCCGGGGCGCCATCGGTGGCACCGGCTTCGTCATTCCGGCTGCGTTGCCCGCCGCGCCGGCGGCGGCGCTTTTTCGGCGCGCTGTCGGCGACCAGCATCGCCTCGCGGGCGGCATTGTCGGCCTCGGCGAAGTCCTGCCACCAGCGCGGCAGTTCGGCCTCGATCTCGCCGCTTTCGGCGCGCAAGGCCAGGAAATCGATGCCGGCGCGAAAGCGCGGCTGCTCGACAAGGCGGAACGGTCCGCGGCCGGCGCGCTTTTCGAAGCGCGGTTGCAGCGCCCAGATGTCCTTGATGTCGCCGGCGACGCGGCGCGTGATGGCGAGCTTCTCGGCCTGCTGGTCGAGCACCTCGTCCATCGCCTCGAACAAGGCCGGCATCGGCACCGCGCCGGCAGCCTTGCGCGCTTCCCAGTTGGCCAGCACTTCATGCCAGAGCAGCGTGGCGAACAGATAGCCGGGCGAAAGCGACTTGCCCTCGCGCACGCGGGCGTCGGTGCTGGCCAGCGCCAGCATGACGAATTTTTCGCCCAACGGTTGTTCGAGGATGACGTCGAGCAGGGGCAGCAGGCCGTGGTGCAGCCCATCGTCGCGCAGGCGCCGCACGCATTCGACGGCATGACCCGAGAACAGCAGCTTGAGCATCTCGTCGAACACGCGCGCCGCGGGCACGTTTTCGATCAGCGTGGCCATGGTGCGGATCGGCTCGCGCACGGCCGGATCGAGCGTCAGTCCGAGCTTGGCCGACAGGCGCACGGCGCGCAGCATGCGCACCGGATCCTCGCGGTAGCGCGTGGCCGGATCGCCGATCATGCGCAGCGTCTTCTGCTGCAGGTCGGGAACGCCGTGATGGTAATCGTGCACCATCTCGGTGGCCGGATCGTAGTACAGCGCATTGACGGTGAAATCGCGCCGCGCGGCGTCCTCGGCCATGTTGCCCCAGACGTTGTCGCGCAAGACGCGACCGTGGGCGTCCTTGAGCGCATCGTCGCCATGTTCGGCACGGAAAGTGGAAACCTCCAGCGTTTCGCCGCCTTGCATGACATGCACGATCTGGAAACGGCGGCCGATGATGCGCGAGCGGCGGAACAACGACCGCACCTGATCGGGCGTGGCATCGGTGGCGACGTCGAAATCCTTGGGCACGATGCCGGCGATCAGGTCGCGCACGGCGCCGCCGACGACATAGGCATGGAAACCCGCCTGTTGCAGCGTCTCGCAGGTGCGTCGGGCACCGCTCGACACCTGCTCGCGGCGGATGCCGTGGCGTGCCTGCGGGATCACCGCAGGCTCGGCCGGACGACGCCCACGTGCGGGCGCGGCCTGGGCGCGACGGAATACGCGGTGGATCAGCTTGCGGAGCATGGCGCGGCGGGCGGGTTCATGGCGTTCGGGAAAAGGCGGCCATGATAGCGGATCGGTACAATCCAATGCTTTGTCAGCCCAGCATTTGCCATGGAACTCGCCAAATCCTTCGAACCCGCCGACATAGAGAAGCACTGGTATCCGCGCTGGGAATCCGGCGGTCATTTCGCCGCCGGGCTCGACACCGCCAAGACCGACAACTTCTGCATCCTGCTGCCGCCGCCGAACGTCACCGGCACGCTGCACATGGGCCACGGCTTCAACCAGGCGATCATGGATGCGCTGACGCGCTACCACCGCATGCGCGGCGACAACACGCTGTGGCAACCCGGCACCGACCATGCCGGCATCGCCACGCAGATCGTCGTCGAGCGCCAGCTCGATGCGCAAGGCATCTCGCGCCACGACCTGGGCCGCGAGAAGTTCCTCGAAAAGGTGTGGGAGTGGAAGGAGTTCTCCGGCAACACCATCACGCGCCAGATGCGCCGGCTGGGCACGTCGCCCGACTGGTCGCGCGAGCGCTTCACGATGGATGCCGGGCTGTCGACGATCGTCACCGAGACCTTCGTGCGGCTCCATCGCGAAGGCCTCATCTACCGCGGCAAGCGGCTGGTGAACTGGGATCCGGTGCTCGGCACCGCGGTTTCCGACCTCGAGGTGGCCAACGAGGAAGAACAGGGCTCGCTGTGGCACATCCGCTACCCGCTGGCGGACGGCGACGGTCACCTGACGGTGGCGACGACGCGTCCGGAGACCATGCTCGGCGACGTGGCGGTGATGGTGCATCCGGAAGACGAACGCTACGCGCATCTGGTCGGCAAGGAGGTGCTGCTGCCGTTGTGCGACCGGCGCATCCCGATCATCGCCGACGGCTATGTGGACAAGGCGTTCGGCACCGGTTGCGTGAAGGTCACGCCGGCCCACGACTTCAACGACTACGCCGTCGGCCAGCGGCACGGCCTGGCGCCGATTTCGATCCTGACGCTCGAGGCGCGCATCAACGAACATGCGCCCGCGAAGTACCGCGGCATGGACCGCTTCGACGCCCGCCGCGCGGTGGTCGCCGATCTCGAGGCGCTGGGCCTGCTCGACAGCGTCAAGGCGCACACGATGGTGGTGCCGCGCGGCGATCGCACCGGCGTGGTCATCGAGCCGATGCTCACCGACCAGTGGTTCGTCGCCATGACCAAGCCCGGCGCGGATGGCAGCAGCATCGCCGGCAAGGCGCTTGCCTGCGTCGCCTCGGGCGAGATCCGCTTCGTGCCGGAGAACTGGGTCAACACCTACAACCAGTGGCTCAACAACATCCAGGACTGGTGCATCTCGCGGCAACTGTGGTGGGGCCACCAGATTCCGGCGTGGTACGGCGAAGACGGCCGCTGCTGGGTGGCACACGACGCCGCCGAAGCGGCGCACATGGCGCAGGCCGACGGCTACACCGGCGCGCTCAGCCGCGATCCCGACGTCCTCGACACCTGGTATTCCTCGGCGCTTTGGCCGTTCTCGACGCTGGACTGGACGCCCGACTGGCCGGCGAAGTCGAACCCCGCGCTCGACCTGTATCTGCCGTCGACGGTGCTGGTCACCGGCTTCGACATCATCTTCTTCTGGGTCGCGCGCATGGTCATGATGACCAGGCACATCACCGGCAGGATTCCCTTCCGCGACGTGTATGTGCATGGCCTGATCCGCGACGCCGAAGGCCAGAAGATGAGCAAGAGCAAAGGCAACGTGCTCGACCCCATCGACCTCATCGACGGCATCGGCGTCGACGCACTGGTGACGAAGCGCACCAGCGGCCTGATGAACCCGAAACAGGCCGAGCAGATCGAGAAGCGCACGCGCAAGGAATACCCGAACGGCATTCCGGCGTTCGGCACCGACGCACTGCGCTTCACCTTCCTGAGCCTGGCCAGCCCGGGCCGCGACATCAAGTTCGACATGCAGCGCTGCGAGGGCTACCGCAACTTCTGCAACAAGCTGTGGAACGCCACGCGCTTCGTGCTTATGAACTGCGAAGGCAAGGATTGCGGGCTCGACGCGCACGCGCCCGCCGCCTGCGCCGATGGTTCCTACCTCGACTTCTCGCCGGCCGACCGCTGGATCGTCAGCCGGCTGCAGCGCGTCGAAGCCGAGGTCGAAAAGCACTTCGCCGACTACCGCTTCGACCTGCTGGCCAAGGCCATCTACGAGTTCGTCTGGGACGAATACTGCGACTGGTACGTCGAGCTCGCCAAGGTGCAGATGCAATCCGGCACGCATCTTGCCAATGCGGCCCAGGCGCGCGCTACGCGACGCACGCTGGTGCGTGTGCTCGAAACCATGTTGCGCCTGGCGCATCCGCTGATTCCGTTCATCACCGAGGAGCTGTGGCAGAAGGTGGCGCCGGTGGCCGGCCGCGCAAAACACAGTGTTGGCGACACGGCGCCTGGCGATGCGAACGCGTCTGGCGACACCGGCGAAACCATCATGCGGCGCGACTATCCGCGCGCCGACCTCGCGCGCTGTGACGCGTCCGCCGAAGCCTGGGTGGCAACGCTCAAGCAGATGGTCACCGCCTGCCGCAGCCTGCGCGGCGAGATGAATCTCTCGCCGGCGCAGAAGGTGCCGCTGGTCGCCGCCGGCGACCCGGCGGCGCTCGCGCGCATCGCGCCTTATCTGGCGGCGCTGGCGAAGCTTTCCGAGGTCACCATCGTCGACACGCTGCCGGACTCGGAAGCGCCGGTGCAGATCGTCGGCGAATTCCGCCTGATGCTGAAGATCGAGATCGATGTCGCCGCCGAGCGCGAACGCATCGCCAAGGAGATCGCGCGCATCGACGGCGAGATCGTCAAGGCGGAAAAGAAGCTCGCCACTGAAAGCTTCGTCGCCCGTGCGCCGGCCAATGTCGTGGCGCAGGAACGCGAGCGGCTGGTCGGCTTCACCGATCTTGTCGCCAAACTGCGCAACCAGCTCGCGCGGCTGGGCTGACGCCACAAGCGCCGTATCACCACCACTGTGTTTTCAGCGCCGGTGCGCGATGCAATGGTCGCCGTCGCTTGCGGAAAATCCGTCGCGAGCGACGGCAGGTCGGGGGCGCCCGGCGCACAGCAACCGGAATGTACTTGCGGTACATGAGGATTGCGAGCACCGCGCAACCCCGAGATGCCGAGCGCAGCAGGATTTCCCGCAAGCGAGTCAGAAGCCGGCGATGTCCAGCGCCATCTGCCGCACGTTATCCGGATGCTGCACGATGCCCATGAACTGGCCCATCGTCAGGCTCGGCCATGCCAGCGCCGTGCGATAGCGCCCGGCCAGCGCATACACGGTCTTGTCGACGATGTAGACCTCCCAGGGCAGCGCGGCGATGTGGTCGACGCCGATCTTGTTCACCCACCACGCCTCGCCCTTTTCGGTGTCGTTCTGGCTGAAGCCGACGACGGCGATCTTCTTGTCGGCGACGACGATCTCGAACACCTTGGCGGTCTTGCCGACACCCTTGGCGGCGTTGTCGCGCACGGCGGCGAGCGCGGCTTCGAAGCTGGTGTAGCTCTTGAGTTCGGCCGAATCACCAAAGCGCGGCATGCCGAACATGTAGCGATAGGTCGCCAGGTCGCCGGCCGGCACATCGCCGCCGAAGGCCTGCCCGCCGCCCAGCGCCGCCCGCAGCTTGTCGCCCGCCGCCTTGCCGGCGGCCTCGACCTTGGCGTAATCGCCGCGCGCGATGGCCCGCAGCCAGTACTCGGGGTTGATGGCGGAGACCGTGCCGTCGGCTTTGACGCCGACGCGCAACGGGGCGCCGACGATGACGGCGCCGCCGATGCCCTTGACGGCATCCAGCAGGCCCGGCTCGGTGACGACGATCGTGCCGGCGGCAACGCCGGCCGGCGTGTGCTTGCCGACGACGGTGAAGCCGGCGGCCGTGAGCTTGGCCTCGACGACGCTCATCGCGGCCGCGAGATCGCCACCGGCGACCTTGTCGGCGGTGACATAGGGTTGCACGGCGTGGGCGAGGCCGGCGACGAACATCAGAAGCAGGAAACCGATGCGCTGGATCATGGGAAATTCCTTTGCGGATTTGTCCGCCTTATGGGTTCCAAAAACACAAAAGGCCGGCAGTGCCGGCCCTTTGCATCACGCGGCGATGCTCAGAACTTGATGCCGTAGGCGATGCCGACCGCATCCTGATCCATACGCAGGTTGGCGTTGCCGCCGCCGAAGCCGCCCAGCATGGGCGATCCGGGCGGAATCGAGTTGCTGCCCTTCACGTCCTTGTTGAAGGCGTGCATGTAGCTGACCGACAATTCGTTGCCGCCGGCCAGCGTCCAGGTGGCGCCGAGCGTCACGTGGTTCTCGACCACGCCGGGGGCGAGGATGTTGAAGAAGGTCTCGCTCGACGGCACCGGCTGCTCGTTGGTCGAGTAGCCGGCGCGGACGGTGAGGTTCTTGTCGACGGCATACACGGCGGCCAGCTTGTAGGTGGTGACGTCTTCCCAGCCGAAGCCGGGGCCGTCCTTCGAGCCCAGCGGATTGCCGACGAACAGCTTGGACAGGGGATTGGCGATCGACTTCACGGAACCGTACTTGATGGTCTGGATGTCGGCGGCCAGCGTGAGTTGCGGCGTGGCCTTGACGGCGATGCCGATGCCGTAGTTCTCGGGAATGTCGAACTCCCCCTGATTGGCGAACAGGCCCTTGTAGTCGCTGAACTTGCTCATCCAGGTGCGCGACTGGTAGGTGGCGCCGACGGTCAC
>JBGARB010000054.1:0-17396 GCA_044230495.1 Rhodocyclaceae bacterium
TGTAATGAACCCCGAATCGCCGAATAGTGCAAGAACTTCTCGCTTAGCGTCTTGATTGCCGCCAACTTCTTTGTATGTCCACCATGTCCGAGCGATAACCCCCTGCTTGGCATTCTTTAAGTGCATCTTTTTCGTTGGCATTGCGTCGCCGTCTTTGCCGAAATAAATATCACCTATAGATCGCTGCTTTTCAAACTCATCCTTTGGAAGGGCCCAGTGACGGCCCTGCGCAGGTTTCACCACCCGCCCAGATGGAAGTACAACCTCATAACGGTACTTCTCCCGCCGGGCATCGTCCTCTGTTCGGACGTCAAGTGGATAGGTTCTCCACGGCCCTTCCGGATCATTGTCTGGATTCTTGAATCTGCCTTGCTGTTCTTCGTTTCGAGGAAGCATGTTCCAGCCAGACTCCAGCCAATTGGGTGACTTCGAAAATACCAGCACATGATCGTGATCGCCGCTTAATCCCCGACCATTACTTTTTGGCGTGTAGACCTTTTCCCAAACGACATTTGCGACAAAATTCGCCCGCCCAAACACTTCATCGCACAACACCTTGAGGTAGTGCGCCTCATTGTCGTCAATCGTGATCCACAGAGAACCGTCCTCAGCCAGCAACCGCCGAATGATCTCTAGCCGGTCGCGCATCAGCGACAGCCAGATCGAATGCTCGACCCCGTCGTCGTAGTGAGTGAAGGCGCTGCCGGTGTTGTACGGCGGGTCGATGAAGACGCATTTCACCTTGCCGGAAAACTCCCCCTCCAGCGCCTTCAGCGCCAGCAGGTTGTCGCCGAAGATCAGCCGGTTGTCGAATAAGTCGGCGCTGGCGACACGGTGCTTGGCGTGGTAACTCAATGCCGGGTCTTCCAGCAGGATGCGCGGCTCCAGCTTGGGCCGGTTCTCCTTGCCGATCCAAGTGAGTTCGAGTCTTTGTTTCTTGGTCATCCTAGCCGACCTTCTTCTTCACCGCCGCATCGAAGACTTCCTGATTGATCGGCGACCGCAGCCGGCTGTTATTGAGCAGCGTGAGTACAAGCTCGACGTTCGCTTCGTCCACGACGATTTTTCCGTCATCAATGACCAGCCCCCACCCCTCTGAGTGGTTCAGCTTGATGAGGTTCGCTAGAAATGTCTTATCCTTGTAGTACCCGCTTTTCTGGATAGCCGAAATCTTTCTCAGGAGATGCAGGTTAGCGCCTACGATTATTCGGATCGGCTCGACATCGGAAAATACATTCAGATCGGCAAACTCCGTCAGCACAGAGTCTCGATTTTTCTCCATGCCTTCACGGAAATTCATTGCACTTTCGAACTCCTTCTTGTTCGTGATAAACGTGGCGCCATCGAAAACAAAAAAATCAATGTGGGTGTCAAGAGTGAATATCTTCTTATCCTCAAGATCGACAAGCTTCTTGTCTTCGAAGAGGAAGTAGGAGACAGCGCCGACCTTGGTTGATTGCGTAAACTTGTTGATCTTTCGCACGCCATACACAGCGTTACCGTCATGTACCAGTTTGACAACGAACGCCCACGAGTCGAGCAAATCCTCGTATTGCTCGACCTTCTTGTTTACCAGCCCTTTATCAATCTCCGCTTGAATTTTTGAAAAGTCGGTATCCGACGCGTTGATCGTAAGTAGTCTGTCGTCTTGGTCCGCTGTGAGGAAGTCGTATTCGTCAAGCTTGTATTCCTTGCCCTGAACGCGCTCTACAACAGTTCGCTTCAGCTTCGCTTGCAACTTCCTGTCTAGCTCAACGCGAACTACGGAATAGTGGGCGGCCTTTTGAATATCAAGGCGCCTCTTCACGAGCCACATGCTTGCTGTCCAAGGCTTGAGGTCTGCATGTCGAAGCTGCTTGAGCTTCTTTGCCGCTGTCGTCATTGTTTTTCCTCTTTGGATTGAATCTCAGTGGCGAAATAAAGAAAAGCGGAAAGCCTTTGGACGACACAGGTGTCGCCAATCCCAAACTCGTGCTTCGAAATCAACAGCCCCTGAGCTTCACGCGAACCGTCATTGAATTGACAGTCGTACAGGCCGAATCCCGCCAGGGCGAGGACTGGATTTACAAAAATATTCTGGGTCCGATATGCAAGAGCAAACATCAACATCATAAAGACGAGCAGACTCGCCAAGGTCTTCCAGTCTCCGAGATTGAAGTTGTAGAACGAAATCATGTAGGGGATCGTGTAGGTGAACATGTCCCCGGATTTGTTCGATACCTTCGTAATGTGCACCGGAATCCCACCTTCGATCCTGTTGGCAACCAGCAAGACAATCAAGCAGGAAGTGCCAGCAATGCAAGCGACCAGCACGGCCATCGTCGGATGTGCCGGTAGCCATGTGTCCGGATCAATGTCCTTGATGATGAAGATCAGCGCCAACGGGAAGTAGGAACTGAGAAACATCAACAGAGAGGGAAGAAACTTAACCTTCATCCCGCGATACAGGTTGCCGTTGCTGCAAAGGCACGGTGATTGACAGTGTTTTTGGCGGCGATTCCGTCAGCCGGATTTCGGCCTTGCAATTCGGGCAGGTGATGGTCGGTTCGGTCATGGTTGGTCCTTCAGTCGGCGCCGGGTTTCTTGCCGGCGTCGCCCAGCAGGCCGCCGGCCTCGCGCTCATGTAGTTCAAGTTTCGGCGTCGCGGACTTCAGGCGCTTCTCGACTTCCTTGATGTGCTCGGCGGGCGGAATATCTTCCGGCGGGGTGCCGCCGATGCGCCTGATCGCGTCGCGCACTTCCTTGCCGACCTGTTCGTGGGTCTGGATGGCCTGCGATTGGTTGCGCACTCCCTCCCGCGCGAGCTTGTCGCGGGTTTGCGTCATGCGGAACTGGTTTGCCGCGAGTTCCGTTGCGTTCATACGGTCGAGCAGGTTGTCTTTCTCGGGGACGGCCTTGCGTCGCTTGATGGCATCGCGGCCCAGACCACCATACAGCCCCTTGTAGCCGGCATCGTGGAAGACGCCGAACATCTTGTTTTGCACGCCGGCATCCTGAGCTGCGCCGGACAGGGCCTTGAATTCCTCGGCGGTCTGCTTGCGCAGTTCCAGCCGCTCGATGTCGGCGGCGGCTTGATCGTTCAGCTCCTGGCGGCGAGCCTGGACGGCAAAGTACTTCTGGGCATGGGCAATTTCAGGTTTGCGCGGGTCGCCGTTCTGGGCGATGAGGTAGCAGGCGAAGCGGGAGAGGTGGTAATCCTCAACCAACTGGACCGCCCCCTTGCCACCGGTGATCGGTTTGCCGGCGCCGGCAAAGTGATAGTCCGGCTTATTTCCCGATTGTTGACAAGAGCTTATGGCACGCTCGATGGCTTGCTCGAAGCGCCGCCACTGGCTGTAGCCGAGCAGCAATTGCAGGTCGCGGGCGCTCCAGTACTCGGCGTCGTGTTCGTTGGTCTGCTTGATGGATTCGAAAGACTTGTCGCCTAGGGTCGGCAGTTGCTTGCTGTTCATCGTTGCGGCTCCCTCCCGCTCACGGCGGCACGATTTCCAAATGGCATCGCAAGTGTATTCGCGACGAGGCTCACCAAGCGAGCCATCAGGAAAGCGTCCAGCGCAACAGAATTAGGGGCTGCAAGTCCGCGGTCTGGTTCAGCTTACCTTCGATGACCGCAATCAACTCCTCCCGCTGCTTGTCCACCTGATCCTGCGCCTCAAACAGCGAACGCCGCTTCTGGTTGCGCTGGGCTTCAAGGGCTTTGATCTGCTTCTGCCCGGCGAGCTTCTCTTCCAGGGTCAGGGCGGTGGTGGCGGCGCGGCGGGCTTCCTTGATCTGGCGGTCGATTTCCTTGATTTCCCGCTCCAGGCCCACCTTGAGGTCGTCGGCCCAGCCGTCGAGCTTGTCGGCCTCGGCCTCGAAGATGCGGGCGTTGCGCTCGGAGATGTCGCGCTGGATGGCGACCTGACGGCCATGGGTTAGGGTATCGAGTGCGCTTGGTGCCGTGGCGCCTGC
Organism: Rhodocyclaceae bacterium; assembly: GCA_044230495.1. GTDB lineage: Bacteria > Pseudomonadota > Gammaproteobacteria > Burkholderiales > Rhodocyclaceae > JADJEF01. The sequence continues at coordinate 3,952 of JBGARB010000054.1, forward strand.
CGTGTGAAGGCAGGGGGCGGCGGCACAAGGCAAGGTCATCAGCCGCCCGGCGACTACCTCGTCCAGTGCGTGGCCGTCGTCGGTGATCGCCGAGAAGATCAGGTGGTCTTCCGCCTGGTCGAGCGATTCGACGCTGAACTGCGACAGGGCAAGCCAGCCCGTCTTGCCGATGTATGGCTCAAGCGTCGTCACCTTGCCATCATGCTGGCCGTAGTCGAACTGGATTTCGGCCGGCGGCAGTTCGCGGTTCTTTGCTTGCGCGAGGATAGCTTCGGCCAGGGGGTGATTGAGCCGGTAGAGGTGCGCTTCGCCGGAGCGGCGCGGCAGTTCGTACAGCCCCAGCGGGATGGCGCCAGCCTGGTCGGGAAACGGATTCGAGGCAAGACGGAACGAGGCATCGCCCAGGAACTCTGCCTTGCCATCGAGTTCATGCCGCGTGAGCTGCATGAGCAGACGTTCGTAGCGGTTGAGGTAGGCCTTCGAGGCCTCGTCGCGCACCTTGAGTTTTTCGCGCACTTCGTCGTCGAAATTCTCCAGAAGCTTCTGGCGCGTGCGCGTCATCGACTCGTTGATCTCAAGCGAAAGTTCGAGCTGGAGCTGGTTGAAGGCGGTGGCAATTTCTTCGGGCTTGCGGCAGTTCTGGTAGATGGCGGCGATCCGATTTTCGAAATCGACGCCGGATTCGATGGCACCCAGCACTTCGTCGCTGGCGCCGAAGACGCCTTCGAAGAGTTGGAATTTCTCGGACAGCAACTCGAAGACGCGCTGGTCGGCGGCATTCTTGCGGTTGAGGAAATTCACCACCACCACGTCGTGCTTCTGGCCGTAGCGATGGCAGCGGCCGATGCGCTGCTCGATGCGCTGCGGGTTCCAGGGCAGATCGTAATTCACCACCAGCGAACAGAACTGGAGGTTGATGCCTTCGGCGCCGGCCTCGGTAGCGATCATGATGCAGCCCTGCTCACGAAAGTAATCCACCAGCGCAGAGCGCATGTCGGCGCTGCGCGAGCCGGTGACCCGGTCGCTGCCTTGGTGGCGCGCCAGCCACTGGCTATAGATCAGCTTGGAGCCGTCGTCGGTGTTCGAGCCGTTGAACAGGACGATGCCGTCACGAAACGGGCTGTCGGCCAGTACGCGAAGCAGGTAGCTCTGCGTGCGGCGCGATTCGGTGAAGATGATGGCCTTCTGCTCGGCGCCGATTTCCCTGGCCTTGGCGAAGGCGATGGCCAGCGCCTTCAGCAGCGCCTTGCCCTTGGCGTTGTGCTCAATGGACGCCGCGAGTTGGGCGAACGCGTCGAGGTCGGCGATTTCCTGCTCAAGCGCGCGGCGGTCGTCTTCGGTCAGAAATTCAACAGCTTCGTCGTCAGTCCATTCCTCGGCGCGCTCTTCCACCAATTCGTCGAGGGCTTCGTAGTCCTGGTCCAGTTCGTCTTCCAGCGATTCGGCGCCATCCAAGACTGGCTGTTTGCGCAGTTTGGCTTTTAGCCGGTTTGAAATCGAGGTCAGTGCGCCGGCAATGGCGAAAGTGGATGAGGCCAGCAACTTGCGCAGCACCAGCGTCATCAGGCTGCGCTGGCTGGCCGGCAACGCCTGAAGGTTGTCCCGTTGCAGGTATTCGGAGACGAGATGGTAGAGACGGTCTTCGCTTTCCTCCGGCGTAAATTCCTCCACGAGCGGCAAGCGCTTGGTGTAGGGAATGTAGGCTGTGACCTGCCGGCGCAACGTGCGGTGGCAGACGGGCTTCAGCCGTGCCTTGAGCGTGTGGAACACCTGCTCCTGATTCAGATTGGCGAACTGTTCGCGGAAGCTCTTGAGATCGCCGAAAGTGTGCTCGTCGATGAAGCTCACCAGGCCGAACAACTCCAGCAAGGAATTCTGCAAGGGCGTCGCGGTGAGCAACAGCTTGTGCTTGCCGGCCAGCGCCTGCTTGAGGGTGTTGGCGATGACGTTCGACGGCTTATAGACATTGCGCAGCCGGTGCGCCTCGTCGATGACCACCAAGTCCCACGGCACGGCATGTACATCACCTGCCTTGCTCTTGGCGAACTGATACGAGCAAATGACAATCTCGGGCACCTCGAACGGGCGAAACCGGCCTTGCCGCATGGCGGCGTTGTATGGCTTGGCTTCGAGAATGCGGCAGGGCAGGAAGAACTTCTCGGCCAATTCCTGGAACCACTGCTTGCGCAAGTTGGATGGCGTAATGACCAGAATGCGCCGCTTGCGCTCCGCCCATTTTTGGGACAGCACGAGGCCCGCTTCGATGGTCTTGCCCAGGCCCACTTCGTCGGCGAGAAGCGCGCCCTTGGATAGCGGCGACTTGAAGGCGAACAGCGCAGCGTCAACTTGATGCGGATTGAGATCGACTTGCGCGTCGACCAAGGCGCCGGCCAGCTTCTCGACACTGTCCGCAGGGAAGCGTCGGGTCAACTCGTGGGCAAAGTACTTGGCGTGGTAGGCGGAAAGCATGACTCTCGCATTGTATCGGCCGACACAAGACAATTTGCTCGAAAAGTTCGGCTACGCCACAGCGCATGCGACCGGCAGGCGCAAAACACAGTGGTGGCGGGACGGCGCTTGTCGTCAGCGTGACGCGCTACGCCGTGCCCACCACCAGCGGCTCGACGCGCCAGATGTCGCGGCAGTATTCGGCGATGCTGCGGTCGGACGAGAAGCGTCCCATACGCGCCACATTGAGGATGGACATCCGCGTCCAGCGCGCTTCGTCCTGAAACGCGGCGTCGACCGCTGCTTGCGCGGTGATGTAGCCGGCATAGTCGGCGAGCAGCAGGTAAGGGTCGTGGCCGAGCAGGTTGTCGACGATCGGCCGGAAAAGACCCGCATCGCCGCCAAAGCGGCCACTGCCGATGACGTCGATGACGGCGCGCAGATCGTCGTCGCGGTCGTAGTGGTCGCGCGGGCGGTAACCGCGCGCCAGCGTGGCGCCGACCTGTTCGGCAGTCAATCCGAAGAGGAAGAAATTCTCCGCGCCGACCGCATCGCGGATCTCGACGTTGGCACCGTCGAGCGTGCCGATGGTGAGCGCGCCGTTCATCGAGAACTTCATGTTGCCGGTGCCCGAGGCTTCTTTGCCGGCCGTTGAGATCTGCTGCGACAGGTCGGCGGCCGGGTAAACGTGCATGCCCAGCTTGACGCTGAAATTGGGCAGGAACACCACCTTGAGCCGGCCGGCGACATCGGCGTCGTTGTTGACCACGGCGGCGACTTCGTTGATCAGGCGGATGATGCGCTTGGCCATGAAGTAGCCCGGCGCGGCCTTGCCGCCGAACAGCACGGTGCGCGGCACAACGCTGGCGGCGGGGTCGCGCTTGATGCGCAGGTATTGCGCGACGACGTGCAGCACGTTGAGGTGCTGACGCTTGTATTCGTGGATGCGCTTGGCCTGCACGTCGAACAGGCTCGCCGGGTCGAGGACGATGCCGGTGAGCCGCGCCACGGTGTCGGCCAGACGCGCCTTGGCCTCGCGCTTGACCGCGCGCCACTCGGCCTGGAAGGCGGCATCGCCGGCCAGCGGCTCGAGGCCGCGCAGCCGCTCCAGATCGTTCTCCCAACCGCGGCCGACCGTGCGCTCGAGCAGCCCGGCCAGCCCCGGGTTGGCCTGCAGCACGAAGCGGCGCGGCGTCACGCCGTTGGTCTTGTTCTGGAATTTCTGCGGCCAGAGCTGGAAGAAATCGTTCAGCACGGTCTCGCGCAGCAGCCGGCTGTGCAGCTCGGCAACGCCATTGATGGCGTGGCTGCCCACGCACGCCAGGTGCGCCATGCGCACGTAGCGCGGCCCGCTCTCGTCGATCAGCGACAGCACGCGCAGCTTGTCCGTGTCGCCCGGATAGCGCCGTGCGACTTCGGCAAGATGCCGCGCGTTGATTTCGTAGACGATCTCCATGTGCCGCGGCAGCAGGCTCTCGAACAGCGGCACGGGCCACTTCTCCAGCGCTTCGGGCAGCAGCGTGTGGTTGGTGTAGGCGAAGGTGTGGCGCGTGATATGCCAGGCCGTATCCCAATCCAGCGCGTGGTCGTCGAGCAGCAGGCGCATCAGCTCGGCGACCGCGATCGCCGGATGCGTGTCGTTGAGCTGCACGGCGAACTTCTCGTGGAAGCGCTCGACGCGCTCGCCCGTCGTGGCATGGATGCGCAGCATGTCCTGCAACGAGCAGGTGACGAAGAAGTGCTGCTGCAGCAGGCGCAGCCGCTTGCCGATTTCCGGCTCGTCGTTCGGGTAGAGCACCTTGCTGATCGTGCCCGAACGCACTTCGCGCACCACCGCGCCGTAGTAGTCGCCGCGATTGAAGGCCTCGAAGTCGAAGCCCTCGGCGGCTTCGGCGCTCCACAGCCGCAGCAGATTGACGGTGTTCACGCCATGGCCGAGGATCGGCGTATCGACGGCGACGCCGCGAAAGACCTCGTAGGGCGCCCAGCGCACGCGCTCGGCGTCGCCCTCGCGCCAATGCTCGGTGCGTCCGCCGATGAAGACGTCGTAGGCCACGTGCGGCCGGCGCACTTCCCACGGGTTGCCGAAGCGGAGCCAGTTGTCGGCGCACTCGACCTGCTCGCCACCCTCGATCTTCTGCCGGAAGATGCCGAACTCGTAACGGATGTCGTATCCGGTCGCCGGAATCTGCAATGCCGCCAGCGAATCCATGAAGCAGGCGGCCAGCCGGCCCAGGCCGCCGTTGCCCAATCCCGGCTCCTGTTCGTGTTCGATCAGGTCGTCGAGGTCGATGCCCAAACCGCCCAGCGCCTGACGCATCGGCGCGAGGATGCCGAGGTTGGTGAGGTTGCCGGCCGTGAACGGGCCAGGCAGGTATTCGGCGGAGAGGTAGCAGACCGTGCGCGGATTGTGCTGCCGATAGGCGCGCACCGTGGCCACCCAGCGGTGCAGCAGACGGTCGCGCACGGTGTAGGCCATGGCCTTGTAGCGGTCGTCCACCGAAGCGAATTCCGGCAGCCGACCCTGCACGTAAAAGAGGTTGTCGAGGAAGGCATGGCGGAGCGCCTCGACGCCACACCCCGTACGCACCGCTTCGATGGGAACCGATGCCGTCGGCACGCCCTTGCCGTCTTCCGCGTTCGTCATGTCAGTCTCCCCGCTGCTGCAGCCGGCCCATTCTGGCGCAAGTCGCTACCATACGCACACCAGATGACACGATCCGACGCCATGACCGACTCGCCACACCCGCACGCCGCCGACCTCCTCGCCTTCATCGATGCCAGCCCCAGCCCCTGGCATGCCGTGGACACGGCCGTCGCGCGCCTGCGGGCGGCCGGTTTCGACGAACTGGACGAGCGCATGCGCTGGTCGCTGGCACCCGGCGACAAGCGCTACGTCGTGCGCGGCGGCTCGTCGCTGATCGCCTTCGTCGTCGGCAGCGCGCCACTGCCGGAATCCGGTCTGCGCATCGTCGGCGCGCACACCGACTCGCCCGGCCTCCGCTTGAAGCCCAAAGCCCCGCATCTGGCCGACGGCTTGCTGCGCCTGGGCGTGGAGGTGTATGGCGGGCCGATCCTCGCCACATTTGCCGACCGCGATCTCGGCCTGGCCGGTCGCGTTGCCGTGAAGGCGGGCGACGGCGTGGAGAACCGGCTGGTGCATTTCGCGCGGCCGCTGGCGCGCTTGCCCAACCTCGCCATCCACATGAACCGCGAAGTGAATGATAAGGGCCTGGTGCTGCACAAACAGAACGAATTGCCGCTGCTGCTGGCGATGGGCGATGCCTTCATCAATACCGCGGACGCGACCGACTGGTTCCGCGGCCTGCTCGCCGACGCTGCCGGCATCGACCGCGACGACCTGCTCGGCTGGGACCTCGCCGCTTTCGATACGCAGCCCGGCGCATTCTGGGGTGCGGGGCAGGAGTTCGTCGCCACCGCGCGGCTGGACAACCTGGCCTCGTGTCATGCCGGGCTGTCGGCATTGCCGGGCGGCGTCGCGCCGACCGCCACCGCGATGCTGGCGCTGTTCGACCACGAAGAAATCGGCTCCGAGAGCGCCGCCGGCGCCGGCGGCAGCTTTCTTGCCGATGTCGTCGGCCGTATCGCCGCCGCCCGCGATTGCGACGGCGAGGACCGGCGCCGCGCTTTGGCGGCGAGCTTCTTCATCAGCGCCGACATGGCGCATGCCTGGCAGCCGAATTTCCCCGCCGCCTATGAGCCGGCGCACCGCGTGCTGGTGAATGCCGGGCCGGTGATCAAGAGCAACGTGAACATGCGCTATACCACCGGCGCCGAGACCGCCGCCCGCTTCATGCGCCTGTGCGAGCGCGCGCAAGTGCCCGTGCAGCAATACAGCCACCGCACGGACCTGGGTTGCGGCAGCACCATCGGCCCGATCGTCGCGGCGCGACTGGGCATCGCGGCCGTGGACGTCGGCAACCCGATGTGGGCCATGCACAGCGCGCGGGAGTCGGCCGGCGCGCTCGACCACGGCTACATGACGGCTGCGCTGTCGGCGCATTTCGCCAGTTGACCGGCACGCCCGCCTGGCTGCGCAATCCGCATGCGCAGATGCACCTGTGCGTCGTGCTGTGGGGCTTCACGGCGATCCTGGGCCGGCTGATCTCGCTCGACGCCGTCGCCCTGGTGTTCTGGCGGGTGCTGGTGGTCAGCGCGTCGCTCGCGCTGCTGCCGCGCGTGTGGCGCGAGGCGCGCGCCCTGCCCCGCCGCGACCTGCTGGTCACGCTGGCCGGCGGCTTTATCGTCACCGCGCACTGGCTGGCCTTCTTCGGCGCCGTGAAGCTCGCCAACGCGTCCGTCGCGGCGACCTGCATCGCGCTGGCGCCAGTGTTCCTCGCGCTCATCGAGCCGCCCCTGGCGCGCCGGCCCTTCGCCGCACGCGAGTTGTTGCTGGCGCTGGCGGCGATCCCCGGCGTGGTGCTGGTGGTTGGCGGCATCCCGACCGGCATGCTCGGCGGCTTCTTCGCCGGGTCGCTCGCCGCGCTGCTGGTGGCGTTGTTCGGCATGCTAAACAAGCGGCTGACGACGCGCATGTCGGCATTGACGCTGACCGGCTTGCAACTGGGTACCGGCGCCGCGGCGCTGGCGCTGTTGATTCCGTGGTGGCCCTTGGCCGGCGGCACCTTCGCCGTGCCGGCAGGCGTCGACATTCTCTGGCTGGCGCTGCTCGCCTATGCCTGCACCTTGCTGCCGTTTTCGCTCGCGCTGATTGCGTTGCGCAGACTTTCGGCGTTTTCGGCACAGTTCGCCGTCAACCTCGAGCCGGTCTACACCATCGCGCTGGCGGCACTGATATTCGCCGAAGGCCGCGAACTCGATGCGATGTTCTACGCCGGCGTGGCCCTGATCCTCGGCGCAGTGATGCTGCACGCGCGCGGCGGACGGGTGCCCGGAGAATCCCCGATATCATCGGGATCATGACGCCGTTACCCATTCGCAAATGATCGTCACGATTGATCTGCCGACCCTGTCGGCGGTCACGCTGGCGACATCGCTGCTTCTGCCGCCGGCCCTGCTGGCGGCCGGTGTCGTCGCCGGGCGTGTGCCCGGCATCGACGATTGGGTGCGCGGCGCAATGGCCTTCGTCGTCGGCTTCGCGTTGCTGATGCTCCGCGGGCAGGTGTCGGACCTGTTGTCCGTCGTCGTTGCCAATGTACTGATCGTGTTTGGCCACTCGCAAGTGGCCAACGGTTGCCGACGCTTCTTCCGCTTGCCGGTGACGTGGCGCTGGGATTGGGCCCTTACCGCCATGGTGGCAATCCCGGTGGCCATCTTTACCTATGCCGAACCCAGTCGACCGGCACGCATTTTCGTCGTCTCGCTGGGCATCGCGCTGTGCGCCCTGGTGGCGGCGCATTCGATGCTGCCTGCCGCGCGGGCGGATCGCTCGCGCAGCCGTCACGTCTTGCTTGGCGTCAGCGGCCTGTTGGGCATCACGGCCTTGGCCATGATGGCGCGCGCATTCATCAACCTGAGCTTTGCGCTTGGCGCCGAACCCGATGCGGCAACGACGACGATCGAAGGCCTGCACCTGCTGATCGGCTCGGTCACCAACCTGGGAGTGACGGCAGCACTGCCGCTGCTGGTGGCACTGCGCGTCGGCAGCGACCTTCTCGAGAGCCGCAGGCGTCTGGAACGCATCCACGAGGTCGGTCTGCTGGGCTTCGTCGAAGTCGAGATGTCCAGCGGGCGAGCCGACACCAGCGCGGTGTATGACGCGATATTCGGCCTCACGCCCGACATGCCGCGCACGGCGGCGCAGTGGCTGGACATGATCCATCCCGACGACCGCTCGATCGGCGAAGCGCGCTTGCGGGCCTTTGCCACGGCCGATGCCCCCCTGCCCCCCTTCGAGTACCGCATCCTGCGCGGTACCGACGGCCAAACGCGCTGGATCTGGTCGACCTCCGACCGCACGCTCGATGCCGCCGGCACCGTCAAGCAAATCTCGACCATCGTCGTCGATATCACCGACCGCAAGGAGGCGGAGATCGCCATGCGCAAGGCGCACAAGGCGACGGAGGCGGCGAGCCTGGCCAAGTCCGAATTCCTCGCCAATATGTCGCACGAACTGCGCACGCCGCTGCATGGCGTGCTGGGGAATGCGCAACTGCTGGCCGACAGCCCGCTCGAGGACGACCAGCGATTGTGCGTCGATGGCGTGCTCGACAACGCGCGCAACCTGCTGGTGATGGTGGACGACGTGCTCGACCATGCCAGCCTCGATACGGGCACACTGAGCGTAGTCAGCGAGACGGTCGACCTGCCGGCACTGCTGCACCGCTTGCGTCGCGAGTTCCAGCCCACCGCGACGCGGCGACGGCTCGAATTGACGGTTCTCGACCTGCCGGTCGACGCGCCATCCTCGATTGCGGCAGACCACCGCCGCATGCACCAGGTGTTGTCCGACCTCCTGTCCAACGCATTCAAGTTCACCGACAGCGGCACGGTAACGCTTGGCGTCGCCGTGCTGGATGCCGGTGCGCTGCCGCCTGCAGGTGGAATGCGCATCTTCGTGCGGGATACCGGCATCGGCATCGAAGCCGCGGCCGTCGACCATCTGTTCGACCCGTTCTACCAGGCCGACGCGTCGATCTCGCGGCGGCATGGCGGCGCAGGACTTGGCCTGTCGCTGGCCAAGCGCCTCGTGGAGATGATGGGGGGGGGCATTGGCGTTGAATCGGCGCCGGGTGCCGGCTCGACCTTCAACCTCGACTTTCCCCATGCCGGGGCCGGCGATGCGGCAACCGAATTGCCCGCCGGATTCGACGCCCGGTCACGACTGGAGGGCGCGTTGGGGGACTTCGAACTGGCACGCACGATTGCCGCCGGCTCTGCCGCCGACCTGCGCGGCGCGCTCGCGGCGCTCGAATCGGCGCGTGCCGGCCACGACGCCACCGCTGCCGCACGCGCCGCCCACACGCTGTGGACTTTGTGCGCGCCGCTGGGTGCCCGCTCGTTGGCGGCGCGCATGAAGGCCATGGAACAGGAACTCACCGACTGGACGGTACATGGCCGGGAAGCCACGCTGTCGGTCCCCCACGAGGCCATCCTGGCACTCGCCGACGCCGCCGAACGCTGGGCCGTCGAGAACAGCTGAATGCCTGGGCAGCCGCGTTAGACGCGGGCCGATATCCAGTCGATGATCTCGCCCAGCGCCGCCGTCCCATCGCGATCGTTGAGCACTTCGTGACGCGATTCGGGCCAGACCCGCAGCGTCTTGTCCGCCCCGCCCCACGCCGCATGCAAGGCGCGGGTGCCAGCGACATCGATCAGTGGATCGTTCGCGCCGTGCATCGCGTACAACGGAAAATACAGTCGTGGTGGCACGGCGCCATTGCGTCCGGCCGCCGCAAGCAGCTCCGCCGCCGTGCGCGCCGGTGGCGCGACGTGCATCACCAGCGGATCGGCGGCGTAGGCCGCCGCCTCGGCCTCGATGCTGCTGATGGCTGCCGGATCGAGCGGATTGGCGCGCAAGCCGGGCGCCAGCGCGGAGATCAGCGGTGCCAGCTTGAGCAGCCAGGGCGACACGTCGCCGCCGATCTTCAGCGCCGCCGACGACAGGACGACGCCGGCCGGTGGCGGCACCGGATGTCGCGTACCGAGCCAGTCGAGCGCGACCACGCCGCCCATGCTGTGGCCCATGAGGAACCACGGCAGGCCGTGGGCCTGCGCACTGGCTGCCCCGACGACGGCATCCGCATCGATGACATATTCATCGAAGCAATCGACATAGCCCAGCCGGCCTTGCGAGCGGCCGTGACCGCGCAGGTCGGCGCTGACCACGGCAATACCACGCGCCGCCGCTGCGGCGGCGAATCGCTCATAGCGCCCGGCGTGTTCGCCCAGGCCGTGCAGCAGCGCAATGACAGCCCGCGCACCCGGCGGCAAGACGCGCAGGCCGCACAAGCGGGTGCCGTCGGCGGCAATCAGATCGAAGCGCTGGACCTCCGTCACATGCCGACCTTGAATTCGACGCCGACGAAGCGCGGTGGCGTCAGGTAGCTGTAGGGCATGCCGATCTGCGCCGTCTGCCCCCCCAGCGTTTCGACGTAGCGCTTGTCGAAGACGTTGTTGACCAGCAGCGCCACGCCATAGTGGCCCTCGCCGCTCTCCCAACCCAGACGCAGGTCGAAGCGCGTTTTCGCCTCGCCGGTACGGAACGGTCCGCTCTTGATGCAGCGGTCGGCATCCTGCGCGTCGTTGCAGCGGCCCTTGCTGGTGTGCGTGCCCTGAAAGGTCAGCGATGCCAGTCCGCCGAGTGCGGCCCAGTTCACGTTCACGCCGCCCATCGCCGTCAGCTTCGGCGTGCCGACCGCCTGACCCTCGAGGTCGAAGCCCAGCGGATCGACGAACTTGGCGTAGGTCTGGTCGATGTACTCCGCCGCACCGAAGACGCTGACCTGCTTGGTGATCCGCCAGCGGCCGTCGATGTCGATGCCGGTGGCCTCCTGGTCGCTGACCACGACGTTGTAGGTCGGTACGCCACCGCCGGCCGGCGTCACCAGTTCGATGTCCTGCAGGTTCTTGAACTTGTACTTGAACAGCGAGGCATTCAAGGTCGCACGGGCCTGCGGGAACACGGCCTTGAATCCGACTTCGAGGTTGGTCATCTTCTCGGGCTCGAAGCGGCCGTCGGCCTCGTCTGCCGGATTGGGCACGAAGATGTTGTAGCCACCGGCCTGGTAGCCGCGAGAGACCGACGCGAACAGCAAGGTATCCTTGTTCAGCTTGTGGTCGACCACCAGCCGGGGCGACAGGTCGGTCCATTTGTGCTCCGCCGAGGTCGGCGTACCGGCGCCGCGCAACACCGCATCAAGGAAGGCCACGTTGGGCGGCAACGCCGACGCCGTTCCCGGCGGGATCGCCCCCAGCGCCTCCAGCTGGCCCAGCAGGCCGTCGAGCGCCGCCGACATGCGCGGCGGCACGTACCAGCTGGCGCGCTTCTGGTCGCGGGTCCAGCGCAGGCCGGCGGTGAGGTTGGTCGCCGGCGTGGCATGCCAGATGACATCGCCGTAGAGCGAGACCGAGCGCGTGCGCACGCCGGCGATGGTCAGTTCGTCCCACGCCAGGTCGGGCGGCAGTTGCGAGAGCAGGCCGATGAAATCCAGCTCGCCGTTGCTTGGCATGCCGCCCGCGGCCAGCGCGTTGTACACCTGCAGCGTCGATAGCGTGAGCAGGCTGCCGGTGGTCAGGTAGGCGCCGGCGTCCTGCTTTTCCTTGTTGTGAAAGAAGGACACGCCGGCGATCCAGTCGAGCGCATCGCTCTTGGCGGAGAGCTTGAACTCCTGCTGCCAGCTCGTCGCGTCCTTGGCGTCGAGCGTGCCAAGGTAGGTATCGCTGCGTGCGGTTCCGTCGTTGTCGGTGTAGTTCCAGGTATCGAAGGTGCGCCACGCGGTGAGCGAGTTGAAGGTCATGTGACCGACGGGCATTTCGACTCGCAGCGTGATGCCGTCGAAATCGCGCCACTCGGCGCCCTGCACGTCGTTCTCGAGCGGCGACTTGAGCGGATTGCTGTAGGCCAGCGGATTCATGAACGCGCCTTGATTGAGCACCTGCAGCGGGATGCCGCGACGCTCTGGCGTGATGCCGCCCAGTCCGAGCAGGAAGTTGCCAGTCGCCGCATCGGTCCCCGTGAGCGCGCCGACCAGCGCATCGATCGGCATGGCGGCCGGCAGGAAGGGGATCGTCGGGTCCTTGACGGCGCCGAACGCCGGTCGACCGTCCTGGTTCAGCCGCTCGTGCTCCCAGGCGACGTTGACGCGCGCGGTGCCGATGTTCGAACGCAGCGAAAGGCGCGTCGCCCAGGACTTGTCGCCGGCCGAATCCTCGCCGGTCGTGGCGTTGTGTGCCCAGCCGTCGCTCGACGACCGCACGAAAACCAGCCGCGCGGCCGTGCTCGCGGACAGCGGCAGATTCATCACGGCGTCCATGTCGAAGCGGCCATCCTCGCCGAGCTTGACGCGGCCGTGCAGCTCGCGGTCGTTGCCCGGCTCCTGCGTCACGATGGAGATTGCGCCGGCCGCGCTGTTGCGACCGAACAGCGTGCCTTGCGGGCCCTTGATGACCTCGATGCGCTGCACGTCGATGAAATTCATCAGCGCGCCACCGGTCTTGCCGGTATACACACCATCGACATAGACGCCGACCGGCGCATCGGTGGCGATGCCGAAATCGCCGGGATTGACGCCGCGGATGCCGAAGCTCGGCTGCGTCGGCTCGATGCTGTCGACCACCAGTCCCGGAATGTAGCCGTTGAGATCGGAAAGGTCGGCCGCGCCGAGCGCGGCGATGTCGTTCATGGTCACCACCTGGACCGGCATCGGCACGTCCTGCACGGCCTGCTTGCGCGATTGCGCGGTGACGACGATGGTCTGGGTTTCCGGGGGCGCCTGCGCGAAAGCCGGCGAAAAGGCACCGGCGGCCATGGCGACGGCGATGCCGTGGGCAATGCGCGATTTGCGGGGCATGGTGTTTCCTCCTGTGTTGTTGTGTGTGCAGCGTACTACTTGTCGACCTTGAGCATGAACTCGGCCACCGACTGCCGCATCGCGGGCGACAGGTGCGCCTGCGGCGGCATGGCCGGGAAGTCGCCGCGCTTTTTCGTCGGCGCGGCGATGTAGTCGGCGATGCCCTGCGGGTTGCCGGCGTACAAGGCCTGGATCACCTGCGTCGGCGGTCCGATCATCCGCGCGGCATAGGCGTGGCAGCCGGCGCAGACGGCGGAATACAGGTGTTTGCCGACATCCGCCGGCGCGATCTTGCGCGGTGGCGCCGGCGCGTCGAGCAGCTTCGTGGCCACGTCCATGCTGGTGGTCTTGGCACATTCGGGCCAGTTGCCGATGCCCAGGTGGCGGTAGCCGGCCTTGCCGACGGCGCAACTGCCGGTGCCGCCGCCGACGGCGACCACGTCGGGACCTTCCTTGGCGAAGGTCACCTTCATCAGCGCCTTGATCTCGTCGATCGGGTCGTAG
>JBGARB010000055.1:0-17386 GCA_044230495.1 Rhodocyclaceae bacterium
GGCGTGGCGGCACAAGCTGGCGGCCCGCGAAGGCCCGCTGGTGGCGTGCATCGACGCCACCGGCGAGCCGCCGCGCTATCCGGCCTGGCGGCTGCTCGGCGAGCGCGTGGTGTGCATCAACACCACGGCCGCTGGCGGCAACACGGCCTTGATGACACTGGAGGCATGAAATTGAAAGCGCTTGATCGGGCGGCCGTGGATGCGGCCATGACGGGCCTGCCGCAGTGGCGCGTGGCGGCCGACGGGAAATCCATCGCGCGCGAGCTGCGCTTCGCGGACTTCAACGCCGCCTTCGGCTTCATGACGCGCGTGGCGCTGAAGGCCGACGCGATGGATCACCATCCCGAATGGCGCAATGTCTACAACCGTGTGGACATCACGCTGACCACGCACGATGCCGGCGGCGTCACCGCCCGCGACATCGCGCTGGCGGCGTTCATCGATTCGCTGCTGTAAACGCAAAACCCCGGCACGCGGCCGGGGTCTTGGCGATGCAGGCAGGACGACTTGATCAGGCGACCGGCTGCTTGCGACGGCGCAGACCGGCGAGGCCGATCAGGCCGGCACCCAGCAGCGCGATGGACGCCGGCTCGGGCACGGCTTCGCTGGTAACCGCGCCGTCGACGACGTAGCGAATCGCATTGCAGTTGTCGCATTCCCATGAGGCGTTGGCGGCGCCGTTAGCGATTGGGTCGCCCAGCAGCAGCGCCACCGTGCCGCCCGCGTCGGTCAACGCGCTGGCAAATTCGAGGTTGAGGTAGTACGAAATGTCGTTCAAGACCAGCAACATGGCGTTGTTGGCCCAAAAGCTATTCGGGATTGGCGCGTACAAGGACGCCGTGGTGGTGTCATAAGTGTGGCCGGTGATCGCGCCGTTCTGCGTCGTGATCGAAAATGCAGACAGCGTATTGGCGGTGGCGTCGTAAGTAAACGAGCCGGACGCCGTGGTCTGGTCGCTGAACGTGACGCCGCTGAGATTCCACGTGATCGGGATGGCCTGCGCGGCGACCGAGGCACACGAAAGAACGGCGGCAGCGACTGCATTGCGAACGAAATTGCGTGTCATGGGAGTCTCCGGAACGTCACACCATGTGACTTGTACGAGAAAAAGCACGAAGCGCGCCAGACTACGAGGTTGGTGCGCAAGTACATGTAACGCAAGAACAAAACCCGGCATGCCAGCTAGGCGCTCGTCATCTCGTCCATCGGGATGTAAAGAAAATCGACAGCCCGACAGGGCTATTTCTGACGCAGCAGCGTATCGGCACTGGCCAGCAGCACCCAGCGCAGGCGCGGCGGGTAGTCGGCAGGCAGCGCGTCGACCAGCGCGCGCACGCGGCGCGCGGCAGTGGGCGAGGCATAGCCGGCGAGCACGCTCTCGGCCCAGCGCTTGGGCAGGAAGATGTCACCGGTGCGCTGCAATTCCGGCAGCATGGCAAGTGCCTGCAGCGCTTCGTCGAGCGCGGCTTCATCGCGCAGCGGATGGTGCAGATAGCCGACGGCATCGAGCACCCACGCCTCGCGCTGGCGATGTTGCGGACTGCGCAGCCGCTCGAACAACGCGGTGCGTTCGTGCGCGTCGGCGGAAAGCGCGGGCCGCAGGAACGCCAGCCGTGCCTTGCGGTCGGCATTGTCGATGCGCGCGGCCTGCGCATCGAGCCGGGCGAGCCGACCGTCGCGCACGCACAGTTCTAGCGCCAGCTCGGTTTCGTCGCTTTCGGACAGCGGCAGGCCGGCGAGCTTTTCTTCGCGCTTCCAGATGCGGTCGAGCCGTGCCAGCGTGGCCGGCGTGACGGCGGTGCGCATCAGTGCGCCGAACCACGCCGCCTTGCCGCGCGCGCTGGCGGCGTGTTCAAGCCCTGCCCACAGCACGGGTTCCCACTGCGCCGCGCGGGCGGCGCGCTCGGCAACGGGCGTGTGCCGCCAAAACAGCTCCTGCTGCTGCACCAGCATGCGATCAAGGTTCAGCTCGTCGGCTTCGAGCGGCAGCGCGCGGGCGAGCAGCGCGTGCATCGCGGTCGGCGCGAGGCGGCCTTCGAGCAGCGACTCCCACAGCGTGATGAGGGCGGCGCCGCGATCGAGCGCCGTCGGCAGCGCGGGCAGGGCGGTCGCCAGGGCGTCCAGCTCGCGCGGCGGCAGCACGATGTCGCCGTAGGCAAGGCCGCCGCTGGAGGGCAGCACGAAGCGCGGGGCGCCGCGCGCCGGATCGAGCGACAGCGTGGCGCTGCCGGTGAGGTCAACGGTGTGCCGCTGGATGCCGTCGGCGGTGCCGATGGCCAGTTCGATGCGCTGCGGCCAGGTGCGCGCTGCGCCCGATGGATCACGCACCGTGAAACGCACCGCGCCGGCGTCGACGTGAACTTCGATGCGCGGGCGGCCGCGCGTCTCGACCCAGGCGCGGCTCCAGGCCGGCAAGTCGGCATCCCCGCCAGCGGCGAGCAGCGTGACGAGATCCTGCCAACTGGCGTTGCCATCGGCATGGCGGGCGAGCCAGGCGCGCAGGCCGTCGCGCAGGACGGTTTCGCCGAGGCGCAATTCGAGCTGGCGCATGACCACGGGCGATTTCAGGTAGATGATCGCGCCGTACAGCGAGCCGGCTTCGGCGAGGTTGTCCAGCGGCTGCCGGATCGGATTGGCGCCGGCGGTGCGGTCGACGGCATAGGCGCCGGGGTAGTGCTGGTGGTGGAAGCGCAGCGTGTGGTCGATGTCCGGGAATTGCGGATCGACCATCTTGGCGGCCATGAAGTTGGCGAACACTTCCTTGAGCCACACGTCGTCGAACCAGCGCATGGTGACCAGATCGCCGAACCACATGTGCGCCGTTTCGTGGGCGATCAGATTGGCGCGCCGCAGCGCCTGCGCCTGCGTGGCGCTGGATTCGAGCAGCAGGCTGTCGGCGTTGTAGAAGATGGCGCCGGCATGCTCCATGCCGCCGAACTGGAAGGCCGGCAGCAGCACGATGTCGAACTTGCCGTAGCGGTACGGGATGGCGGTGTAGTCGGCGAGCCAGGCCAGTGCATCGACGTGCTGGCGGGCGATTGCGGCACGGTTGCGGGCGAGCTTGTCGACGTCCGTCTCGCGGTGGAACATGCGGATCGGCGGCGCGCCCGGCGCGCTCGCGAGCGTCTCGACCGTGAAGCGGCCGGCGGCGAAGGCGAACAGGTAGGGCGGCAGCGGCGCGGTCTCGGCGAAGTCGATGCGCAGCCGCTCGCCATCCGCCGTGCGAGCGCTTTCGGCGCCGTTGCCGACGGCCGTCCAGGAGGCGGGCACATCGAGCCGCAGCGTCCAGCGGGCCTTCAGGTCGGGCTGGTCGAACACCGGCAATGCATGCGAGGCGCGCGCCGGCACGAACAGGCTGTAGAGGAAGTCGTCGTGGCGGTTGAGCGGCCCGTCGCCGGCATCGAAGGCGAAGGCGACGCGGTTGGCGCCTTGTCGCAGATGCGCCGCCGGCAGCACGATGTGGTCGTTGACGACGGCTGGCGCCAGCGCGTGACCGTTGACCTCGACCGCGTGCAAGCGGGACGCCGGTGCGGCGAAATCGAAGGCCAGCGGCGCGGCGGCGTCGGCCAAGTTGAAGCGCGCTTCGAGGCGGCCGGCGATCGGCGCCGCGCGCTCGGCGGGGATCGTCAGCGCGACGGTGTAGTGCAAGCCGCTCACGCGCGCGGCGCGCTCGCGCGCCAGCGCCAGCGGCACGCCGGGCGCGGGCTCGGCAGCCGGCGGCCCGGCGATGGCAAGCGAGGCGAGCAGGGTCATGGCGAACACGAACAGGGCACGGTGCAGTGGCATGAGGCCGATTGTATCGGTGCATACTGCGTCGCCATGCGCGTTTCCGTGTTCGACATCTTCAAGATCGGCATCGGGCCGTCCAGCTCGCATACCGTCGGGCCGATGGTGGCGGCGGCGCGCTTCGTCGCCGCGCTCGATGGCGGCGGCGTGCTGGCGCGGGTGACGCGCGTGCAGGCCGAGCTGTACGGCTCGCTCGGCGCCACCGGCAAGGGCCACGGCAGCGATGTGGCCGTCATGCTCGGGCTGATGGGCCAGACGCCGGAGGGCGTGGATGTCGATGACATCCCGGCGCGCATTGCCGGCATCGCGGCGCGCGGGACGCTGGCGCTGGGTGGCCACCACGACATCGGCTTCGCGCCGGGCGACATCGCCTTTCACCGCAAGAGCCTGCCGCTGCATCCGAACGGCATGACGCTGCGGGCGTTTGCCGGCGAGGCCGTGGTTGCCGCGCGCAGCTACTACTCGACGGGCGGCGGCTTCATCGTCGAGGAGGGCGACGGCGGCCCGCGCCGGGTCGAAGATGCGCCGCCGCCGCTTGCACTCCCGTTTGCCAGCGCGGCCGAGCTGCTGGGCCATTGCGCGGCGCAGGGCATTCCGATCAGCGAGGTCGTGCGCCGCAACGAGGCGGCGTGGCGCGATGCGGCGGCGACGCAGGCGGGCCTGCTGGCGATCTGGCGCGCGATGCAGGATTGCGTGGCCCGCGGTTGCGCACGCGAGGGCACGCTGCCCGGCGGCATGAAGGTGCGCCGGCGCGCGGCGGCGCTGCATCGCCAGCTCACCGCGCGCCCCGAGGCGGCGTTCGCCGATCCGCTGGCGGCGCTCGACTGGGTGGGCCTGTACGCCCTGGCGGTGAATGAAGAAAACGCCGCCGGCGGGCGCGTGGTGACGGCGCCGACCAACGGCGCGGCCGGCATCGTCCCTGCCGTGCTGCACTACTACACGCGTTTCGTGCCGGGCGCGGACGACGCTGGCGTCGCCGCCTTCCTGCTCACGGCCGGCGCCATCGCGCTGCTCTACAAGCGCAATGCGTCGATCTCCGGCGCCGAAGTGGGCTGCCAGGGCGAGGTGGGCGTCGCCTGCTCGATGGCCGCCGGGGCGCTCGCCGAAGTCCTCGGCGGCACGCCGCGACAGGTGGAGAATGCCGCCGAGATCGGCATGGAGCATCACCTCGGCCTGACCTGCGATCCGGTCGGCGGGCTGGTGCAGATCCCGTGCATCGAGCGCAACGCCATGGCGGCGGTGACGGCCATCCAGGCTGCGCGGCTGGCGCTGCGCGGCGATGGCAGCCACTACGTGTCGCTCGACCGCGTCATCAAGACCATGCGCGACACCGGCGCCGACATGATGACGAAATACAAGGAAACCGCGCGCGGCGGGCTGGCGGTGAATGTGGTGGAGTGCTGAGGAGGCGTCATGAACGATCGCACCGATGCGCCGGGTGTGCGCCCGGCAAGCGCCGACGGCGCCTGCCTGTGCGGCGCGGTGCGGTTTTCCGCCACGCTGCCCGGCAAGTGGGTGGCGCATTGCCATTGCACGCGCTGCCAGCGCGCCCACGGCGCGGCATTCGTGACCTGGGCGGGCTTCGATGCCGCGGCCGTCGTCATCCATGATCCCGCCGGTCGGCTCGTTTGGCATGCCGGCGAGGGCGGCGCGCGGCGCAGCCATTGCGCCGTCTGCGGCAGCCCGATGTTCTTCGAGTCGCCGCGCTGGGCGGGCGAACTGCACATCGCCCGCGCGCTGTTCCTCGATCCGCTGGACCGGGAACCGATGTCGCATGTGTTCGCCGCAACGGCCGTGCCGTGGGTGACGCTGGGCGACGCGCTGCCGCGGCAGCACGACAGCGGTGATTGATGGGGTGATGGTATGATGCGAACGCATCAACGCATCAACCCAGAGGAGCCGACATGCGAACCACGCTGGACATCGACGACGACGTGCTCGACGCGGCGAAAGAAATCGCCAGGCGCGAAGGCGTTTCCGCCGGGCGTTCCGTCTCCGATCTCCTACGCCGGGCGTTGACGCAGTCGGCGCCGGCGCATGCCGTCAGCAAGGCGCCGGCCCGCTATGGCTTTGTCCCGTTCGCCTCGCGCGGCGGCGTGGCGACCAACGCGCAGGTCGATGCCTTGCGCGATGCCGACGGCGTCTGATGCGCGCGCTGCTCGATGTGAATGTACTGATCGCGCTGCTCGACGCCGACCACCTGCATCATCGCGCGGCGACATCATGGCTGAATGCGAACGGCGGCGACGGCTGGGCGTCGTGTCCGCTGACGCAGAACGGCTGCATCCGCATCCTGTCGCAGCCGGCCTACCCGAACGCGCTGCCGGCCGCAGCGGTGGCTGAACGGCTTGCTGCCGCCACGACGACGAAGTTCCACGCGTTCTGGGCAGACTCGATCAGCCTGCTCGATGGGGAGCGGATCGCGTGGTCGAAGGCACTCGGTGCCCGTGCGCTTACGGACGCCTATCTGCTGGCGCTTGCCGTCGCCAACAAGGGGCGCTTCGTGACACTCGATCGCGCCGTACCGCTGACCACCGTGGTGGGCGCCAAGGCACGCCACCTGGTCGTGCTCTGAGCGCCGTGCGCCGTGCCACCACGACTGTAGTTTGGAGCCGCCAATGAACGACTGGACGCTGGGCACATTCCTCTTCTGGCTGCTGGTGGCGATCGTCGTGCCCGGCATCGTCATCCATTTCGCGCTGGGGCGGCAGGGCGGACACCGGCTGTTCGACAAGGACGGCATGAGCGCCGACGAAGTCCGTCGCCTGCCGCTCGCCATGACGAAGCGGCGCATCGGCTGGCAATTGCGCGGCTCGGCGGCGGCGCTGGCGGCCCTGGCGCTGGTCGCCGCGCTGTATCCGCTGGCCTGCCTGCTCGGCTTGCCGGTCAACCTGTTCGGCATCGCGAACGACAAGCTGCTGTGGTGGCTGGCCGGCGTCGTCGTGCTGGCGATCACGCTGGGGCCGGCGCTGCTGCGCAAGTGGCGCGATTAGCGGTGCGCGCGGCATGCGCCGTGCCGCCACGACTGGTGTTTGCGGCGCCGGCCGGCGCGATCATTTCGGCAGCTTCGCGACATGCTCGGCGATGGTCTGCATCTGCGCCTTGTTCGGCGTTTCCGCGCAGCCGCTGCCCATGTTGTCCTCGTGGCCGCCCTTGGCGATCGAGTGCTCGAGCGAGGTGAGGACATGCCGGCTTTCCAGTCCGGCGATGGACTTCGCCTTGGGGTTGATGCTCGTGCCCTTGCCATCGTCGCCGTGACATCCGGCGCAACGGTAATAGGCATACAGTTCCTTGCCATCGGCATTGGCGAAGGCGGCAAACGGCGTGGCGAGCAGGCAAGCCGCGACGAGCGGGCGGAGGGATGACTTGGGCATGGCGTGGTCCTTTCATCGGGTGCGCGGTCGGGTTGCCGCACGGTGCAGCTTGCGCGCCGGGCGTCAACGCACCGTCAACGCAGTGATGCTCGGGCGTGGCCGAGCAACCAGCGTTGCAGGCGGGCCAGGCTGGAGAAGCGACGAGCCTCGCCCGAATGCAGGTGCAGCACCTCGAACGCCGGCTGGCGCGGGGTGGCGATGACGCGAACGACATAGCTGGCGAGGGGACGCGCGGCGCGCGCGGTGCGGAGGGATCGACCGTTCATGCGCCCAGTCTGGGCCGGGCGCGTCAAGCCAGCGTCAACCGTCCGTGGCGATTGGCTCCAGTTGCGCCGCGACGTCCGCCTCGGCCGCGGATTGGGCGGTCGGCGCGGCAGGCATCGGCGCGTCCGCGGCAGCGCGGATGCCACAACGTGCGCGCATCGCCAGAGCCCTTTCGCGCAACCACGGCAGGCCGCGCGCTTGCACGATCGACAGCGCTTCGTCGGCGCACGCCAGCGCCGCATTCGGCCGGGCGACGCACTCGTACGCCCGGCCGCGCAGCAACAGGCCTTCGGCGAGAAACTCGTCGAGCCCGATCGGCCGTGCGGCGGCGATCATTCGCTCGGCGGCTTCGGCGGCGCCAGTGGCATCGCGACGGGCCAGTGCCCATTGCGCGGCGGCGCGGGCAATCCGCGCAGTCAGCAAGGGATGCGGCGGACGCCCGCCGGCAAGTCGCATGGCGTCTTCATGGTGATGCGCGGCGCCGGCCTCGGCGCCGGCGGCGAGGCAGGCCGGTACGGACTGCGCGTGCCAGGTGGCCAGTCGCAGGTCGTCGGCGCCTTCCGGCAGGCAGGCAACGGCCGCGCGCAGCGCGTCGGTTGCCGCGGCGACCCGTCCGCACAGCAGGTGCAAGCGGCCGATGCGGTGCAGCGCCTCACCCTCGAACAGCCGCGAAGCGTTGGCGTGCGCCAGCGGCAGGGTGCGCTCGAGCGCACCGGCCGCTTCGTCCCAGCGCGCCGCCGAGGTGAGGATGGCGCCGAGGTTGAGCAGCGACAGGCATTCCGCGTGCGCGATGCCGGCCCAGGTCGCCAACCCGCGACGTACCCATTGCTCCGCCTCGTCGACGGCTCCGCGCGCCAGCAAGGCAACGGCACAGTCGTTCTCGACCATGATGTAGTGGCAATGATCGGGATGCTCGGCGACGACCCGCCGGTAGATGCCGATCGCATCGTCGATGCGCATTTCGTTCCACGCCAGCATGCCCTCGCAGACGAGCATCGTCGGGTTGTCCGGCTGCTCGGCGCGCGCTTGCGCCAGCGCGGCGTGGGCGGCGGCGAAATCGCCCCGACGTTGGGCCACCTCGATGACGATTTCCAGCGCGTGCTGGCGTTCGGCGCGGTCGATGGCCGACAGCAGGGGCCGCAGCGCGTCGATGTGCGCCTGGGCCGCGCTGAGGTCGCCGTCGTAGACCGCGTTGTCGGCGAGCGCGGTACGCACTCGGGCGCGCAGCTCGGCAGCGGCCGGGCCGTCGGGCAGCGACTCGCTTTCGGTGAGGATCGCTTCGAGCGCCTGGCGTTCGGCGACGAGGTCGGAGAGCAACAGGTGCTCGGTTGCAGCCGCGCGCGCCTTCAACCGCAGGATCGGGTCGTCGGCGCCGGCGGCGATTTCGGCGTAGGCGCGCGCGGATTCGTCCAGACCACCCCGCTCGCGCAGCGCCTGGGCGGCCGCGAATGCGGCATGCCATGCCTCGCGGGGCCGGTTGCCGGCACGCCAATGGCGCATCAGCACGGCCGGATCGACGCGCGCGGAGGCCGGCAGCGCCGCGAGCGATTCGGCCACGCGCTCGTGCAGGCGCTCGCGCCGGCGCGCGGGCAGGGCTTGGTAGATGGCTTGGCGGACGAGGTCGTGGGCGAGTCGGTCGCCGGCGAGAAGTCCGGCCGCCTCCAACCGCGCCCAAGCGTCGACGGTGGCATCGATGCTGAGGCCGCAGGCGTTGGCCAGGCGATCGGTCGGCAGGTGGGCGCCATCGGCGACGGCGGCGGCATCGAGGACGCGGCGGGCCGCCTCCGGCAGCCGGGCGGCGCGCTGGCGGACGAGCGAAGCGACGCCGGGCGGCACGCGCAGTTCGCCGTAGTCCTGCGTGATGCCGTCGAGCACGCTGGTCCAGCTCCCGTCGCGCGATGTCAACTGGCCGGCATCGAACAGCGCGCGAAGGATCTCCAGCGCGAAGTAGGGGTTGCCGCCGCTGCTGGCGAGTAGCCACGAGGTGAAGTGCGGCGGCGCCACCGTGGCGCCGCCCAGGCCGGTGAGCAGCGCGCCGATCGCGTCGTCATCCAGCGGCGGCACCGTGACGCGGGCCAGCAGGCCGTCGCGTTCGAGACCGTCGAGCAGGTGCAGGCTGTGCTCGCCGCCTTCGCCGCGGCGCTGGGCGAGGACGAGGCGCGGCGCACCGCGCATGGCGACGAAGGCGAGCCATTCAAGCGTGAGGGCATCGGCCCATTGCAGATCGTCGACGCAGATTGTCTCGCTCAGGACCGACATGGCGCGCGCCAGCGCGTCGAACAGGCGGGGTTTGGCGAGTTGGGCATCGGCCAGCGGCGGAGCGGTTCGCGCGAATTCCGGAACCAGACGCGCCAGTTCGAGCCGACCTTGGGGCAATTGCGCGACGATCTCCTTGCGTCGCTCCCGCAGCACGTCGAGCAGCGGATGAAACGGCAGTTCGGTCAGCGCGTCTCGGCAGCGCAGCGCGACGGCGTCCGGCCAGGCTTCCGGGAGCAACCGCGTCTTGCCGATGCCCGGCTCGCCGTCGACCAGGATCACGGTCGCGGGCGTGTGGCGCACTTGCGCCAGCAGCGCGTCGCGTCCGACCCATGGTGCCCGCTCGACGAGTGCGCGCGGCAGGACGGTCGCGGCGGCGGCTTCCGGCTGTGCGGCGCGGCGCTCGCGCACGGCGGCGGCGAGTGCGAGCGTTTGCGGCATCGGCTCGCTGGCCAGTTCATCACGCAGCCGGTGCACGAAGGCCTCGAAGCGGGGCAGGCCGGCGGTGGAGCCGCAACGGCTGCTCAGCCGCAGCAGATCCTGCAGCACGTCCTCGGCGAGCGGATCGGCCTCGAGGATGGCGGCGAGCGTGGCTTCCGCCGCCGCGTTGGCGCCGGCCTGGATGAGCGCCTGCGCGTGGCGGCGCGCGCAGCCGCTCCAGGCGGCGAGCAGTTCGCGCCGCTCGAGATCGAGCCATTCCTCGAGCGTCTCGAAGCCTTTCAGCCGCCAACCGGCGAGCAGTGGCCGTCGATGGAGGGCGACGGCGGTGGCGACGTCGCCGCGGCCGATCGCCGCACGGAACTCTACGACATCACAAGGCAGATCGAAGCGGATGCGCGCGCGTTCGGCCTGCAGTCCGGCGGTCCAGCCGGCGTCGCCGAGCCATTCGCGCAAGCGGTGCAGATGCACCCGCAGCTTGTGCTGCCCTTCGTCGGCGGCGGCGTCCGGCCAGAGCAGCACGGCGAGTTCCTCGCGCGCCATCCAGGTGCCCTGCACGGCAAGGCGGGCCAACAGCCAGCCCGGCAACGTGGGCGGCAAGGCACGGCGCTCCTGCCCGCGGATCAGGCAGGACTCGTCGAGCAACACGATGCGCGTCGTGGATGCCATGATGGGCAAGTATGGCACGTTGAGATTGTGGGTATTGTCGCGCTGCGGCACCCAAAACACAGTGGTGGCGGGACGGCGCTAATCTGCGCGCTTCACTCTCCGCAACGCTTTCCACATGAACACGCTCTCCTGCAAGGCGGTGCTGGCCGGCAAGGCCGCCGCCGACACGCCCGTCACGATCAAGGGCTGGGTACGCACCCGGCGCGACTCCAAGGCCGGCATTTCCTTCGTCAATGTTTCCGACGGCTCGACGCTGCATCCGGTGCAGGTGGTGGTGCCCTCGACGCTGCCCAACTACGCGGCCGAGGTGCTGCACCTGACCGCCGGCTGCGCGGTGGCGGCGACGGGCACGATCGTGCCCTCGCAATCGAAGCAGCAGCCCTTCGAGATGCAGGCCACGGCGATCGAAGTGCTCGGCTGGGTGGACGATCCGGACACCTACCCGATCCAGCCCAAACCGCATACGCTGGAATTCCTCCGCGAGGTGGCGCACCTGCGTCCGCGCACCAACGTCATCGGCGCGGTTTCGCGCGTGCGCAACGCGATCGCGCAGGCGATCCACCGCTTCTTCCACGCGCGCGAGTTCTTCTGGGTGAATACGCCGATCATCACCGCGTCGGATGCCGAAGGCGCCGGCGAGTTGTTTCGCGTGTCCACGCTCGATCTGGCCAACCTGCCGCGCACGCCCGAGGGCAAGATCGATTTCGCGCAGGATTTCTTCGGCCGCGAGGCCTTCCTGACGGTATCGGGCCAGCTCAACGTCGAGGCCTACTGCCTGGCGCTGTCGAAGGTTTATACCTTCGGGCCGACCTTCCGCGCCGAGAACTCCAACACCAGCCGGCACCTTGCCGAATTCTGGATGATCGAACCGGAGATCGCCTTCGCCGACCTCGCCGCCGACGCCGAACTCGCCGAGGGACTGGTCAAGGCGATCCTCGAGGCCGTGCTTGCCGAATGCCCGGACGACATGGCCTTCTTCGACGAGCGCATCGAAAAGGGCCTCATCGCGCGGCTGGAAGGCATCGTCAAATCCGAGTTCGTGCGCATGGACTACACGGAGGCGATCCGCGTGCTGGAAAACTGCGGCGCGAAATTCGACTACCCGGTGTCGTGGGGCATGGACCTGCAATCCGAGCACGAGCGCTACCTCGCCGAGACGCATGTCGGCCGCCCGGTGGTGCTGATGAACTACCCGAAGGAGATCAAGGCCTTCTACATGCGGCTGAACGACGACGGCAAGACGGTGGCGGCGATGGATGTGCTGGCGCCGGGCATCGGCGAGATCATCGGCGGCAGTCAGCGCGAAGAGCGGCTCGACGTGCTCGATGCGCGCATGGCGGCCTGTGCGCTCGATCCGGCGCATTACGGCTGGTATCGCGACCTGCGCCGCTACGGCACCGTGCCGCACGCCGGCTTCGGCCTCGGCTTCGAGCGCGCGGTGTCCTACATCACCGGCATGAACAACGTGCGCGACGTGATTCCGTATCCGCGGACGCCCGGCAGCGCGCGCTATTGACGCCCGTGTGAGGAATTCTGCTGCGCGTGCCGGATCGGGGATTGGGCGGTGCTCGCAATCCTCATGCACTGCGTGTGCATTCCGGTTTCTGCGCGCCGGGCGCACCCCGCTGCGGCCCGCTCGCGACGAATTTCTCCACACGGGCTGGCGTGATGCAGTCTGAGTCCGCACCGGATGACGCCGGGACACCGCTGGTCAGTTGCCTGTGCGTCACGCGCGGACGGCCGCGCCTGCTGGCGCGCGCCGTGCACTGCTTCCGCGCGCAGACGTGGACGCCGCGCGAGCTGCTGATCGTCTACGAGAGTGATGACGCGGCGACGCGCGAGGCGCTGGCGGCATGGCATGTCGAGGACATCCGCGCCATCGAGGTGCCGGCCGTACCCAAGCGCACGCTCGGCGCGTTGCGCAACATCGCCGTCGCCGAGGCGCGCGGGCACTACGTTGCGCAGTGGGACGACGACGACTGGCATGCGCCGCAACGCCTGGCCGCGCAGGTGGACGCGGCGCAACGCGCCGGCGCGGCGGCCTGCGTGCTGGCGCGCTGGCTGTTCTGGGATGCGCAGGCCGGCGAGGCCTACGTCTCGGCGCGTCGGGCGTGGGAGGGCAGCCTGGTGGCCCGGCGCGACGCCATGCCCGACTACCCGGACGTGACGCGCGGCGAGGACAGCGAGGTCGTACGTTCGCTGGCCGCGCAAGGGCTGCTGGCAATGCTCGACGAGCCCACGCTCTACATCTACACCGTGCATGCCGGCAACACGTGGGGTCGCGCGCATTGGGAGGACAAGCTGCGCCCGCACGCGCAGCGGCTCCCGGCAGACATCGAGGCGCGCGTGCGCCTGACCGTGACGGGCTAAGCCCAGGCGCCCCTGCCGGCGTAGCGCAAGCGCCGTGTTACCACCACTGTGTTTCAGATCTTCACGCCCTGGGCGTCGAACGACACCGTGCTGCCGTTGTCGAGCGTGATGGTGGCGCCGCTGATGATCTTGTTCGAGGTCGTGTAGCTGTAGCTGGCCAGGCTGCGGCCGGCGGGCGGCGCATAGGCCGACCCGTCGGCGTGCTTGAGCGTCATGGTCAGCGGCCCGGCCTTCAGCGGCTTGCCGGCGCCGATGCCCGGCCCGGCGATGGCAAGGAACTGGGTGCCGCCGACGCTGGCGCGGTAGAAGCCGGAGGTGGCGCCGAAGGCGAGCTGCTGCGTGACCAGCGCGCCGATGGTGGCATCGCCGTTGAGGTCGCGCTTGAGCGTCAGCTCGACATCCACCAGCGCCGGGCTGTTCATCGCCACGGTGCGCGTGCTGCCGGCCTGGTTGCCGTCGGCGTCGAAGTCGAGCACCTTGAGCGAGGCGCCGGTATCGACGTACAGCGTCACGGCGCCTTCTTTGGTGCGCGTGAAGGCGCGCAGCGTCTCGCCGGCGCCCAGTGCGTAGAGGCTGCCGTCGGCGGCGCCGAGCGAGGTCGCCGCCGTCTTGTCGGTGACGCCGCCGAGGATGGCGCCGGTGTCCGCCTTGGTCGAGGCCGCCTTGACGCCCTTGGCGACGAACAGCGCGCCGTCGGCGGTCTCGTAGAGGCCGAGGCCGGTGGCGGACGCCGGCTTGCCGGCGATGGTCGCGGCCTTGAGATGGTCGTAGTCCGGTGCGCTGCCGCCGCGATTGGTGGCATCGCGCAGCGACTGTGTGGTGAAGCTGGCGGACAGATCGTCGATGCGCGCGCGGATGCCCTTTTCGCCGAAGGCAAGGTATTCGACGCCGGTGGCATCGACGCGATAGCCGTTGGCGGCGACCAGCGAGTAGGTGCCGCCGGATTCGCTGAGCGACCAGGCCTGGCCGGGGCCGAAGTCGGCGAGCACCAGCGTGTCGCCGCCGGCGCCGCCGTTGACCGTATCGTGGCCGGCCGTCAGCGCATCCGGATTGACGACGAAGGTGTCGTTGCCGCCGTTGCCGTTCATGACGTTGTCGACATGGTTGCCGTAGAACACGTCGTGGCCGCTGCCGCCGGCGGCATTCTCGATCACGCTGTCGTAGGCGATGGCGACGAAGTCGCGCGCGCTGGCCGCCTTGCCCTTGGCCGACCAGTGGATCGCCTCGCCGACGGTGGAGAAGCGGCCGCCGCGCAGGTCGATGCGGCTGGCCAGCGTCTGTGCCGAGGCGTCGAAGGTGTCGGTGCCGCCGGTGTCGTAGAGCGTCTGGAAATACTGCTGCCCGGCGGCGAAGGCAAAGGTCGTGGCGCCGGCGTTGGCCGTGGCGTCGATGCCGTAGAGATATTGCGCGGCGGCGATGTCGTGGAGCATCGGCGTCGTCGGGTACCAGTCGATGGTGTAGCCGGTCTTCACCGAGGCGCCGAGCGAATCGCGATAGCTCATGACGGTGTATTTGAGCTGGTCCCAGGCCTTGCCGTTGGTCGGCAGGCGGGTGCCGAAGAGCTTGGTGTCGCGGCCGGCGTCGTGCGGGTGGCGCAGGCCGAGCGCATGGCCGGCCTCGTGCAGCAGGGTGAGGAATTTGTAGCTGCCCGGCGCGATGGCGGTGGTCCAGTCGGTGATCGGGGGTTGGCCGACGATCGGCTGGTTGCCGCCGAGCAGGATGTCGCCGGCCACCGCCGAGGCGCCGGCCGTCGGCAGGTAGGCATAGGCGGTGGCGTGCTGGGCGTCGATGCCGATGCGCAGGTTGCCGACCGTGCTGCCCGATTCGGCGATCTCGGTGAAGGTCAGGTTGCTCACGCTGGCCCAGCCGGCCAATGCGCTGGACAAGGCCGACTTGGTGGCGGCGCTGGTGATCTGCAACGGGTTGATCGAATAGTAGTTGTAGGCCGGATCGATGTAGCTGTAGGTCAGGCTGACGGCGTTGGTCGGCGTACCCGGCGCGGCGCTGCCCTGCCAGGCGCCGCCGTGCAGGAGGTAGTTGGCAAAGGCATCCTGGGCGGCGGCGGAGAGCGTCACCATGGCGCCCGATTCGGCCGGCGCGGCGACGTTGCCGGCGGCCGGCACGGTGCCGCCGGCGGCCGGTCGGGCGAGGGCACCGGCTTGCGTCAGGGCGGTGCGCGCTTCGCGGCGCGCGGCCAGCGCGGCTGCCGTGGTGGCGCTGCGCTCGGCCCGGATGGCGGCATTTTGCGCGTTGCGCGTTTGCGCCATCTCGCGGCGCAGGGCGCGCCAGGACGTGCTCGTCCACGCCTCGCGCCAGTTGCCGGCGGCAACGCCGCCGTATTGGCGGATGGCGTTTGCGGCGGTGCGGATGTCGATGGCCACGCGGGTCTCCTTGCTGGAATGCCGGCAATTCGAAAAGCAACGGCAGAACCCGCACCGACTTGAGCGTCATGCGCGGACGGCCGTGGCGTTGCACAATGGCGGGATGTGGACGACGATTTCCCGACATCCGGCCCGGTGGTTCGCGCTGTTCGCGCTGGCGCTGCCGGCGTTCGCCGCCGAACGCCTGCCGGACTTCGCCGCGCTGGAGGCGCAAGGCGCGATCATCGGTCGCGTGGACGTGCGCAGCGAAAACGTCTTCGACACGTCCAATCCGGCCGAAAACAACGCGCTGTTCCGCGCCGCCAACCGCATCCACGTGCAGACCAAGCCGGAGACGATCCTGCGCGCGCTGCTGTTCCGGCGCGGCGAGGCGGTGTCCGCCCGGCGCATCGAGGAGACCGAGCGCATCCTGCGCGCGCACCGCTACATCTACGATGTGACGATCAAGCCGCTGGCGGTGAACAATGGCGTCGTCGATATCGAGGTCACGGTGCGCGACACCTGGACGCTGGAGCCCAGCATCAAGGCCAGCCGCAGCGGCGGCAGCAATACCACCGGCATCGGCGTGCGCGAGGACAACCTGCTCGGCACGGGCGTGTCTGTGAACCTGTCGCACAAACGCGATGTCGACCGCAGCAGCAAGCTGGTCGAAGCCGCCTACGACCATGCCTTCGACGGCTGGACGCAGCTGCGTTACGGCTACGCCGACAACAGCGATGGACACCGGCAGTCGGCATCCGTCATCCGGCCCTTCCATGCCCTCGACGCGCGCTGGGCGGCCGGCGTCAGCGCGCTCGGCGACGACCGCATCGAGGCGATCTACCGCGGCGGCAAGATCGCCAGCGAATATCGCCACGAAAAAGAGAAGGCCGAGCTGTTCGGCGGCTGGTCGGCCGGCTGGGTCGACGGCTGGACCAAGCGCACCACCGTCGGCCTGCTGTTCGAAGAAGACCACTACGCCTTCGAGCCCGGCCGCGTGGCGCCGCCGCGCCTGCCGGTCGACGAGACGGTCGCCGCCGTGTATGCGCGCCACGACCTCATCGAAGACGACTTCGTCAAGGAAACCAACCGCAACCAGGTGCATCGGCCGGAATACTTCGCCCGCGGCCTGAATGCCTCGGTGATGCTCGGGCGTTCGATGGAAAGCCTGGGCGCCAGCGATGATCGCTGGATCTACGGCCTGTCGGTGAGTCGCGGCTTCACGCCGGTGGCCGATCACGACCTGCAGCTTTCCGCAGCGATGAACGGCCATTACCGCGACGGCAGCGTGCTGCGCCAGGCGCGCGGCGCGCAGGCGCGCTACTACTGGCCGCTGAGCGACCATTGGCTGCTCTATGGCTCGCTGGCGCTCGATGCGCTGACGCGACCTTCGAGTGCCGACCTGCTCACGCTTGGCGGCGACAACGGCCTGCGCGGCTATCCGTTGCGCTTCCAGACCGGCGAGCGGCGGGCGCAGCTCACGGTGGAGGCGCGCGTCTACACCGACCTCTATCTGTTCAGCCTGTTCCGCGTCGGCTGGGCGGCGTTCTACGATGTCGGCAGCGCCTGGGGCGGCCCCGACGCCTCGCAGCCGCATGCCGACTGGATGCACGATGTCGGCGT
Organism: Rhodocyclaceae bacterium; assembly: GCA_044230495.1. Taxonomy (GTDB): domain Bacteria; phylum Pseudomonadota; class Gammaproteobacteria; order Burkholderiales; family Rhodocyclaceae; genus JADJEF01. Next base: position 17,141 of record JBGARB010000055.1, read on the forward strand.
CGGGCTGCGCGTCTTCAGCGTGCGCTCGGCGCAAGGCACGGTACTGCATGCCGACGTGGCGACGCCGATCAATCGACCGCCCGGCGTCAAGGGCGTGCAGTTCCTGCTCAAGACGAAATCGAGCTTCTGACGGCCGAGCGCCGTGCCGCCACCACTGTGTTTTGGTGGCGCGCCCCGCGACCATCGGCAGGCCGGCTGCACTCGTGTCATCCGCCGCCTCCGGCGGCTCCTTCTTTTACCTCGTTG
>JBGARB010000056.1:0-23512 GCA_044230495.1 Rhodocyclaceae bacterium
CAGGTAGCGCACGATGGTGCCATTGAAGCGTTCGCCGGGAATCAGCAGCGGAATGCCCGGCGGGTAGGGCGTCACCAGCATCGCCGTGATGCGGCCTTCGAGCTGGTCGATCGGCACGCGCTCGGTGTGCCGGTGCGCCATCGCCGCCCACGCATCGCAGGGCTTCATCGCCGGCACCATGCTCGAGGTGTACATCTCGGTGGTCAGCCGCGCGATGTCGCGCTCGCGGTACATCGCGTGGATGCCGGTGCACAGGTCCTTGAGTCCTGTCTTCTCGTAGCGCGGGTTCTTGGCGACGAACTCGGGCATCACGCGCCACAGCGGCGAGTTGTTGTCGAAGGCATCCTTGAACTGCTGCAGCTCGGTGACCATGGTGTTCCAGCGGCCCTTGGTGATGCCGATGGTGAACATGATGAAAATGGAATACAGCCCGGTCTTTTCGATGATGATGCCGTGCTCCGCCAGGTATTTGGTCAGCACGTTGGCCGGGATGCCCCACTCGGCGAAATCGCCATTGACATCGAGGCCCGGCATCAGCAGCGTGGCCTTGATCGGGTCGAGCATGTTGAAGCCGGGCGAGAGCCTGCTGAAGCCGTGCCAGGCATCGCCGGCGCGCAGCACCCATTCGTCGTGCGCCGGCATGCCTTCGTCGGCGATGTGGTCCGGGCCCCAGACCTTGAACCACCAGTCGTCGGCAAATTCGGCATCCACCTTGCGCATGGCGCGGCGGAAATCCAGCGCCTCGGCAAGCGACTCCTCGACCAGCGCGGTGCCGCCGGGCGGCTCCATCATCGCCGCGGCGACATCACACGAGGCGATGATGGCGTATTGCGGCGACGTGGACGTGTGCATCAGGTAGGACTCGTTGAAGACATCGCGGTCGAGCGTGGGCGCGCCGTCGCCTTCGGGTTCCTGGACGAGGATCTGCGAGGCCTGCGACAGGCCGGCGAGCAGCTTGTGCGTCGATTGCGTGGCGAAGATCATCGACTTGCGGCAGCGCACGCGGCCCTCGCCGATGGCGTGGTAGTCGCCGTAGAACTCGTGGAAGGCGGCATGCGGCAGCCAGGCCTCGTCGAACATCAGCGTATCGATCCGGCCGTCGAGCAGGTGCTTGATCTCCTCGACGTTGTAGATGACGCCATCGTAGGTACTCTGGGTGATGGTGAACATCCGCGGCTTGACGTGCTTGTCGGCGATGAACGGATTGGCATCGATCTTGGCCTGGATGCTGGCCCAGTCGAATTCGCTGCGCGGAATCGGCCCGATGATGCCGTAGTGGTTGCGCGTCGGCATCAGGAACACCGGGATCGCGCCGGTGAGGATGATCGAATGCAGCACGGACTTGTGGCAGTTGCGGTCGACCACCACGACGTCGCCTGGCGCCACGGCCGAGTTCCAGACGATTTTGTTCGACGTCGAGGTGCCGTTGGTGACGAAGTACAAATGATCGGCATGGAACACGCGCGCGGCGTTGTGCTCCGATGCCGCCACCGGGCCGGTATGGTCGAGCAGCTGGCCCAGCTCGTCGACGGCATTGCAGACATCGGCGCGCAGCATGTTCTCGCCGAAGAACTGGTGGAACATCTGTCCCACCGGGCTCTTGAGGAAGGCGACGCCGCCCGAGTGGCCGGGGCAATGCCAGGAATACGAGCCGTCGGCAGCGTACTGCGTCAGCGCGCGGAAGAACGGCGGCGGCAGTGAGTCGAGGTAGGCGCGTGCCTCGCGCACGACGTAGCGGGCGATGAATTCCGGCGTGTCCTCGTACATGTGGATGAAGCCGTGCAGCTCGCGCAGGATGTCGTGCGGGATGTGGCGGCTGGTGCGCGTCTCGCCATGCAGGAAAATCGGAATGTCGGCATTGCGGTGACGCACGCCTTGCACGAACGCGCGCAGCGCGGCGATGGTCTTTTCGCCGGCATGGGCCAGTTCTTCGTCATCGACGCTGAGGATGAAGGCCGACGCGCGGCTCTGCTGCTGCGCGAACGAGGTCAGATCGCCGTAGCTGGTGACGCCCAGTACGTCGATGCCTTCCTTTTCGATGGCCGCAGCAAGCGCGCGGATGCCCAGCCCGGACGCATTCTCCGAACGGAAATCCTCGTCGATGATGATGATGGGAAAGTGGAAACGCATGGTCAGATTTTCGGCAGGGTCACGCCGACCTGCCCCTGGTACTTGCCGCCGCGATCCTTGTAGGAAGTCTCGCAGACTTCATCCGACTCGAAGAACAGCACCTGCGCGCAGCCCTCGCCGGCGTAGATCTTCGCCGGCAGCGGCGTGGTGTTGGAGAACTCCAGCGTCACATAGCCTTCCCACTCCGGCTCGAAGGGTGTGACGTTGACGATGATGCCGCAGCGCGCGTAGGTGCTCTTGCCCAGGCAGACTGTGAGCACGCTGCGCGGAATGCGGAAATACTCGACCGTGCGGGCCAGCGCGAAGGAATTCGGCGGAATCACGCAATAGCCCTTGCCCGCCACCTCGACGAAGGAATTCGGGTCGAAGTTCTTCGGATCGACGATGGTCGAATTGATGTTGGTGAAGACGCGGAATTCGTCGGCACAGCGGATGTCGTAACCATAGCTGGATGTGCCGTAGGAGACGATCTTGTGGCCGTTCGCCTCGCGTACCAGCGTGGGCGAAAACGGCTCGATCATCTGGTGTTCGGTCGCCATGCGGCGAATCCACTTGTCGGACTTGATGGTCATGGTGGAAAGGCGGGGGTTTTCAGGAAGCGCGAAGTATACGCGCCAGCGCCGCCACGCCCTCGCCCGCCGCCGCGCGCGCGATGCCCACCAGCGACACGCCGGCCGCAGCGGCCTCGACGTGCGCGGCGAGCGATGCCAGCGTTTCGGCCAGCGGCACCGTCGAATCCGGCGATTCATTCACCGCGACGACGGCCACCGGTACGCCGCGGCCGCGCAAGGCTGCCAGCGCGGTCAGCGTGTGGCTCATGCCGCCCAGGTACGTGCCGGCCACCAGCACCGCCGGCAGGCCGCTGGCGGCAATCCAGTCCAGCACCGTGTGGCGTGCATCGAGCGGCACCATGACGCCGCCGACGCCTTCCACCAGTGTCGGTGCGGCATGTCTTGAAACGACAGTGGTGGTAGCACGGCGCGTGAACGCCACGAGCGCATCGACATCGATCTCGCGCCCCTCGCGGCGCGCCGCCATATCCGGCGACAGCGGCGCCGCGAACCGCCACGGCGCGATCGCCGCCACCGCCGCTTCGCCCACGGCATGCCCCTGCGCGATCAGCAATTGCCCGGCGTCCGACGCGGCAAGATTGCCTTTGTCGATGCCGGACATCACCGGCTTGACCGCGTGCGTCGCCAGGCCCTCGCCGCGCCAATACGAGAGCAGCGCGCAGGCCAGCCACGTCTTGCCGATGTCGGTCCCGGTGCCGGTGATAAAGTAGCCCGCCATTGAATGACCCTTGGTTGCGATGTCCGAATCCGATTGGGTGGCCGCCGGCCGCGAGCACCTCTGGCTGCCCTACACGCAGATGGCCACGGCGCCGGCGTCGTTGCCCGTCGTCGCCGCCAGCGGCGTGCGCCTGCAGCTGGCCGACGGCCGCGAACTCATCGACGGCATTTCGTCGTGGTGGACAGTCTGCCACGGCTATCGTCATCCGCACATCGTCGCCGCCGTCGAAGCGCAGCTCGCCAAGCTGCCGCACGTGATGTTCGCCGGCCTCGTGCACGAGCCTGCCGCGCGCCTCGCGGCCCGGCTGGCGGCGCTGCTGCCGGGCGATCTGGATCGCGTGTTCTTCACCGAGTCGGGCTCGGTGTCCGTCGAGGTCGCCCTCAAGATGGCGATGCAATACTGGCGCAATCGGGGCTCGCCGCAACGCCAGCGCATCGGCTACTTTCGCCACGGCTACCATGGCGACACCTTCGCCACCATGGCGCTGTGCGATCCGGCCGATGGCCTGCACAGCCACTTCGGCGGCAACCTGCCGGCGCAGGTGCAATTGCCGCTGCCGGCCGATGCCGCGACCACCGCCGCGCTGGATGCACAACTCGCGGCGCACCGGCATGAGCTTGCCGCCGTCATCATCGAGCCGCGCGTGCAGGGCGCCGGCGGCATGCAGTTCCACGACGCCGATACGCTGCGCCGCGTCGCCGCCGCCTGCCGGGCGCACGACGTGCTGCTGATCGCCGACGAGATCATGACCGGTTTCGGGCGCACCGGCGCGCTGTTCGCCAGCGCCGCGGCTGGCGTCGCGCCCGACATCGTGTGTCTATCCAAGGCGCTGTCCGGCGGCACCTTGCCGCTCGCCGCCACGGTCGCGCGCCGGCATGTCTTCGACGCATTTCTCGGCGATGACCCCGGCATGGCGCTGATGCACGGCCCGACCTTCATGGCCAATGCGCTGGCCTGCGCCGCCGCCAATGCCTCGCTCGACCTCTTCGAACGCGAGCCGCACCTGGCTCAGGTGGCGCACATCGAAAGCCGCCTGCGCGAAGGGCTCGCGCCGTGCGCGCAACTGCCCGGTGTGGCCGACGTGCGCGTGATGGGCGCCATCGGCGTGGTCGAACTCGCCGGTGCCGCAAACCTTGCGGCGCTGCGTCGGCGTTTCCCCGAACTCGGCGTCTGGGTGCGGCCGTTCGGCAACGTCGCCTACCTGATGCCACCTTTCATCATCGACGACGCCGATCTCGCCACGCTGTGCCATGCCATGCATGTCGTGCTTGCCGAACGCGCCGAACGCTTGAACCATGAACCCTCGCCTGCATTCCGCGCTGTCGACGGCGCTTGAGCAGCTTGCCGCGCAAGACCGCCGGCGCGTCTTGCACCCGCTGGCCGTGCAAGACGGCGCGCTGTACGACGCGCACGGCCAGCGCCTGATCGACGCTTCCAGCAACGATTACCTCGGCCTCTCGCAACACCCGCTTGCGCGCCAGCGCGCAGCCGAATGGGCGCAACGGCATGGTGCCGGCGCACCGGCCTCGCGGCTGGTGACCGGCACGCGCGACGTCACCGTCGCCGTCGAAGAGAAGCTCGCGCGCTTCAAGGGCAGCGAGGCAGCGCTGCTGTTCCCCAGCGGCTTCCAATGCAATGCCACGGTCATTCCGGCGCTGGCTGCGCTGGGGCCGACGACGATCTTCTCGGATGCGCTGGGCCACAGCAGCCTGGTGCACGGCTGCCGGCTCGCCAAGGCAAAGACGCAGGTATTCCGTCACAACGATCTGGCGCATCTGGCCGATCTGCTCGAAAACACAGTGGTGGCGGAACGGCGCGAGGGCACGCCGACGGCGAAATGGATCGTCACCGAAACGGTGTTCAGCATGGATGGCGACCGCGCGCCCTTGCCCGAACTGGCGGCGCTGGCGCGGCGCTACGATGCCTCGTTGTACGTGGATGAGGCGCACGCCACCGGCGCGCTCGGCCCGCAGGGGCGCGGACTCGCCTGCGAGGTCGACGGCGTGGACGTCGTCATGGGCACGCTGGGCAAGGGTTTGGGCGCCTTCGGCGCCTACGTCGCCGGCCCCCGTGTGCTGATCGACTACCTCATCAACCGCGCCGCCGGTTTCATCTACACAACCGCGCTGCCGCCGGCCGTGCTCGGCGCGGTGGACGCCGCGCTCGAGCTCGCGCCGGGCATGGACCTCGATCGCGCACGCCTCGCCGCATCGGCCGCAGCGCTGCGCGCCGCGCTGCATGCGAAGGGCATCGACACGCTGCAATCGTCCACCCAGATCGTGCCGGCGATCATCGGCAGCGAGGTCGCCGCGCTGGCCGCCTCGCAGCGCATGCGCGAGGCCGGCATCCTGGCCGTGGCGATCCGTCCGCCGACGGTGCCCGCCGGCACCAGCCGGCTGCGCTTTTCGCTCGGCGCGGCGATGTCCGATGGCGACCTGCAGCGCCTGCTGGCGGCCGTGGCGGCACTCTAGCGGCCGGAAACCCGGACACGCGGCATCGCGGTGCTGCGAGCGGCTCCTGCGCGCGACTGGAAGGCAAAAAAAAACGGCGCTCCGGGGAGCGCCGCCTTTCCTTGCCCCCGCCGCAAGACGAGGACGCGAGCCAACCGATTTTCAGCGAGCCGCTGCCTTGCGACGACGGCTGACGCCGAGGCCGAACAGGCCGGCGCCGAGCAGTGCCAGGCTGGCCGGCTCGGGAATGTCATTGCCGTTCGAATCGGCAGTGAACCAGTAGCGCATGTAGTCGGTAGAACTATTGAGGCCATCTGCTGCACCAACGCGCCAGCCGCCGGCCAATAAGCCGCCCCCTGTGTGGATACACAGACGTTGCGTTTGAGTCGGTCCGCCACCGGTCCAACTCGACTCATTGGTGTCGCAACTATTCAGGCTCACGGCAGCGCCAGCCGGCGCAAAGCCCCACGACCAGCTTGGGTCGAAATACCACTCGGTGCCGTTCGCGGCGTGCGTGGTGTTGCTACCACCCGTTACGAACATCACGTCGGTCTCGTTGGCCCACGACAGCACCGACAGCTCTTGCGAGTTGGCAAGGCCGCCAGCCAGCATCATCAGGTCGCCATCGCAAGCAGCGGCGATGCCGGCAATCGACGTGTCATACGTGCCCATCGCCTCGGAATGGCACAAACGCCAACCGCCACCAGTGACGGTGCCAATGCCGACGTTGACCTGCGGGCCGACGGGGTTGTACGTCGGCATCGCCGACGCGGAAGTACCAAAGCCGAGCAGCGCGGCGGCGGCGGTTGCGAGAAGCGTCTTCTTCATGTTCGGACTCCTTGTTCGGTGATTTGGCAACTGCGGGGCGAAACCGTGATGGTTCGGTACAGCATGTAGGACCAAGTGCTAGCAATTCCGGTGCCAAGTCACAAAACCTTCAATTTTCAGATGCTTGGTGTGATTTGACGATTCCCGTTGGACCGCACTGTAAAAAAAATCGACGATAAATCCCCGTCAATTCATGCCTGACGGGACGACGTACGCGACGAGCGATGCGAACCGCCATGCCGCCACCACTGTAGTTTGGGCCAGCGCCTGTTTCAGCAGGGCGAGCGCAACGCATGCCGCTCCTCCTGCTGAAGGAGGTTCTTAGTGCGCGTGGCGCTGCCGCCAGCGCCGCAAGGGCGCGGCCAGCCGCTCGATGGTGTCGTCGACGTAAGTGAACACCACCGGGATCACCAGCAGGCTGAGGAAGGTGGAGGTGATCAGTCCGCCGATCACGACGATCGCCATCGGTGCGCGGAAGCTCGGGTCGTTGCCCCAGCCCAAGGCGATCGGCATCATGCCGGCGCCCATTGCGACCGTCGTCATCAGGATCGGCCGCGCGCGCTTGGCGCAGGCATCGAGCAGCGCGTCGAAACGCGAGAAGGCGGCGTCGCCCGAGTGTTCGCGGCGGGCGATGATGACGTAATCGACGAGCAGGATCGAGTTCTTGGTGGCGATGCCCATCAGCATGATCAGGCCGATCATCGATGGCATGGTGACCGCCGTGTCGGTGATGAACAGGGCCAGGAAGGCGCCGGGGACGGACAGCACCAGGGCTGCAAGGATGGTGATCGGCTGCACGAAGTCGCGGAACAGCAGCACCAGCACCATGTAGATGCACAGCACGCCGGTGGCCATGGCGAGGCCGAAACTCTCGAACAGCTCGCCCATCGCCTCGGCATCGCCGATCGCCGTCTGGATGACGCCGGCCGGCAGGTTGCGCACGCTGGGCAGGGCGCGGATGCGGTTCTCCACCTCGCCCAGCGGTTCGCCGTTGAGCTCGATCTCGAAGTTGACGTTGCGCAGGCGGTCGTAGCGATCGATCTCGGTCGGGCCGCTTTCGATGCGCAGGCTGGCCACGCTGCCCAGCGGCACCGGCCCGTGGGCGCCCTGCACCGGCAATTGTTCGAGCAGGGCGACATCCTCGCGCGCCGAGCGCGGCAGGCGGATGACGATTGGCACCTGGCGCTGGGCGAGATTGAGCTTGGGCAGGTTCTGGTCGTAATCGCCGGCGGTGGCGATGCGCAGCACGTCGGCGATGGCCTCGGTGGTGACGCCGTGGGCGGCGGCGCGGTCGAAATCCGGACGCACGATCAGCTCGGGACGCGTCAGGCTGGCCGTGCTCCAGACATTGCCGATGTTGCCCATGCTCGGGCTGGTGCGCAGTTCGCGTTCGACCTGGGCCGCCGCCTGCGCGAGCACGGCACCGTCTTCGCCGGCGAGCACGAGCTGGTATTTCTCTGCCGAGCCGCCGAAACTCACGCGCACCTGCACGCCCGGCAGCGCGGCCAGCGCGGCGCGCAGATCGCGCTCGATGTCCTGCTTGGAGATGCCGGGGCGGGCATCGCGCGGCGTGAGGTTCAGCGTCAGCGTCGATTTGCGGACTTCGTCGGCGGCGCCGAAGGCGAACGGATCGGCGCCCGAGCGCCCGCCGCCGACCGCCGTATAGACCATCTTGACGTGCGGATTCTTCTGCACGATCAGCCGCGCCCGCTCGGCCATCTCCAGCGAGTCGGCAAACGCGGTCCCCGGCGGCATGGACAGGTACACCTGCGTCTGCGAAAGGTCGTCGGGCGGAATGAAGCCCTTGTCCAGCAGCGGCACCAGCGAGAACGAACCGAAGAAGAAACCGGCGGTGGCCAGCAAGGTGAGCAGGCGATGCCGCAGGCACCAGTTGACCCAGCGCGTGTAGGCCGGCATCCAGCTCGGCACGCCGCCATGGTCGTCGCGCGGGCGGCGCAGGATGTACGCCGACATCATTGGCGTGAGCATGCGCGCGACGACCAGCGAGAAGAACACCGCCACTGCGGCCGTCCATCCGAACTGCACGAAGAATTAGCCCGGCACTCCACTCATGAAGGCCGTGGGCAGGAACACCGCGATCAGCGTGAAGGTCGTGGCGATCACGGCGAGGCCGATCTCGTCGGCCGCTTCCATCGCTGCCGCGAAGGGCGTCTTGCCCATCCGCAGATGGCGCATGATGTTCTCGATCTCGACGATGGCGTCGTCGACGAGGATGCCGACGACGAGCGAAATGGACAGCGTGGTGACGACGTTGAGGCTGAAGCCCATCCAGTGCATCGCCGCAAAGGTCGGGATGATCGACAGCGGCAACGCAGTGGCCGAGACGAAGGTCGCGCGCCAGTCGCGCAGGAACAGCCAGACGATCAGCACGGCGAGCGCCGCGCCTTCGAACAACAGGATCATCGAGCCCTCGAAGTTCTCCGTCACCGGGTCGACGAAATTGAACGCCTCGACGACTTCGATGTCCGGATACTCGACGCGCAGCGCATCGATGGCCGCGCGCACCCGCGCCGCCACCTGCACCTCGCCGGCGCCGCGCGCACGCACGATCTCGAAGCCGACCACCGGCTTGCCGTCGAGCAGTGCGGCCGAGCGCTGTTCGGCGGTCGTGTCGCGGACCGTGGCCACCTCGTCCAGCCGCAGCTGGCGGCCGTCGGGCAGCGGGATGCGCATGGCCGCCAGCTCGCCGGCCGAACCCACCGTGGCGATGGTGTGCAACATCTGTTCGCTGCCGCCGACATCGACGCGTCCGCCAGACGCCTCCTGCTGCACGGCGCGCAACTGCCGGGAAACGTCGCCGGCCGATACGCGCAGGCCGACCAGCCGCGCCGGGTCCAGCTCGATCGCCAATTCGCGGGTGACTCCGCCGACCCGGCTCACCGAACCGACGCCGGCGACCGCCAGCAGGCGCTTGGACACGTCGTGATCGACGAACCAGGACAGGGCCTGGTCGTCGCGACGCTTCGAGCTCACCGTGTAGGTCAGGATCGGCGTGCCGGCGAGATTGACGCGCGTGATCACCGGCTCGTTGAGTGCGCGCGGCAGGTCGCTGCGTACGCGGGCCACGGCATCGCGCACGTCGTCCAGCGCCTCCTGCGTCGGCTTTTCGAGACGGAACTCGATCGTGATAGTTGCCGTGCCGGCCGAGAGCTTGCTGTAAACGTGCTTGATGCCCTGCAAGGTGGCGATGCTGTTTTCCAGCTTGCGCGCGACCTCGGTCTCCATTTGTGCGGGCGCCGCGCCCGGCAGCGTCGCGGAGACCACGATCATCGGCAGATCGATGTCGGGGAACTGCTGGTTCTTCATGCTCTTGAAGCCGATCACGCCGAGCAGCGTGAGCAGCACGAAGAGCAGGATCGACGGCAGCGGGTGGCGTATCGACGCCGACGAGACGTTCAGCATCGCCGGTGCCTATTTCGCGACGATGCGCACGGTGTCGCCGTCGGCGAGGAAGGCTCCGCCCGTGGCCACCACCCTGGCGCCGGCGGCCAGCCCCGAGAGTATCTCGACGCGCCCGCCCTGGCGCCGGCCGGTCGCGACCTTCATGGCCTTCACCACCGCCTTGTCGCCGCTGACCGTACCCACCGCGAACACGAAGTCGAAGCCGTCCTTGGCCACCACGGCACTTTGCGGCAGGCTCGTCGCCGCGCTTTCGCCGAGCACGATCTCGCCGCGCGCAAACATGCCGGCGCGAGCGGCCTCCGACGGGCCGAGATCCACATACACCAGCGCATTGCGCGTCTTGACGTCGATGGCCGGGGCCACGGTGCGCACGCGGCCCGTCACCTCGGCTTCGCCTACGCGCACGCGCACCATCTGCCCGGCCCGGATGCGCGGCAGATGCGCTTCGGCCACTTCCGCGCGCCATTCGAGGCGCCCCTGGCGAATCAGCCGGAAGAGCTCCTGGCCGGGGCTCACGAGGGAGCCGGTCACCGCCTCGCGCGCCGAAATCACGCCGTCATCCGGCGCCAGCACGCGGGTCTGCGCCAGGCGCAGGTCGGCAGAGGCCAGTGCCGCACGCGCACCATCCAGCCTCGCCTGTGCGGTCTGTTCGGCCGTGAGATATTGCGACAGCGCCTGTGCGCTGTAGAAGCCCTGCTCGCGCAGGCTGCGCGCGCGCACGGCATTGGCGCGCGCCTCGGCCAAGGCCGCCTCGGCCTCGGCCTGCTGCGCGCGGGCCTGGGCGAGATCGGCGCTCGCCGCCGCATCGTTCATGCGGGCCAGCAGCTGGCCCTTCCTGACGCGCTGACCCACCTCGGCGTCGACACTCAGCAGGCGCTGGCCGCCCTGCTCGGCGCCGATCACCGCCTCCTGCCAGGCCATCACGTTGCCGCTCGCCGACACCGCTTGTGCCCATTGGCCTTGCGCAGCGGAGGTCAGGGTCACCGTCAGTGCCGACTTGCCGGATGCATCCGGTGGCGGTTCGGCGGCGAGGGCACCCTCGCCGAAGAGCACAAGCAACGACATACAGCAGGCGGCAGTCAGGCGCATGGGCATACTTTGATCATGGACTTTTGCGGCACGGCGCCGCGCCCCGCATTATCACCAAAGCGCCGTGTCGCCACGACTGTGTTTTCACGCCGCGACGACGCGATTGCGTCCCTGCTCCTTGGCGGCGTAGCACGCGGCATCGACGCGGCTGAAGGTCGCATCGGGGTCGCTGTCGGCGCTTTCGAGCTCTCCGACGCCGACGCTGGTCGTCACCGTGACGGTGTCGGCGCCACGGCGGCACGGCGTGCGTTCGACATGCAGGCGGAAGGCCTCGGCCAGATGCACGGCCTCGGCGGCCGTACAACTGGGCAGCACGGCGACGAATTCCTCACCGCCAATGCGGCCGATGAAGTCGGCATCGCGACGGAAGCTTTCGCGCAGCAGCGTGGCGAAGTGCCTCAGGCAGTCGTCGCCGACGAGATGGCCATGACGGTCGTTGATGCGCTTGAAGTGGTCCAGATCGAAGATCAGCAACGCCAGCGGCGCGCGGTCGCGCCGGCTCTGATTCCACGTGCGGGAAAACACATCAACGTATTCGCGGCGGTTCGACAGCCCCGTCAGCGCGTCGGTGCGCGCGAGCGCTTCGAGGTCGGCGCGGCTTTGCAACAAGGCGAATTCCGTCTTCATGCGCAGCTCGTACTCGCGCGCGAAGTTGCGTGCGGAGCCCAGCGCGTAGAGCCAATAGACGCCGTAGGACACCGCCAGGGTCAGCAGGCCGGATTCGATGAATCCGATCCCGGCCGGTGGCAGCAGGCAGAACACCAGCCGGCGCTGTTCGACGGCGTCGGTATGGATGTTCGCGGCCGTGGCTGAGAGGAAGGCAACGGCGAGAAAAAGGCCGACGATCATCGCCTGCGTCGGCCCGCGCTCGGCGAGGCCGACGGCAATCACCAGTACCGACCAGATCAGCATGTTGGCGGCGAGCAGCCGGAAATGCCGCCGTGTCCACAACGCGAAAGCGACGGCATCGTCGGCGGGGCCCGGCAGACGGTTCCGCTCGCGCAGCAGCCAGAGCACGCAAAAGGCCAGCGCGGCGACAATCAGCGGCGGCGCCAGCGTCGCCGAAAATCCGCCCGCCCAGGCGACGACGAGGGTGCCGAACAGGTAGAACGGCGGCCCGGCGCGCGAGCGCGACAGCAGGTCCGCCGCGGCCCGCCGGCGGCGCCAATCGGCGTAGCCGGCATCGGCGTCCATCAGGTGTTCTTGATGACGATGGTCGGGAACTTGGCGCTGTGGTCCTTGGCCTTTTCGGCGATCTTCACGGCGATGCGGCGCGCGATGGCGCCGTAGATCGCCGCGATGCGCCCTTGCGGATCGGCAACGACGGTGGGCCGGCCGCCGTCGACCTGCAGGCGGATCGACATGTCCAGCGGCAGTTGGCCGAGCAGTTCGACCTGGTAGTCGCTGGCCATCTTCTCGCCGCCGCCGCTGCCGAAGATCGGCTCTTCGTGGCCGCATTTCGAGCAGATGTGCAGGCTCATGTTCTCGACGATGCCGAGAATCGGGATGCCGACCTTCTCGAACATCTTGAGGCCCTTGCGGGCATCGAGCAGCGCAATGTCCTGCGGCGTGGTGACGATCACCGCGCCCGTGACCGGCACCTGCTGGGCCAGCGTGAGCTGCACGTCGCCCGTGCCCGGCGGCAGGTCGACGACGAGGTAATCGACATCCTTCCACGCAGTATCGGTGAGCAGTTGCTGCAGCGCCTGCGTGACCATCGGGCCGCGCCACACCATCGGCTGCTCGGGATCGATGAGCACGCCGATCGACATGGCCTGGATGCCGTGGGCCACGATGGGTTCGAGCGTCTTGCCGTCGTGCGACTCGGGCCGCTCGGTGATGCCCAGCATCTGCGGCTGCGACGGGCCGTAGATGTCGGCATCGAGCAGGCCGACCGTGGCGCCCTCGGCGGCCAGCGCCAGCGCCAGATTGACGGCCGTGGTGGATTTGCCGACGCCGCCCTTGCCGCTGGCCACGGCGATGATGTTCTTGACGCCCGGGATCAGCTTGACGCCCTTTTGCACGGCGTGCGAAACGACCTTGCTGGACAGTCCGACGCTGACGTTGCCGATGCCGGGCAGAGTCTTGAGGTGCGCGACGACGCGCTCGCGAATGGCGTCGAACTGGGTTTTCGCCGGATAGCCCAGCTCGATGTCGACGCTGACGTCGTTGCCGCTGCATCTGACATGGCGGACGGCGCGGGCAGTGACGAAATCGATGCCGGTGTTCGGATCGACGAGCGATTTGAGGGCGTTCTGGATGTCGGTTTCTGAGAGGCTCATGGCAATGATGACGGCAAGGTCTTGCGAGATGGGAAGGCTGAAGGTTAACCGCAGACGGCCGCTTTGGGCGCTTTGCTAAACTTTCGGGTCGAACCCTCCGGATTCCGCCATGGCCCGCACCTACTTCGTCACCACCGCGCTGCCCTACGCCAACGCCCCCTTCCACATCGGCCACATCATGGAATACACCCAGGCCGACATCTGGGTGCGCTACCAGCGCATGCGCGGCCACCGTGTGCTGTTCGTCTGCGCCGACGACGCCCACGGCGCGCCGATCATGCTGAAGGCTGCCGACGAGGGCATCACGCCGCAGGAGCTGGTGGCCCGCGTGGCCGCGACGCGACCGGCCTACCTCAACGGCTTCAACATCCGCTTCGACCACTGGCATTCGACCGACAGCGAGGAGAACGTCGCCTTCTCCCAGGACATCTACCGCAAGCTGAAGGCCGGCGGCTTCATCGACACGCGCACCATCGAACAATTCTTCGATCCGGTCAAGGGCATGTTCCTGCCTGACCGCTACATCAAGGGCGAATGCCCGCGCTGCGGCGCCGCCGACCAGTACGGCGACAACTGCGAAGCCTGCGGCGCCGTGTATGGCCCCACCGAACTGAAGAACCCGCGCTCGACGCTCTCCGGCGCGGTCCCCGAGTTGCGCGAGTCGGAGCATTTCTTCTTCCGCCTGTCCGATCCGCGCTGCGTCGAGTTCCTGCGCGGCTGGGCGACGGCCGAGCGCCTGCAGCCGCAGATCGCCAACAAGGCCGGCGAATGGCTCGGTGCCGACGGCCACCTCGCCGACTGGGACATCTCGCGCGACGCGCCCTACTTCGGCATTCCGATCCCGGATGCGCCGGGCAAATATTTTTATGTCTGGCTCGACGCACCGATCGGCTACCTCGCCAGCCTGAAGGCGCATTGCGAACGCCATCGCCTCGACATGACGGCGCTGCTTGCCTCGCCGGACACGCAGCAGGTGCATTTCATCGGCAAGGACATCGTCTACTTCCATTGCCTGTTCTGGCCGGCGATGCTGCATTTCGCCGGGCAGCCCTATCGCGTGCCCGACCACGTCTACGTACACGGCTTCGTCACCGTCGGCGGCGAGAAGATGAGCAAGTCGCGCGGTACCGGCATCAGCCCGCTGCGTTACCTCGAACTGGGCATGAACCCCGACTGGCTGCGCTATTACCTCGCCGCCAAGATGAACGCCAACGTCGAGGACGTCGACTTCACCGGCGAGGACTTCGTCGCCCGCGTCAATAGCGACCTGATCGGCAAGTACGTCAATATCGCCAGCCGCTGCGCCGGCTTCCTCTCCAAGCGCTTCGACGGCGAACTGACGCAGGCATTCGGCGCCGATGGCGAGGCCCTGCTCGCCGCCATCGGCGAAGCGCGCGCGACGATCGGCGAGCTGTACGACGGTCGCGAATACTCGCGTGCGCTGCGCGAGATCATGCTCATCGCCGATCGCGTCAACGAGTACGTGAATACCAACGCGCCCTGGGTATTGGGCAAGGACCCGGCACGCGCCGCCGACCTGCAGCGCGTTTGCTCGGTGGCGATGACCGCCTTCGCCGAACTCTCGCGCCTGCTCGCGCCGGTGATACCCGGCACGGTGGCCGAGGTCGACCGCTTGCTCGACGTGCGGCTCACCCACTGGGATGCACCGCTCGTGGTGACCCGGATCCGCCCCTACGTGCATCTGATGAAGCGCGTCGAGGAAGCCCAGGTCGATGCCCTGTTCGGCCTCGATGCGGTGCCCGCGCCGGTGGCACCGCAGCACCATGCCGAGCAACAGCAGCACGTCGTTGCCGCCGAAGCGGCGAAGGCCGATCCATGGGAGCCCTACATCTCGATCGACGACTTCGGCAAGATCGATCTGCGCGTGGCACGCATCGTCGATGCGAAGCACGTCGAGGGCGCCGCCAAGCTGCTGCAACTCACGCTCGATCTGGGCGGCGAGCAGCGCAACGTCTTCGCCGGCATCAAGTCGGCCTACGATCCGGCGCTGCTCGTCGGTCGCCTCACCGTGATGGTCGCCAACCTCGCCCCGCGCAAGATGAAGTTCGGCGTCTCCGAAGGCATGGTGCTGGCCGCCGCCGACGAGTCCGGCGACGTGCCCGGCCTTTTCCTGCTGTCGCCCGATTCCGGCGCGCGGCCCGGCATGCGTGTGCGCTGAGACGCCATGGCCGAAGCGCGCCGACTGATCGTCAGCGGCCGCGTGCAGGGCGTCGGCTTCCGCTACTTCCTGCGCGCCGAGGCGGCGCGACTGGGTGCGACCGGCTGGGTACGCAACCGCGCCGACGGCACGGTCGAAGCGGTCGTCGCCGGCACGCCGGAGGCCATCGCCGGCCTGCTCGCCGCAGCGCGCCGCGGTCCGCCCGGCGCGCGCGTCGACCATCTCGCAGTCGAATTCGCCGAGGGCGATTTCACCGGCTTCGAGGCCCGGCCCACCGTCGCGTGAGCGCACCGGGCCGGACGGGCGCGCGCCTGGCGCTGTTCTTCTTCGCGCTGTGCGTCGTCATCGGCGTGCATATGCCGTACTGGCCGTTGTGGCTCGCCGGGCGCGGCTTCAATGCCGCCGAGGTCGGTACGCTGCTGTTCGTGCTGGCCATCGGCCGCACGGTGGCCGCACCGCTGATCGGTCTGGCCGCAGACCGCGCCGGCGCGCACCGGCGCTTCCTCGTCGCCGTCTGCCTGCTGCTGGTGCCGGCCACTGCGCTGTTCGCGGTCGTTCCCGGCTTCGCGACGCAACTGGCGCTGCATGTCGTGATCGGCCTTCTGCTGGCGGCCATCGTGCCGCTGACCGACCACCTGACGCTGCTCGCCGAGCGCCGCGGCGCCGCGGACTATGCGCGCACCCGCGCCTGGGGCAGCAAGGGCTTCATCGTCGGCTCGCTGTTGTGTGGCGCACTGCTCTCGGGCGCCGAGGCCGAACGCGTGCTGCCGATCCTGTTCGTCGCCATGCTGTTGCAGGCGGCAGCGGCATGGACCCTGCCCGACCTGCGCGAGACGCCCGGCGATGGCACGCCGCATCCGGGGGCGCGCGCGGCGATCCGCGCGCTGGCCGGCAACCGCGTGTTCGTGCTCGGCATCCTCGCCTCGGGCCTGATCCAGGCCAGCCATGGCGTGCTCTATGCCTTCGCCACGTTGCACTGGCAGGCGCTCGGCCACGACGCCACCGTCATCGGCGCGCTGTGGACGGAAGGCGTGATCGCCGAGATCGTGCTGTTCTATCTCTCGACGAAGTGGCTGGCGCATGTGCCGCCGGCACGCCTGCTGGCGATCGGCGGCGCGATCTGCCTGGTGCGCTGGCCACTGCTGGCGCATCTGGAAGGCGTCGGCGCGCTGGTCGCCGTGCAGGTGCTGCATGCCGGCACCTTCGGCGCCACGCATCTGGGCGTCATGCGCCTGCTGCGCGAGGCAGTGCCGCGCGAATACTCGGCGACGGCGCAGACGCTGCACTCGGCGCTGGTCGGCGGCGTCTTCCTTGGCAGCAGCCTGTGGATCGCCGGTCAGGCATGGACGGCGATGGGCAGCAGCGCCTTCCTGCTGATGACGCTGCCCGCCGCGGCGGGCCTCATCGTCGCGTGGCGGCTCGGCCGCGGCGCGGCGACCGATGGCGCCGTCCCGCCACCACTGTAGTTTCAGGCGGCGCGCTGCAGCGGCGCCTTGAGCGCCTCGTCGAGCATGTCGAGGCTCTCGGCAAGGCTGCGCATTCAGACGCTGCAGGCTGCGGGCGTCGGCGGGCGTCGTCGGTGCCGGCTTGAGCAGCACGCCGACGACACGGCGCAGATGCTCGCGTTGCAGGTTGCGGCGCATCGGCGCGATGTCGCCACCGCCGCCCAGCTCGCTCCAGATGGCGCCTTGCAGCGTGTCGTACAACTCGGCCAGCGGGAAGGCCTGGCGCGGCGACTTGAGCTTGGCCGGCGCATCGAGGATGCGCGCGGCGACGCCATCGGCGAGCAGTCTGTCGAGGGCGGCGCGCTGCAGCGCCAGCACGGCGCCGCTGAGGCTGGCGTCGGGATTGACGATGGCGGCCAGGTTGCGATCGCCGAAGCCGCCGAACCAGCGGTCGAACTGGTTGGGCACCAGGCGGGCGACGAACTCGGGTTTGAAGCGGAAGCTGTTGGCGCGAAACAGCCCGTCGGCGATGAGCTTGAGCGCTTTGCGCTGTTGCGCGGCCGGCACCGGGTTGAGCGGCGCGCGGCCGCTGTCGCCATGATCGCGCAAGTGCACGACGCCGCCGACGTACTTCGCCGCGACGGTGGCGGCCAGATCGACCTGCGCCGCGGCGCTGGTGAAGTTGCGCAACAGCAGGTCGTGTTGCTCGCCGGGCTTGAGCGGGCGCTGCTGCAGCCGCTGCCACAGCTCCTGCGAGAGCTGCATGCGGCGCGCGGCGAACACCAGCGGATCGGCGCCGAGGTCGCGGCGCGTGACTTCCGGGTCCATGCCTTCGACTGACGGCAGGCCGGCGTCGATGTCGTTGGCGAACGCCAGTTGCGGCTCCTTGGAGCGCGAGGCGATGGTCAGCAGCACGTCCTTCTCGATGGCGGCGTCGAGCGGCTTGTAGGCATATTCGATGGCCCAGTAGTCGTAGGGGCCGAGCGTGCTCATGCCGTACTGGCCCTGCGGGCGGCCCTGCGGCGCAATGTTGAGCGCGTTGTACTCCATCACCGAGCCGGCGATGCCGTTGACCTCGGTGAAGGCGCGGTTCTCCAGCTGCTCGTGGGTGTAGATCGTCGAGGCGCGGAAGTTGTGCGTCAGCCCAAGCGTGTGGCCGACTTCGTGGGTCACCACGTCCTTGAGCTGCTCGAGCACGATCTTTTCGGCTTCCGGACTGTCCGGGTCGATCTCGCCGCGCGCGGCGAGCAGGTCGAGCGCGAAGGCCGCCTCGTCCATCGCTTGCTGCTCGTAGTCGCACGCGGCAGGCATTTCGCCCCTCGCCAGCCGCGCGAACGCCGCGTCGGCATCGCGGGCATCGAAGCGTGCCGCCGCGTAGTGGTTGCCTTGCGCCACGCTGGGCAACTGCTCGACGGCGCGGCGGCGCGGCAGCCGCGTCCAGCCTTCCGAGAAGCTGATGTCGGCATCGAGGATCTCGCCGCTGCGCGGATCGACGCGACTGGGTCCGGTCGCCAGCGCGCCGTCCGAGGTGTCGGCATACCAGCGGATGGACGCGTGCATCGCGTCGTTGTTGTCGAACTCGGCGTCGTCGGGCTGCTGACGCACGACGATGGCATCGATGAAGCCGATGCGCGCGAAGGCCTTGTTCCACTCGAGCACGCCTTCCTCGACCTTGGCGCGATATTTGATCGGAATGTTCTTGTCCAGCCAGAAGGTGATGGGCTTCGCCGGCTTCGAGCTCGCCGCCATCGGGTCGGCCTTCTCCAGGCGCCAGCGGTTCACCACGTATTGCCGCGGGAAGGCGGCGAAATCGTCGGTGAAATCCCAGCGCCGGGTGACGAAATGTCCGACGCGCGAATCGGCCGGACGCGCGGCCATCGGCTGCGCCGGCAGGCGCGCGAACGAATAGTAGAAGCCCAGCAGCATGCTGCGCGCATCCTCGAGCGTGGTCGGCGGCGGCGGCAGCGGCGCCGGCGGCGGGCTCAAGGGCGGCACCGGCAGCCTGGGCACGGCGTAGTGCGCGACCACCGAGAAGCCGGCGATATTGTCGTCGGCGCGCACCCTGGCCAGATACGAGCCCTTGCCGTCCCACGCATAGGGAATGCGGTAGGCGGCTTCGAGGCGCGTCGAGAAGCCCGGGATGTCGGCGAGCAGCAGCGCATTGGCCTCGACGAGCACCGACTTGCGCTCGGGGTGCGGTGCGCTGGCGACGGCCGCCGTGCCGAGGATGCTTCATGTGCGGACGGACATCGCCCTGGCCGATGCCCTGCGTGCTGTTGGCCTGGAACCAGAACGGCGCATCGAATTGCTCCGGCGCGATCTCGATCCAGACCTTGGCTTCCTTGTCGTTGCGGTAGAGCGTGAACAGCCCCGGCAGGCGCACGGCGTCCTTGATGACGTCGGCAAACGCCTTCGGCTCGCCGGGCTTGGCAGCCGGCGCCGCGGGCGGCTTGGCCGCCGTCGTCGGCGCCGGTGTCGCGGCGGGCTCGGCCGGCGGCGTTTGCGCGAAGGCACCGGCGGACATGGCGGCAAGCAGGGCGAACGGCAAGGCGGATTGGCGGATTGGCTTCATGGGTATCTCCATCACAATTTCATATCCAGGCCGACACTGTAGAACGTCGGCCGCCGACGCAGTGAACGGCTGTCGTCGCCGCTGGCAAGCGTGGTGGCGGTCACTTCGTCGAGCGGCGCAAGGTTGTTGGCGGCGATGCGCAGCGAAGTGGTCTTGCTGAACATGATCTGCACGAAGGCATCGAACGCGCGCGTGCGCACCTGCTCGATCTGCTGGCTGAGCGTCTGTCGCGTGGCATAGCCGGGGGTGAACACGAAGCTCGCGCCGGTCACCACCGGCAGGCCGCTGAAGCGGTAGTCGACGCCGAAGTTGCCGGACCACGGCTGCTGGCCGTCGAGCCGGTTGTCGGGGCCGGGCACGGCATCGACGCGCGAACGGTAATAGCTCAGCGCACCCCGCAGGTTGAGCGCCTGCTTGGGATCGAACACGGCGGGCAACAGCTCGCCGGCGCGGCCTTTGACCTCCAGCTCGACGCCGGAGGTCGATGCCTTGGAAAAGTTGCGCGGCCGCGAGACCCAGCGCGGCACCTGCGCGTAGTCCACGGTCTCGAGCACGACGACATTGCGGATCAGATCCTCGATGCGGCGATGGAAGACGCCGACCGACAGCAAGCCGCCGCCTTCGAGATATTTTTCCCACGCGAGGTCGAAGCCGAGCGCCAGCTCGGGTTCCAGCGTCGGGTTGCCCATGCGATCGGGCGAAAGCTCCGTATTGGTCTGCGTCGGACTCGGGTAAAGGCCGTTGAGCATCGGTCGCGCCAGCAGCGAGCCGGTTTCCGGCGCCTTGTAGCTGCGCGTGAGGCTGGCGCGGATCATGTCGGCGCCCTTGGCCTCGGGCGGTGCGTCGAACTTGTAGTTCAGGTGCAGGAGCGGCGTGACGACGCGGCTGGCGTTCTCCACCTCGAGGTCGCCGCCCGTGCTGGTGGTGCGGATCTCTTCGGCGCGCAGGCCGAGGTAGGCCGACCAATTGGACGAGATTTCCCATTCGTCCTGCGCGTAGATCGCGCTGCGCACGATGCGCGCATCGAAGGGCTGGCCTTCGTAGTCGATCAGCTGCGGCAGGCCGCGGTCGGTGACGACGCGGTTCTCTTCGCGGCGGCGGTTCTCGAGGTCCCAGCCGGCGGTCAGCGTGTGGGCCTCGCCCATCAGCTGGCTGTATTTGCCGGCCTGCGTCCAGCCGACATCCTCGTTGGCGCCGCGGGCGCGGATGTGCGGACCGATCGCGTCATAGGTGCTGACATCGAAGACCGCGCGGGCGCGCTGGAATCCGGCCTTCAGCTCGATGCGCTGCGAATCGGAAAAGCGGTTGATGTAGGTGGCATTCACACGCTGCGACTGCCAGGTGCCGTGCTGTTCGGTGTCGTCGTCGAAACGCGGCTGGCCCAGCAGCGCGGTGTTGCGGAAATCGCTGGCGTTGTTCCAATGCACGCTGTGGATGAAGGCGTTGAGCGACAGCGATTCCTCGTCGGTACGCTTCCAGTTGATGCGCGGCGAGAGGTTGAAACCGTGGCCCCAGAAGCGTTGTGCGCCGGATTGCAGGCCGCGCGCTTCGAGGCCGTCGCTGCCGGCCTGGTGCCGCTCGTTCTCGACGTCGGCGGCGCCGCGCCACTCGAAGACCGACACCGGCACTGTCGCGGCCAGGCCGCCGATCTTCTCGCCCCACGTGAAGTTGGCGTTCGCCGTCGGCCGCTCGCGCGCGTAGTTCATGCCGATGCGCAGGTCACGTTGCGACTGTCGCGGCGGATCCTTGAGGATGATGTTGATCGTGCCGGCCACGGCCTGCGCGCTGTGCTCGGCGGTCGGCGCCTTGGTGACCTCGATGCGCTCGACCTGCGCCGGGTTCAACTGCTCCAGCGAGAAGCCGGGCGGCGCCGGATCGCCGTTGATGAGGATTTGCGTGTAGCCCGCGCCGAGGCCGCGCATGCGCGGCGCGCCGCCGGCGACATTGACGCCGGGCAGGCGCTTGAGCACGTCGAGCATGCTGGTGTCGCCGTACTTGTCGAGCTCCTCGCGGCCATAGGTCTGCTTGGCCACCATCGCGCTGCGCCGAAGGTCGGTGCCGGTCTGGGTGCGGGCATTGATCTCGACGCGCTGCGGACGCTGCGGCGCATCGCCGCCGATGGCCGGATTCACCTCCTGGGCCAGCGCGAGCGGCGCGGCGAGCAGGCCGCAAAGGAAAATGGGTATGCGGCGCATGGGGGTATTGGGCACGGTCGTCTCGCGGGGCGGCAATGGCCGCGAAGACTACGCGAGCGCGCGAATCGTGGCAGGCGCCGTTACAAGTAAAGACACTCTGCCGGCAAATGGCATCGGCCTGAAACTACAGTGGTGGCGGGACGGCGCATCGGCGCTGCAATCGGAAAACCAACATGGCTGACCCGCGCGGCTTTCGCGGGCATTCCCCGCTGCGTGGGAGTAACGAAACTGTGTCTCCAGATCAGGCGCGAAATATCGCAAGTCCGACGTAGATGACAAAAGCGACGACAATCACGTAACGGTAGCTACCTTTCGAGATGAAGATGGGCCAGTAGAGCCCGCCGTAGAACGCTTGAATGATCCACCCACGCAGTCTGGAGGGCTGGGCGTCAATCAGTTGGTGAAAGAACCGGCGTTCCTGCCGAAACTCGCCAGCCCATGGCTCTGATGCAAAGTACGCGAGACCGATCCACCAGCCAAAGAAGACGATTGACGCGCCAATCCAAATCGAACTGGTCGCTACTCTTGCCAGCGAGACCGTAAAGACCAGAACGACCAGTTGGAAGACATAGATCGCTCTCGATTCAACCGCAGCGTTCTTCTCAGCAAGCTTCTCGGTCGTCAGCGTTCGAGGCGTCTTGCAGTTGCGGCATTCCTGCAGGGTCGGAGAGTTGGGCACTTTGCAAAGCGCACATTGCCATGCGTTGTCGTCCATCATCACCTCCCTACTGTCTGCAACTCATGGCGCGCCGCACAGGGGGTCAATCGCGCCTCGATACAGCGCGGCGCAGCGGCATCGACCGCGGAGTGAATGAACTGGTTGAACGCAGCGGCGATGCCGCTGAACAGCCGCGCGGATTCGTCGCGCCGTTGTTCAACATCCGACTTCCAAACTACAGTGGTGGCGGGACGGCGCATCGGCGCTGCAACGTCAGTCACCTGGTCCGTCCAATCGGCGATACACGTCGGGATGGTGGCGTTCCATCATGCTGGGCGGGTTGCGCAGCGGCGTGAAGCCGAAGCTCGTGTACAGCCCATGCGCATCGCGCGTGGCGAGCATGAGCCGGCGCAGGCCCTGCAGGTCGGCGTGCGCGAGCAGCGCGGCGACCATCCTGCGGGCGATGCCCTGCCCGCGATGCGCTTCGAGCACATACACGTCGGCGAGGTAGGCGAAGGTGGCGCGATCGGTGACGGCACGGGCAAAGGCGATCTGCTCGCCGTTGCGCCGCACGGCGACGCACAGCGAGTTCGCGATGGCGCGACGGACGACGGCGAGCGGAATGCCCGGCGACCAATACGACGTGGTCAGGAAGGCATGCGCGGCCGTCGCATCGATGCGCGCGGGATCGAAGGTGAGATCGTCGTCGGACATCGGTCGTGTGGGGTCAGTGTTCGGTTCGCCGATCATGCCGGCGCCACGAATCCGCAGTGGCAGGCAGGACGGCGCAAACGTCAGTGGTAGACGACTTCGACGTTGTCGCGCTCGAGCCACTGCGTCAGCTCGCCGATCAGGGCGTCGTCGAGCGTGACGCGCCAGGGCAGCGCGAGGTCGGCGCGCGCTTCGCCATTGGCATAGGCGATGCGCACCGGGCAGCCGCCGGCCTCGTTGCCGCCGCCAGCGCGGAAGGG
>JBGARB010000004.1:0-75263 GCA_044230495.1 Rhodocyclaceae bacterium
AGCGCCGGATGACCCGCGGCGACGACGGCCGCGCAGGCGCCGCGCGCGGCGACATCGGCGAGAAAGTCGTGGCCGTCGAAGCGTTCGCCGGCAATGGCGACGAACAGCTCGCCTGCGCCGGCACTGCGCGAATCGGTGGATACGGCGAGCACATCGGCGTCCATTGCCGGCATAGCTGCGCCGATGGCGCCCGCGGCGTCGTGCAGGGTGATTTTCATGAACCCACCCCCCGACCGCCGCTCCCTGGACGGAGGCGTTCACGGTTCGCCGCTGCGCGGCTCCGGGTCATTGGCTGCTCCCACCCTGGGGCGGCCCTGCGGCGGGTGCTCATGTCGCAACCTCCGTCGCCCGGCGCACCGCCAGCGCACGTGCCGCAACATCCTTGTCGCTGAACGCATGGCGCACGCCGGCGATCTCCTGATACGGCTCGTGGCCCTTGCCGGCCAGCAGGACGACATCGTCAGCCGCCGCCGCGCCGATCGCGCGCATGATCGCGGCGCCGCGTTCGGCATCGACAACGCGTTCGGCGCCCGCCGTCATGCCGGCGACGATCTGATCGATGATCGCCTGCGGCGGCTCGCTGCGCGGATTGTCGCTGGTCACCCAGCTCACGTCGGCGAGCCGCTCGGCGATGGCGCCCATCAAGGGCCGCTTGCCCGGATCGCGGTCACCGCCGCAGCCGAACACGCAATGCAGCCGGCCGCCGCGTGCCCGCGCCGTCTCGCGCAGGCTGCCCAGCACCTGCTCCAGCGCGTCCGGCGTATGGGCGTAGTCGACGACCACCAAGGGTTCGTTGGCGCCGCCCAGCGCCTGCATGCGCCCGGGTGGAGGCGCAAGGTGTGTCAGCGCGCCGGCGATGTCGCCAAGCGCATGACCATGCGCGCGCAGCACGCCGATGACCACCAGCAGGTTGGCGACGTTGAAGCGGCCGACC
This sequence comes from Rhodocyclaceae bacterium, assembly GCA_044230495.1. Classification (GTDB taxonomy): domain Bacteria; phylum Pseudomonadota; class Gammaproteobacteria; order Burkholderiales; family Rhodocyclaceae; genus JADJEF01. The sequence continues at coordinate 935 of JBGARB010000004.1, forward strand.
ACGGGAGATGCAAAGCAGACCCCGTCGACCTTGAAGGCGACGCCGCCGGCGCTGAAATCGAGCTCTCGTGCCAGCAACGTCCTGCCGCGCCACGCGGCGGGGATGCTGGCCGCGTCGAGTGCGCAGGCAAAACCCTCGACGGCGCGCGGCAGCCCGAGGGCCAACGTGCGACCAAACGCGTCATCGACGTTGATGACGGCAGCAGGCAGCGCCGGCCAGGCGAACAGCCGCGCCTTGGCCTCGGCATAGGTCGCCATGTCGCCGTGGTAGTCCAGATGGTCGCGCGTGAGGTTGGTAAAGGCGGCGACGGCGAAACGCGCCGCGCACACGCGGCCCTGCGCGATGCCGATCGACGAAACCTCCATCGCGCAGGCCGGCAGGCCGCGGGCGACGAAGCCGGCCAGCGTTTCATGCACCGCCACGGCGTCGGGCGTGGTGTTCGGCGATTCCGCCAGCTCGCCGGGCAGGCCGCTGCCCAGTGTCCCGATGACCGCGCAGGGCGTGCCTAGCCGGCCCATGGCCTGCGCGATCCATTGCGTCACCGAGGTCTTGCCGTTGGTGCCGGTGACGCCGGCGAGCCAGAGTTGCGCACTGGGATGCCCATACACCACGTCGGCAAGGCCGCCGACGCGGTGCGCCAGCCCCTTGACGACGACGATCGGCGCGCGTTTTGCGCCAGGCGCCGTGTCACCACCACTGTAGTTTGGCGGCGTGCCGTCCTCGGCGACGACGGCGGCGGCGCCGCGCGCCAGCGCATCGGCGATGAACGCGCGGCCATCGACGCGCGCACCGCGCAGCGCGACGAAGATGTCGCCGGGCTGCACGCGGCGAGAATCGGCACACAGCCTGCGCGCGACGACGCCGTGGGCGGCGAGCGCATCGAGGATCGCCTGCGGATTCACAACTTTTTCTCCGCGGGCGCGGCATTGGCCATCACCAGCGGCTTGAGCGGCGCGTCGGGCGCGACGCCCAGCGCCCGCAGCGAGCCGCCCATGATCTCGGCGAACACCGGTGCGGCGACATCGCCGCCGTAGTGCTTGCCCTGCGGTTCGTCGATGGCCACGGCAACGATCAGGCGCGGTTCGGAGGCCGGCGCGAAGCCGACGAAAGAGGACAGGTACTTGTTCACGTACACGCCCTCCTCGATCTTGTGCGCCGTGCCGGTCTTGCCGGCGACGCGATAGCCCGGCACCTGCGCCGCCGGCGCCGTGCCGCCCGGCTGCACCGCCATCTCGAGCATGGCGCGGACTTCGCGTGCGGTCTGCGGCGTAAATACCGTCGCCGGCTGCGGCAGCGGCGCTGCGACGCGCACCAGCGAGAGCGGCAGCATGTCGCCATCGCGCGCGAACACCTGGTAGGCGCGCGCCATGTGCATCAGCGACACCGACAAGCCGTGGCCGTAGGCCATCGTCGCCTGCTCGATCGGCTTCCAGGTTTTCGCCGCCCGCAAGCGCCCGGCGCTGGCGCCGGGGAACCCGATCTGCACCGGCGCGCCGAAGCCGAGGGAGCGGAAGCCGCGGTCCATGTCGCCGGCTTCCAGGTCCAACGCCACCTTGGCGATGCCGACGTTGGACGATTTCTGGATCACTTCGGCGAGCGTGAGCAGGCCATGCTTGTGGGCATCGGAAATCTTGGCCTTGCCGATGGTCAGCGATCCGGGCGCGGTCTGGATCGGCGTATTGAAGCGGACGTTGCCCTTGTCCATCGCCAGCGCGGCGACGAAGGGCTTCATCGTCGAACCCGGCTCGAAAGTGTCGGTGATCGCGCGATTGCGCAATTGCGGGCCGGAAAGCCGCGCGCGGTTGTTCGGGTTGTAGGTCGGCAGGTTGGCCAGCGCGAGGATTTCGCCGGTGCGCACGTCGATCGCCACCACGCTCGCGGCGCGGGCGCGCGTGTCGCGCATGGCGCGCTCCAGCGCGGCGAAGGCGAGGTGCTGCACCTTGGCGTCCAGCGCCAGCACGATATCCTTGCCGTCCTGCGGCGCACGGATGCTTTCGACATCCTCGACGACATTGCCGCGGCGATCCTTGATGACCCGCCGGCTGCCGTTGCGACCCGCCAGCTCGGCCTGATAGGCACGCTCGATGCCCTCCTGCCCGGCATCGTCTACGCCGGTGAAGCCGAGCATGTGCGCCATCGTTTCGCCGGACGGGTAGTAGCGACGGTATTCGTCCTGCTGGTGGAGGCCGGGCAGCTTCATGGCGGCGATGCGCGCGGCCAGCTCCGGGCTGATCTGGCGTTTGAGATAAACGAAGTCGCGGTCGCTGCCAAGCTTCTGCGTCAGCTCGCGGCTTTCCATGCCCAGCAGCTTCGCTAGCTCGCGCAGTTGCGACGGCGCAAGCTGGGCGTCGTCCGGAATCGCCCACAAGGACTTGACCGGCGTCGACACCGCCAGCACGCCGCCGTGGCGATCGACGATGCGCCCGCGCGTGGCCGGGATCTCGAGCTGCCGTTCATAACGGGCGCGACCCTTCTCGCCGAGAAATTCGTTGTTCACGCCCTGCAAGAAGAGCGCGCGCCCGGCCTGCGTGGCGAATCCCGCCAGCAGCAAGCCGAGCAGCACGCGTCGACGCCATGCCGGCAGACGCGACGACAACAGCGGATTGCGCCCAACGCGACGGCTGATCATGGCCGGGCCTCGATGGCGAGGATCTCGCCGGCGGCGGGACCGCGCATGCCGAGGCGCTCGCGGGCGATCCGCTCGATGCGCGCCGGTGCCGCGACGGTGTGCAGCTCCAGTTGCAGTTGCCCCCATTCCACATCGAGGGCGCGGGTCCGCTTCTGTTCGACGTCGAGTGCCGAATAGAGCGTGCGGGCGCGGTGGTTGGCATTCACCGTCGACAGCGCGCAGACCACGGCGATGAGCAACAGGACGAGATTGACGCGCGTCATGCGGCGGCCCCGATGCGTTCGGCCACGCGCAGCACGGCGCTTCTGGCGCGCGGATTGTCATTCACCTCTGCGGCGTCGGCGAAGATCGGCTTGCCGACCAGGCGCAACGGCGGCGCCGGCAACTCGGCGGCACGCACCGGCACGCCCCGGGGCGGTTGCGGCGCATTCGACTGCTCGCGCAGGAAGCGCTTGACGATGCGATCTTCCAGCGAATGAAAGCTGATCACCGCCAGCCGCCCTCCTTGCGCCAGTCGTCCCGCAGCCGCGGGCAATGCTAGCGACAGCTCTTCAAGCTCGCGATTGACGTGAATCCGTAGAGCCTGGAAGGTGCGCGTCGCCGGGTGCTGGCCGGGCTCGCGCGTGCGCACGACTTGCGCCACGAGCGTGGCCAGCTCTCCTGTCCTTGCAATACGTTGTTCGCGCCGAGCAGCAACAAGCGCCTTTGCAACCGCATGAGCAAACCGTTCTTCGCCATAGTCCCTCACCACCCTTTCGATGTCAGCTTCTGATGCCCGCGCCAGAAAATCGGCGGCGGTCTCCCCCCTCGTGGTGTCCATGCGCATGTCCAGCGGCGCATCGAACCGGAAGCTCATGCCGCGCTCGGCCGTATCGAGCTGAGGCGACGACACGCCGATGTCCATCAGCACGCCATCCACCTGCCCGACGCCTTGCGCATCGAGTACCGCGCCCATCTCGCTGAATGGCGCATGAATCAGGGCCAGCCGCGGATCGCCCAGCGACGCGCCGGCGGCAATCGCCTGCGGATCGCGATCGAGCGCGATCAGCCGGCCCGCCGGACCGATCTGCGCAAGGATCGCCCGCGCGTGTCCGCCGCGCCCGAAGGTCGCATCGACGTAGATGCCGCCGGGCCGGATGGCCAGCGCCGCCACCGCCTGCGCGAGCAGCACCGGGACGTGGACGAGCGCAGTCACAGCGCAAGGTTTTCCAGTCCCGGGGGCAGCTGATCGCCCATCGCCAGGATGGCTTCCTGTTGCGCCAGCCAAAGCGCCTCGGACCAGACCTCGAAATGAGTGCCCTGGCCGACCATCCATACCGATTTTTCGAGCGCGGCGAACTGCCGCAGCGCGGGCGACACCAGCAGGCGACCGGCAGCGTCGATCTCGACATCCTCGGCAAAGCCGACGAGCAGCCGGCGCACGCGCGCCGTATCGACCTGCAGCGAGGGCGCCGCCAGCACCTGGGCGCGGATCGGCTGCCACGCCGGCTCCGGATAGAGCAGCAGGCAGCGGTGCGGATGAGCCGTCAGCACGAGGCGGCCATGGCCCGGTGAGGTCAGCGCGTCACGATGCTTTGCCGGAACCGCCATGCGGCCCTTGGCATCGAGACTCAGCGCTGTCGCACCCTGGAACATGCCCCCTCCTGGAGCGCTCGATTCGAACGCTCGTTTGCCCACCGTTTCCCACTTAAACCCACTCTAAGACACTTTTCTACACCCGTCAAGCGCTTTTCAGTGATTTTTCCCAATCGAACAAGGGCTTACGTTGCATCCAGGTGGAAATTGCATAGTCATTAAAAATCCGTTGGTTAGACGCAAATGTGAATGTCGATTATTCGAAATGTGCCTGCGCGGCGCGCCGCGGGCGACCCATCGACGCATAACGTCTTTCGATCAGGCCGGCAGCAGCCTTGCGATATGCTCGTCAGCCATGGCGCAGACCCTGACACTGTCCCGCGCAGCCCACCTGATCGGCATTTCGCGGACTGAACTGCAGCAACGCATCCACAACGGCGAATTGCCCTCCTTTGACGGCACGGTGACCGCCGAGGACCTGTTGCGTGCGTATCCGCAAGCGCAGCTGGAGCAAAGCGGCGCCTTCGAGAAGGTCGTCGGCATCCGCGACGATGCGTTCGCCAAACGCTTGCGCGAACGTGTTCTGCCCACGCAGGAAGTGCTGGCACGCCGGCTGTTCCTGCAAGCACAAGAGCTGGCCGAAGCGCGCCGCCACCTGACGCGTTACCACGCGCTGCTCGACGCCGTACGCACGCGCATCGACGCCGTGCCCGTGCCTGACCCCGCCGAGATCGCCCGCCTGCTCGACGACGGACTGGCCGACGTGCTGGCCAGCAGCGCCGCCGCCGATGCCGCCACCATGGTCGAGACGCTGACCACCGTGATGCGCGTGATGTCGGCGCAAGTGACGCTGCGGCCGTCGGGGCACGAGTTCTACGTCGATGGTTCGGAGACGCTGCTCAAATCGGCCCTGGCCGCGGGCCTGGCGCCGAACTACGGCTGCGGCAATGGCACTTGCGGACTGTGCAAATGCCGGGTGATCGAAGGCGAAGTCCGGCCCGTCGTCCACGCCGACTACCCGTTCTCTGCCGCCGAGCGCGCGCAGGGCTTCGCATTGATGTGCTGCAACACGGCCGTCAGCCCCGAACTGGTCATCGAGGCGATCGAGGCCGGCGCGGCGGCGGATGTGCCCGAACAGCGCCTCATCGCCCGCGTTCGTGCGATCGACACGCTGGGCGGTGACGTGCTGCGCCTGCATCTGCAAACACCGCGCAGCAACCGCCTGCGCTTCTTCGCCGGGCAGCGCGTCACGCTGGGCCTGAGTGGCGCGAGCGATGCCCACGGCGATTTCCCCATCGCCAGTTGTCCGTGCGACGATCGCAACCTGCATTTCCACTTGTCGCGCAGCGAAGTGCGCGAACAGGCGGCGCGCTTCGTGCATGCCGCATTTGCCGGACAGATCAAGGCCGGCGACGACATCTCGGTGTGGGGTCCGTGGGGCGACTTCACGCTGCCCGCCGACGATCTGCGCCCGCTGCTGTTCGTCGCCGTCGACCATGGCTACGCACCGATCGCCAGCCTCATCGAGCACGCACTGGCGCAGGACGACGCCCGCCCCATCACCCTCGTCTGGCTTTCGTCACAACCGGGCGGCATCTACCTGCCCAATCCGGCACGCGCCTGGGCCGATGCGATCGAAAGCTTCGAGTTCCTGCCCGTGGTCGCCGACGATCCTGTCGCCGCTCTGGCCGAGCGGCTGCCGGAGCAGATGGCGCTCGCTGCGGCGTCCGTGTATGTCGCGGCACCGCCTGCCGACCTTGATCGCCTGCTCCCGGCCTTGCGCGAAGCAGGTGCCGACCCGAAACGCCTGCGTGGCGAAGCGTGCTGACGCTGCTCGCGGTAGCATGCGGGCACGATGAATCAACGCAAGATCATTCCGCTGCATCCGGTCAGCGACGAAGACCCGACGGTGAAATCCTGTGCCGGCGGCGAACCCTTTGCCCTGATGGTGCTTGGCGACAGCATGGAGCCCGAATTCGTCGAGGGCGACATCATCCTCGTCGAACCCGAAGGCCTGGCGACCGATGGCAGCTACGTGCTGGCGCAGGTCGAGGACGAATGGGTCTTCCGGCAATTGCGCCGGCAAGGCGAGGGATGGCAACTCGCCGCGCTCAATGCCGCCTATCCGTCGGCCGCGATCCCCGCCATCCGCGGCACGGTCAAGGGCGTCATCATCCAGAAATCCAAGCCCGGCCGGCGCAAGGCCACCGTGCGCTACGTGGACTAGCCTGCCGTGCCCTACTACATCTACCGCGTTACCCCGCTCGGCCCCGTGCGCAATCTCGCGCGTCTCGATCAGCACGAGGCCTTCAAGCCCGCCTCGAACGAGGCCAAGCGGCTGCGCCGCGAACTCGACCTCGCCCCCGGCGAACTGGTCAAGGTCATCTTCGCCGACAACGAGTTGCAGGCCGAAGAGCTGCTCAGCCAGGTGCGCGAAGGCGAACCGCTGACGGGAGACGATTGGTAGCGACCGCATGGACGAGTCCGCGTTCCGGCACGCCAAAGGCGAAATCAACCGCCTGCCCTGCGTCTTCGAACGCGCGCTGCTCGCCCGCCACGGTGTCTGCGAATGCGCCGTGCGGCACCAGATCGGCGAGCGCGAGACGATCGCCTGTGCGCAACCCGTGGCGCGCGCCGCCTGCGGTGAACTGCTGAACCTGCTGCGCGAAAAGTCCGCCTTCGCGCTGGGCATCGCCGACGCCCGTCGTATCCTGCCTCATGCCATGGTGATGAAGATCCAATGCGGCGGCCTCGACGGCCTGCGCGACGCCGTGGCACCCGATGCCGCCGCGCCGAACGTGCACGCGCTGGTGCGCGCCGGCATCGACGCGCACGGCAGCCTCGCCGCGCTGCCGTTCGAACGCATCGTGCGCGGCATCGCGGCCTGGAAGGGTCGCCGTCGCCACGGCACGCGGAGCGCAACATGATCGCCGGCCTCGGCACGCTGATCGACACCGTGCAACGCAATTGCGACATCGCCGACGCGCGCCACGCTCGCGACGTGACCATGTGCACCTACCTGCTCGGCATGCGCGAGCACTACCGTTGGGAGCATGCGCTGCCGTTCGGCGCCTCGCCGCCGCGTCAGGAAGTCGGTCGCTGGATCAGCGAGCGCGAAATCGGCTGGGCGCAACTGGACGAGGCCGAGTACGCCCCGCTCGCACTGGGTGACGAAAGCGTCGCGCCCTTCGACGCGCCGCGCGCCAACGTGCTGCTCAACCGCCACGGCCTCGTCTATGGCGCCGGCATCGGCCGCTTCGGCAAGCCGCATTTCTTCCTTGGCCGGCTGGCCCGCACCGAACGACGCGACGGCGCGCAGTTGCTCGTCTGCGAATGCGAATACGCGCGCGACATCAGCGCCATTCCGGCGGCTTTGCAGGGCGAGACCATCCTCGTGCGCCGCGATGCCCTGCGCCAATGGTTGTGGCAGAAGGTCGAGGGCTGGGCGGTGAAGCGCCAGCCGGGCGCACTGGCGCGCGCGCTGGCCGCCTACGACTACGATGCCGATCCGCACGCGGCGCTCGAACGCCTCGTCGAGAGCGAGACCGAAACCCTGATCCTGCACGAGACCGGCGAGCTGGCCGCCGGCCGCCTGCTCGGTCCGGCCTGGCACGAGCGCCTCGCGGCGCTGCGCCATCGCCACGCCGAACTGCTGCTGCGCGCCGTGCGCGACCTGCTCGCCGATTGCCTGGTGACCCTGCCCGCGCTCGTCGCGCAGCGTCGCGATGCCTCGCTGCATCTGTGGTTCGCCGATTTCGACGGCCTGCGCCGCGAGCTGGCGCCCGGCCTCGCCGCCGCCTACGGCCAGGCAAACTACAGTGGTGGCGGGACGGCGGTTGACGCCTTGCAGCACGCCATCGCCGCCGGCGCCGCACACTGGCTGCACGTCGCGCGCACGCTGCTCGATGCCGACGACCACGCGCTGGTGGCGCTGGCGCAGGCGCCGCAATCCCTCACGCTATAGTCGTGGCATGCCCGCCACGCTGAATTTCTCGGCCAACATTTCGTTCCTGTTTCAGGAGCTGCCGTTCCTCGAACGCTTCCGGGCCGCCGCGAACGCCGGTTTCGAGGCCGTCGAATTCCACTTTCCCTACGCGTGGGACGCCGCCGCGCTGGCTGAAGTGATGCTCACCTCGGGCACACGTGTCGTGTTGTTCAACCTGCCGGCCGGTGACTGGGCGGCGGGTGAACGCGGCATCGCCTGCCTGCCCGATCGCGTCGACGAATTCCGCGCCGGCGTTTCGCGTGCCCTCGACTACGCGCGCGCGCTCGACGTACCGCGGCTCAATTGCCTCGCCGGCATTCCGCCGCCCGGCCTGGCGCGCGACACCGCCATGGCCACGCTCACCGACAACCTGCGTCACGCCGCCCAGGTGCTTGGCGATGCCGGCATCGCGTTGCTCGTCGAGCCGCTCAACAGCCGCGACAACCCCGGCTTCCTGATTCCCACGTCGCGCCAGATGCTGGCGCTGATCGATGCGGTCGGCGCACCGAATCTGAAACTGCAATACGACCTCTATCACGCGCAGGTCATGGAAGGCGATCTGGCGGGAACGCTGGCGACGCACTTGCCGCGCATCGGCCATATCCAGTTCGCCGACAACCCGGGGCGCCACCAGCCGGGCACCGGCGAAATCCGCTTCGAATTCCTCTTCGCCGAATTGCGGCGACTGGGCTACGCGCATTGGGTCGGCGCCGAATACCTGCCACTGGGGGCGACGTCGGACAGCTTCGGCTGGCGGAACGCCCTGTGACGCCCCGCGAGCTGCTGCGCGCGCTGTTCGACGCCGCGGTGCACCGCGCCGACGCCGCACATTGCCTGCCGCCTCATCTGCCCGCCCCGCCTGCCGGGCGCACGATCGTCGTCGGCGCCGGCAAGGCCGCTGCCGCGATGGCCGCCGCCGTCGAGGCGCACTGGCCCGCCGCTGCGCCGTTGGCCGGCCTCGTCGTCACGCGCTATGGCCACGGCATGCCGACGACCCGCATCGAGGTCATCGAAGCCGCGCATCCGGTTCCCGATGCCGCCGGCGCCGCAGCGGCGCAGCGCATCCTGGCCGCCGTACAGGGTTTGCATGCCGACGACCTCGTGCTGGCGCTGATGTCGGGCGGCGGCTCGGCATTGCTGGCGCTGCCGGCGCCGGGCGTCACGCTCGCCGAAAAGCAGGCCCGCACGCGCGAGCTGCTGCGCAATGGCGCCTCGATCCACGCGATCAACGCCGAGCGCAAGCGGCTGTCGGCGATCAAGGGCGGCAAGCTCGCCGCCGCCGCGATGCCGGCGCGCGTACTCACACTGGCGATCTCCGACGTGCCTGGCGACGACCCGGCCACCATCGCCTCCGGGCCGACGGTGCCGTCGGCGGGCGATGCCGCCTTCCCGTTTTGCCGGACGCAGGTCATCGCCACGCCGCACGACAGCCTCGAGGCCGCTGCCACCATCGCCCGCGCGCAGGGCATCACGCCGGTGATCCTCGGCGACCGCATCGAAGGCGAAGCGCGCGAAGTGGCGCGCGTGCTCGCCGGCATCGCGCTGGCCTGCCGGGCGCACGGCACGCCGGCCGGCGCCCCCTGCGTGCTGCTCTCGGGCGGCGAGACCACGGTGACGGTATCGACGGCGTGGAACACAATGCCGGCGCATTGCTTGCGCCGGATACGCTGGCACGCATGGCGGCAGCCGGCATCGACGCGCGTGCCCGGCTCGCCGACAACGACGCCTTCGGCGCCTTCGAGGCAGCCGACGACCTCGTCGTCACCGGCCCGACGCGCACCAACGTCAACGATTTTCGTGCCATCCTCGTCACATGACTGCGTCGCACGAACCCGATTTTTCGACGGCCGACATCGCGGCATTGCTGGCGGCATTGCGCGAGACATTGCCCCCCGCCCGCCTGCTGGTCGACGCCGAGGATTTGCGGCCCTACGAATGCGACGGGCTGTCCGCCTACCGCCACCTGCCGCGCGCCGTGACGCTGCCCGAAAGCGAAGCCGAGGTAATCGCCATCCTGCGCGCCTGCCATCGCTTCGGCGTGCCGGTGGTGCCGCGCGGTGCCGGCACCGGCCTGTCCGCCGGCGCCCTGCCGCACGTCGACGGCATCGTGCTGAGCACCGCGCGCATGAAGCGCATCGTCCGCCTCGACCCGCTCGCGCGCGTGGCCGTGGTGCAACCGGGCGTACGCAACCTGGCCATCTCCGAAGCCGCCGCGGCGCACGGCCTCTATTACGCGCCGGACCCCAGCTCGCAGATCGCCTGCACCATCGGCGGCAATGTCGCCGAGAACTCGGGCGGCGTGCATTGCCTGAAATACGGGCTGACGGTGCACAACGTCATGCGCGTGCGCGCCGTGCTGATCGACGGTGACGTCATCGAGTTGGGCGGCGAGGCGCCGGATGCGCCCGGCCTCGACCTGCTGGCGCTGTTCATCGGCTCGGAGGGCCTGCTCGGCGTCGTCACCGAAGTCACCGTCAAGCTGTGTCCGAAGCCGCAGACGGCGCAGTGCATCATGGCCTCGTTCGATGACGTCGGCAAGGCCGGCGATGCGGTGGCGGCGATCATCGCCGCCGGCATCATCCCGGCCGGACTGGAGATGATGGACAAGCCGGCCACCGCCGCCGTCGAGCCCTTCGTCAAGGCCGGCTACGACCTGGACGCCGCCGCCATCCTGTTGTGCGAATCGGACGGCACGCCGGATGAGGTGCGCGAGGAAGTCGGCCGCATGAGCGCCGTGCTCGAGGGCGCCGGCGCGAAGGCGCTGCGCGTATCGGCGTCGGAGGCCGAGCGGCTGCGCTTCTGGGCCGGCCGCAAGGCGGCCTTCCCCGCGGCAGGACGCATTTCCGCCGACTATTACTGCATGGACGGCACCATACCGCGCAAGCGCCTGGGCGACATGCTCGGCGCCATCACGCAGATGGAACGGAAATACGGCCTGCGCTGCATCAACGTCTTTCATGCCGGCGACGGCAACCTGCATCCGCTGATTCTCTACGACGCCAATGTGCCCGGCGAACTGGAGCGCACCGAGGAGTTCGGCGCCGAGATCCTGCGTTTGTCGGTGGCGCTGGGCGGCACGATCACCGGCGAGCACGGCGTCGGCTTCGAGAAGATCGGCGCCATGTGCGACCAGTTCGCCACCGACGAGCTGGCCGCCTTCCATGCCGTCAAGGCCGCCTTCGATCCCGCCGGCCTGCTCAATCCGGGCAAGGCGGTGCCGACGCTGCACCGCTGCGCCGAGCTGGGCCGCATGCATGTGCATGGCGGCCAGCTGCCGCATCCCGAACTGGAGCGCTTCTGATGGACGCCCTGCTTGCCGGGTTCCGTGAGCGCATCCGCGCCGGCACGCCGCTGGTCGTCCGCGGCGGCGGCAGCAAGGATTTCTACGGCGGCGCAGCGACGGGCAACGTGCTCGACGTGCGCGCCTGGCAGGGCATCGCCAACTACGAACCGAGCGAGCTGGTCATCACCGCCCGCGCCGGCACGCCGCTGGCCGAGGTCGAGTCGCGGCTCGCCGCGCAAGGCCAGTGCCTCGCCTTCGAGCCGCCGCGCTTCGGCGCCGGTGGCACCATCGGCGGCATGGTGGCTTGCGGGCTCTCCGGTCCGCGGCGCATGAGCGTGGGCGCGCTGCGCGATTTCGTGCTCGGCGTCACGATCATGGACGGCAACGGCCGCGTGCTGAAGTTCGGCGGCGAAGTAATGAAGAACGTCGCCGGCTTCGATGTCTCGCGCCTGATGGCCGGCAGCATGGGCACGCTGGGCGTGCTGCTGGACGTTTCGGTGAAGGTGCTGCCGGTGCCCGTGGCCGACGCCACGGTGGTCCTGGCGATGAACGAAGCGGACGCGCTGCAGGCCGTCAATCAGTGGGCCGGCCAGCCCCTGCCGTTGGCCGCGACGTGCTGGTCGCCCGAGCAGGGCGGCATGCTCGCCGTGCGCCTGGCCGGCGCCCGCGCGGCGGTCGAGGCGGCGGCGCGCAAGATCGGTGGCGAGCCGCCCTCGCCTGAAGGCGCAAACTACAGTGGTGGTGGCACGGCGCTGTGGGCGTCGCTGCGCGATCACACGCACGCATTCTTCGCCGGTGACGCGCCGCTGTGGCGGCTTGCCGTGCCATCGACCGCGCCTGCACTCGATCTGGGGCCGACGCTGGTCGAATGGGGCGGCGGCCAGCGCTGGTTGCGCGGCGAATTCGACGCCCGGTCGCTGCGCGAAACCGTCGCCAAGGCGGGCGGCCACGCGACGCTGTTTCGCGGCGGCGACAAGTCGGTGGGCGTCTTCACGCCGACGGTACCCGCGATCGCCGCCTTGCAGCAGCGGCTGCGCGCCGCATTCGATCCGCATGGCGTGTTCAACGCGGGTCGTTTGTACCCGGCTGTGCCATGAGCCCGACCCGACGGAGCACAGGCCGTCGCGAGCGCAGCCCAGATGGCCGCGCCCGGCGCACAGCAAGGAGACATGCCTGGCTGGCAGGCGACGAAGCGAGCACCGCGCAAGGCCATATCGGCAAGCGCAGCAGGCATGGGGACGTCGGCTGATGGAGACCCACCTCGCCGATTTCATCCGCGGCACGCCCGACGGCGACGAGGCCGAGCGCATCCTGCGCCGCTGCGTGCATTGCGGCTTCTGCACCGCCACCTGTCCCACCTACCAACTGCTCGGCGACGAACTCGACGGCCCGCGCGGCCGCATCTATCTGATCAAGCAGGTACTCGAAGGCGCGCAGCCGACAGCGCGTACGCAGCTGCACCTCGACCGCTGCCTGACCTGCCGCTCGTGCGAATCGACGTGCCCTTCCGGCGTCGAGTACGCGCGCCTGCTCGACATCGGCCGCGCCGTCGTCGATGCGCGCGTGCCGCGCACGGGCACCCAGGCGCTGCTGCGCGGCGCCCTGCGGCGCTTCGTGCCCAACCGCGCGCTGTTCGGCACGGCGATGGCGCTGGGCAAGGCCGTGCGGCCGCTGCTGCCGGCGGCGCTGAAGGCCAAGGTGCCGGCGCCCGCGCACGTCGGCGCGCGGCCGCGGCAGGGCGACACGCACCGCCGCCGCGTGATTTCGCTTGCCGGCTGCGTGCAGCCGGGCATGTTTCCCAACATCAACGTCGCCACCGCGCGCGTGCTCGATGCCGCGGGCATCGGCGTGATCGAACCGGGGGGCGCCGGCTGTTGCGGTGCCGTGCGCCATCACCTGTCGGACGGCGCAGGGGCCCTCGACGACGCGCGGCGAAACATCGACGCCTGGTGGCCGCTGGTCGAAGGCGGCGCCGAGGCCATCGTCATCAACGCGTCGGGGTGCGGCGCACATGTGCGCGAATACGGCCATCTGCTGCGCCACGACGCGGCGTACGCCGCAAAGGCCGCGCGCATCACCACGATGGTGCGCGACATCGGCGAAGTGGTGGCCGCCGAGTTCGGTACGCTGGCGCCGCGCCTCGCCCGCGCCGACGACACGCGGATCGCCATCCACAACCCCTGCTCGCTGCAGCACGGCCAGCAATTGCGCGGTCTGATCGAGGCCATCGTGGCGGCGACCGGAGCCACGGCCGTGCCGGTGGCCGAAGGCCACCTGTGCTGCGGCTCGGCCGGCACCTACTCGATCCTGCAGCCGGAACTGTCGCAGCGGCTGCGCGACAACAAGCTTGCCGCCCTGACGGCAGCGGCGCCGTCGCTGATCGTCAGCGCCAACGTCGGCTGCATCGCCCATCTTGGCGATGCGGCCGGAATCCCGGTACGCCACTGGATCGAATTCGTCGATTCGCTGCTCGGCACGAGTTGACCTCGGACAAGCCCGGCACCGGCGGCTGCCGCTATGATGGCCGCCACTCGAAATGGAGGGAGTACCCATGCCGATGACCATAGGCGTGCCGCGCGAGACATTCGCCGGCGAGAAACGTGTTGCCACCGTGCCCGAGGTGGTCGAGAAGCTCATCAAGCTCGGCTTTGCCGTGCAGGTGGAAAGCGGCGCCGGCGCGGCGGCCAACTGCGACGACGACAGCTATCGCGCCGTCGGCGCGACGGTGGTCGACAACGCCGCCGCGCTGTGGGCCAATTCGGACATCGTCTTCAAGGTGCGGCCGCCGTCTGCCGACGAAGTCGGCCTGATGCGCGAAGGCGGCACGCTGCTCGGCTTCGTGTGGCCGGCGCAGAATCCCGAGCTGATGCAGCAGTTGGCGGCGAAGCACGCCACTGTGCTGGCCATCGACGCGCTGCCGCGCATGCTCAGTCGTGCGCAAAAGATGGACGCGCTGACCTCGCAGGCCGGCGTCGCGGGCTACCGCGCGGTCATCGAGGCGGCCAACGCCTTCGGCCGCTTCTTCAACGGCCAGATCACCGCCGCCGGCAAGGTGCCGCCGGCCAAGGTGTTCATCGCCGGCGCCGGTGTCGCCGGCCTCGCGGCGATCGGCACGGCCGCCGGACTGGGCGCCATCGTGCGCGCCAACGACACGCGGGCCGAGGTCGCCGACCAGGTGGTGTCGCTGGGCGGCGAGTTCGTCAAGGTCGATTACGAAGAGGAAGGCTCGGGTGGTGGCGGCTACGCCAAGGTCATGTCCGAGGGCTTCCAGCAGGCGCAGCGCGAGATGTACGCCAAACAGGCGCGCGAGGTGGACATCATCATCACCACGGCGCTGATTCCCGGCAAGCCGGCGCCGCGCCTCATCACCGCCGAAATGGTCAGGACCATGAAGCCCGGCAGCGTCATCGTGGACATGGCCGCCGAGCAGGGCGGCAACTGCGAGCTGACCGAGCCGGGCCAATCGGTGGTGAAGCACGGCGTCACCATCGTCGGCTACACCGACCTGGTCAGCCGTCTGGCCAAGCAGTCATCGACGCTGTACGCCACCAACCTGTTCCGCCTGACCGAGGAACTGTGCAAGACCAAGGACGGCGTCATCAACGTCAACATGGAGGACGACGCGATCCGCGGCCTGACGGTCGTCAAGGAGGGCGCCATCACCTGGCCGGCGCCGCCGATCACGCTGCCGGCGGCACCGCCCAAGCCTGCCGCTGCCGCGCCGGCGGCCAAGAAGGGCCATGGCCACGGCGCCAGCGAGCCGATGTCGGTGAAATCGCTGGGGCTGCTGTTCGGCATCGGCGCGCTGGCGTTCTGGTTCATCGGTGCAATGGCGCCGGCGGCCTTCCTCGGTCACTTCACGGTCTTCGTGCTGGCCTGCTTCGTCGGCTACATGGTGGTGTGGAACGTCACGCCGGCGCTGCACACGCCGCTGATGAGCGTGACCAACGCGATCTCCAGCATCATCGCCATCGGTGCGCTGGTGCAGATCGCCCCGCCGGTGACCGGCACCGACGCCAGACTGGAGACGTGGATTGCCGGCATGGCCTTCCTCGCCATCGTGCTCACGGCCATCAACATGTTCGGCGGCTTCGCGGTGACGCGGCGCATGCTCGACATGTTCCGCAAATAAGGAGACCGCCATGCTGACCTCCAGTCTCGCCACGGTCTCCTACATCGGGGCCACCATCCTGTTCATCCTCAGCCTCGGCGGCCTGTCCAACCCGGAAAGCTCCCGGCGCGGCAACCTCTACGGCATCATCGGCATGGCGCTCGCCGTGCTCGCCACGGTGTTCGGTCCGCGCGTCTCGCCCGAGGGCCTGGGCTACATCGTGCTGGCCATGGCCATCGGCGGCAGCATCGGCCTCTATGCGGCGCGCACCGTGCAGATGACGCAGATGCCCGAGCTCGTCGCGCTGATGCACAGCCTCGTCGGCCTCGCCGCGTGCCTGGTCGGCTTTGCCAGCTACATCGACACCTCGATCGTGTTCGCCGGCGCCGAAAAGACCATCCACGAAATCGAGATCTACCTGGGCATCCTGATCGGTGCGGTGACCTTCTCCGGTTCGCTGATCGCCTTCGGCAAGCTCTCCGGCAAGATCGGCGGCAAGCCGCTGATGCTCCCGGCGCGGCACTGGCTGAACCTCGGACTGCTGATCATCGTGATCGTCGTCGGCAAGATGTTCCTCGACGCGCATTCGATCAACGACGGCATGCTGCCGCTGATCATCATGACGGTCGTCGCCCTGCTCTTCGGCATCCACATGGTGATGGCGATCGGCGGCGCCGACATGCCGGTGGTGGTGTCGATGCTCAACAGCTATTCGGGCTGGGCGGCGGCGGCCACCGGCTTCATGCTCAGCAACGACCTGCTGATCGTCACCGGCGCACTGGTCGGTTCGAGCGGCGCGATCCTTTCGTACATCATGTGCAACGCGATGAACCGCAATTTCATCAGCGTCATCGCCGGCGGCTTCGGCACCGGCGAGGGCGCCAAGCCGGCGGCCGCCGGCGCGCAACCGGCGGGCGAAGTCGTGGCGGTCAGCGCGCTGGAAACCGCCGAGCTGCTGCGCGAAGCCAAGAGCGTGATCATCGTTCCAGGCTACGGCATGGCGGTGGCGCAGGCGCAGCACACGGTGTTCGAGATCACCAAACATCTGCGCGACAAGGGCGTGAACATCCGCTTCGGCATCCACCCGGTGGCCGGCCGCATGCCTGGCCACATGAACGTGCTGCTCGCCGAAGCCAAGGTGCCGTATGACATTGTGATGGAGATGGACGAGATCAACGACGACTTTCCGGCAACCGATGTGGCGATGGTGATCGGCGCCAACGATATCGTCAATCCGAGCGCGCAGGAAGATCCGGGCAGCCCGATCGCCGGCATGCCGGTGCTGGAGGTGTGGAAGGCACGCACGTCCATCGTCATGAAGCGCTCGATGGCCTCCGGTTACGCCGGCGTGGACAATCCGCTGTTCTACAAGGAGAACAACCGCATGTTGTTCGGCGACGCGAAGAAGATGCTCGACGAAGTGCTGGTTGCGCTGAAGGCCTGACGTGAAGCGCGACCTCGAGGGTCAATGGGCGCTGATTACCGGCGCGTCGAGCGGCTTCGGCATCGATTTCGCGCATCTGCTCGCCGCGCGCGGTGCCAAACTCGTGCTGGTGGCCCGCCGGGTGACGCCGATGCGTGCGCTGGCCCGCGAGTTGCGCGCCGCGCACGGCACGCAATGCGAAGTCATCGGCATGGATCTCGCGCATCCCGGCGTCGGCCCGGATCTGGCGGAACGCCTCGATGGCCGCGGCATCGACATCGATCTGCTCATCAACAACGCCGGCTACGGCGTCTTCGGCGATTTCGTCGACCAGCCGCTGGCCGCGCATGGCGCCATGCTGCTGCTCAACATCGTCGCGCTCACCGAGCTGACGCACGTCTTCGGCGCGCGCATGGCCGCCAGGGGTGCCGGGCGCATCCTGCTCGTCGGCTCGCTCGGCGGCTTCCAGCCGCTGCCCACCTACGCCGCGTATGCGGCCAGCAAGGCCTACGTCCTGAGCTTCGGCGAGGCGCTGCACATCGAGCTGGCGCCGCGCGGCGTCACGGTCACCGTCCTGTGTCCCGGCGCCACGCGCACCAATTTCCTCAGCGTTTCGGGACAGACCCTGCCCTACGCCGACAAACTGCTGGCCGACAGCCGCCCGGTGGCGAAGGCCGGGCTTGATGCGCTCTTCGCCGGGCGCGCCAGCGTCGTGCCGGGCATCGCCAACAAATCCACCGCGTTCTCCAATCGCATGCTGCCGCGGGGCGTGCTGCCCAAGCTCGCCTACCGACTGTTGCGCAAGTGAGCGCGCGCACGCTGCTGCTGGTCGGCGCCACTGGCGCCGTCGGCAGCGAAGTCCTCGGGCAGGCGCTGGCCGACCGCCGGGTCGGCCGCATCGTCGCGCCGACGCGGCGACCGCTCGCCACGGCGCACGCGGGTGCGCACGCCAAACTCCTCAACCCGGTCGTCGATTTTGCCGCGCTCACCGGCGCGGAGCCGTGGTGGCCTTGCGACGCGGTGATCTGCACGCTGGGCACGACGATCCGCATCGCCGGCTCGCAGGCCGCATTCGCGCAGGTGGATCGCGACCTGCCGATCCGCTTCGGCCGCCTCGCCCTCGCTGCCGGCGCCACGGCCTATGCGCTCAATTCGTCGCTCGGGGCCAGCGCGAAAGGCAACTTCTATCTGCGCACCAAGGCCGAGGCCGAGGCCGGCATCCTTGCGCTGGGTTTCGCCAGCGTCACCCTCGTGCGGCCGTCTCTGATCGACGCCGAGCGCAGCGAGTCGCGCCCCGGCGAGCGTGCCGGCATTCTCGTCGCCCGCGCGTTGCGGCCGCTGATTCCGGCGCGCTATCGTGCCGTCACATCGGCCGCCATCGCCCGCGCCCTGCTCGACGGCGCGCTTGCCGCGCCGCCCGGCACGACGATCGTCGAGTCGAAAGACCTCGCGTAGTCCGCCAAACTACAGTGGTGGTGGGACGGCGCCGGCGGCGGGCCGCCGCCGCAGCGACAGCCACACCGAACCGCCGATCAGCGCGGCGACGATGGCCAGCGACAGGCCGACCGGCACCTTGATGAAATCGACCAGCAGCATCTTCGCGCCGATGAACACGAGCACGGCGGCGAGGCCGTATTTCAGCAGCGAGAAGCGGTCGGCCATGTCGGCGAGCAGAAAATACATCGCGCGCAGGCCGAGGATCGCAAAGACGTTGGACGTCAGCACGATGAACGGATCGGTGGTGATGGCGAAGATCGCCGGGATCGAATCCACCGCAAAGATGATGTCGGAAAACTCGACCATCACCAGCGCGAGGAACAGCGGCGTGAACAGCCGCACGCCATCCTCGACCACGATGAAACGCTCGCCGCGCAGGCCGTCGGTCAGCGGCAGCCGCGCACGCAGCCAGCGCAGCAGCGGATTGTCGGACAGCCCGTGGTCGCTGCCGGCCAGCCAGAACATCTTGATGCCGGTGACGAGCAGGAAGCCGCCGAACAGATAGAGCAGCCAGTGGAACTGCGTGATCAGCCAGGCGCCGGCGAAGATCATGATCGTGCGCAGCACGATGGCGCCCAGCACGCCGTAGATCAGTACGCGGCGCTGCAGTTCGATCGGTACGCCGATGACGGCAAACAGCATCAGCCAGACGAAGACGTTGTCCACGGCCAGCGACTTTTCGATCACGTAGCCGGTGAGGAACTCCAGCGCAGTCCGCGTGGCGCGCGCCTCGCCGGCGCTGCCGGCCAGCCAGACCCACAGGCCGGCGGCGAAGGCCAGCGACACGGCCACCCACACCGCCGACCACGTGGCGGCGGCGCGCAGCGACATGCGCTGACCGCGCCCGCCGCCGGCCGCAAGGAGGTCGATCGCCAGCATCGTCGCGACCACCGCCGCGAAACTCGCCCACATCCAGCCATTGGCCACGCTTTCCATGTTGCCGTTCCGTCCCGAAGAAGCGCGCAGCGTAGCGGCGCGACGATGGCCGGACAATTCGGAAGAATCTCGCCGCAACTCGGTTTTTTCGATGTCTCGACGCGCAGTAAGCTGCGTTCGGGAGGAAAGAGGCCATCGATACGCTGAACGCCAACACACCATCCGCCGCGCGCACGCTGCCGTGGCGACGCATTGCCGTCGCCCTCGTGCTGGCCGTCGCCGCCGCGCTGGTGGGCGAACGGATTGCCGGTGAGCGCGACGTCGCCCGCCACGAGCGACTGGTGACGGCGATGGCCGGACAACTCGCCGAAGGCGGCGTGCGCGCCAAGGTATTCGGCGCCATGATCGCGCTCGGGCAGATCAACGCAGCGATACGCGAAACGGCGGCCGGTCGCCGGCCGCCCGACAATGCCGAGACCATCGAAGTGCTCCGGGCGCTCGATCAAGCGTTCGACCTGGGCAATGCCTTCGTGACCAATCTCGATGGCGTGGTGGTTGCCTATCACGTCGACTCGGGCGTCTCCGGCAGCGGCCGCAACCTGTTCTTCCGCCCGTACATTCGTGCCGCGCTGTCGGGGACGCCCGCCATGTACGCCGCGATGGGCACCGCCACGGGCGATCGCGGCATCTACGTCGCCGCGCCGATCCCGCAACGGCGGACCGCGCCCGGCGCCATCGAGGGCGAGCCCATCGGTGCCGTGGTGGCGAAAGTCTCGTTCGACGAAATCGACGAACTGCTCGACGCGGCGCCGATCCCGGTGGCGCTCGTTTCTCCGGAAGGCGTGGTGTTTGCGTCCAACCAGTTGTCTTGGCGCTCCCGCATCGTCGGCGCAAACGTCGATGCCGCCGCGGTGGCCAAGGATCCGCGTGCCGGCCGCGCTTACGATCTGATCCAGCCGCAGCGGCTCGACATCGCCGTGGACGGCACGCTTGAACTCGATGGCCAACGCCATCGCATGGTGGCCCTCGATGTCGATTGGCACGATCCGCAGGGCAACTGGCGCCTGCTGGGTTTCGCCAATGCCGGCGCCAGCTACGGCTGGCCCGGTCGCGCCATCGTCGGCCTGACGACGTTCCTGCTCGTTCTGCTCGCCTTGCAGTGGCGAGCGGCGCATCGCGCAGCGCACGGCCGAACTGGAAATCGCCAACCGCAAGCTGGCCGCATTGTCCGCCACCGATCCGCTGACCGGGCTCGCCAACCGCCGGCGCTTCGACGAGGCGCTGGCGACCGAGACGCTGCAGGCAAGGCGCGCCGGCAAGCCGATGGCGCTGGCGATGATCGACGTCGACCATTTCAAGAAATTCAACGACCTCTATGGCCACCAGGGCGGTGACGACACGCTGCGCCAGGTCGCCGCGGTCATGGCCGCACACGCCCGACGTCCGAGCGACCTCATCGCCCGCTATGGCGGCGAGGAGATCGCGATGATCCTGCCGGAGACGCCGATCGACGACGCACTGCGCATCCTGGACGCCATCCGCGCCGACATCGAAACCCGCCAGCTGCCGCATGCGGGCGCGCCGCTGGGCCACGTTTCCGTCAGCATCGCCATCGCCGCGCTGAACGCGCCGCTGCCCGACGCAGCGGCCGTGCTGATCGCGGCCGCCGATCAGGCGCTTTATCGCGCCAAGGACGGCGGACGCAACCGCGTTGTCGTGGCGGGCAGCGCGATCGCGCGATAGCGCCGTGTCACCACCACTGTAGTTTGCGGGGGCGCTAGGTCTTCTTGCGCGGCGACCGGGGCGCCGGCTTCGGCGCTGCCGGCGCCGGATCGAGCAGGCGTGCCAGATAGCGTCCGGTATAGCTGCCGCTCGCCGCAGCCACCGTTTCCGGCGTGCCTTCGACAAGGATGCGGCCGCCGCCGTCGCCGCCCTCGGGTCCGAGGTCGACGATCCAGTCTGCCGTCTTGATGACGTCGAGGTTGTGCTCGATGACGACGATGGTATTGCCGTGGTCGCGCAGGCGGTGCAGCACGCCGAGCAGCATTTCGATGTCGTGGAAGTGCAGGCCGGTGGTCGGCTCGTCGAGGATGTACAGCGTGCGGCCGGTGTCGCGCTTGGACAATTCGAGCGCCAGCTTGACGCGCTGCGCCTCGCCGCCGGACAGCGTGGTGGCGCTCTGCCCCAGCGTGATGTACGACAGCCCGACGTCGACGAGCGTTTGCAGCTTGCGGGCGACGACCGGCACCGCCGAGAAGAATTCGTGCGCCGTTTCGACCGTCATGCCGAGCACTTCGTGGATCGTCTTGCCCTTGTAGCGGATTTCCAGCGTCTCGCGGTTGTAGCGCTTGCCGTGGCAGACATCGCAGGGCACGAAGATGTCGGGCAGGAAGTGCATCTCGACCTTGATCATGCCGTCGCCCTGGCAGGCTTCGCAGCGTCCGCCCTTGACGTTGAACGAGAAGCGCCCCGGCCCGTAGCCGCGTTCGCGCGCCTGCGGCACGCCGGCGAACAGCTCGCGGATCGGCGTCAGCAACCCCGTGTAGGTGGCCGGATTGGAGCGCGGCGTGCGGCCGATCGGCGACTGGTCGACGTTGATGACCTTGTCGAAGAACTCCAATCCGTCGATACCGGCGTGCGCCGCCGGTTCGACCGCCGAGCCGTACAGATGACGCGCGGCGACGGCGTACAGCGTGTCGTTGATGAGCGTGGACTTGCCCGAGCCGGATACGCCGGTGACGCAGGTGAACAGGCCGACGGGAAGCGACAGGTCGACGTCCTTGAGGTTGTTGCCGGTGGCATGGCGGATCAGCAGGCGGCGCAGCGGATCGGGCGGCGTGCGTCGCGCCGGCACGGCGATCTTGCGTCGACCGGACAGGAAGGCACCGGTGAGCGATTCGCTGCTCGCCGATACCTGCGCCGGCGTGCCTTGCGCGACGATGCGGCCACCGTGCTCGCCGGCACCCGGTCCCATGTCGACGACATAGTCTGCCGAAGCAATGGCCTCTTCGTCGTGCTCGACGACGATGACGGTGTTGCCCAGGTCGCGCAGGTAGGTCAGCGTCTGCAGCAGGCGCGTGTTGTCGCGCTGGTGCAGGCCGATGGATGGCTCGTCGAGCACGTACATGACGCCGGTCAGCCCGGACCCGATCTGCGAGGCAAGCCGGATGCGCTGCGCCTCGCCGCCGGACAGCGTCTCGGCCGAACGGTCGAGCGAAAGGTAGTCGAGGCCGACGTTGATGAGGAAGGACAGCCGCGCGGTGATTTCCTTGACGATCTTCTCGGCGACCTGCGCCTTGTGGCCCGTCAGTTGCAGCAGATTGAAGAAATCCCGGCAGTGGATCAGCGACAACCGCGACAGCACGGTGATGGTCTCGCCGCCGATCAGCACATGCCGCGCCTCGCGCCGCAGACGCGCGCCATCGCACTCGGGGCAAGGTTTGTGGTTGAGGTACTTGGCAAGTTCCTCGCGCACCATGACGCTGTCGGTTTCCTTGTAGCGCCGCTCGAGGTTGGTGATGATGCCCTCGAAGCTGTGCGTGCGATCGAAGCGCGTGCCCTTTTCGTTGAGGTAGCGGAACTTGATCTGCGTCTTGGCCGAACCATAGAGCAGCACCGTGCGGTGTTCTTCCGTCAGTTCCTCGAAGGGCGTGGTCGTCTCGAAACCGTAATGCGCGGCGAGCGACTCGATCATCTGGAAATAGAACTGGTTGCGGCGGTCCCAGCCCTTGATGGCGCCGGCGGACAGCGAGAGGTGCGGGTAGGCGACGACGCGCGCCGGATCGAAGAACTGGATCTGCCCGAGGCCATCGCACGTCGGGCAGGCGCCCATCGGATTGTTGAACGAGAACAGCCGCGGCTCCAGTTCCTGCAGCGCGAAGTTGCACACCGGGCACGCGAAGCGACTGGAGAACAGCATCTCGCGGCCGCTGTCGAGGTCGACGGCGAGTGCGCGGCCTTCGGCATGCATGAGCGCCGTCTCGAAGCTCTCGGCAAGGCGCTGGCGCATGTCCTGGCGCACCTTGAGTCGATCGACGACGACGTCGACGCTGTGCTTTTGCGACTTGGCAAGCTTCGGCGTCGCGTCGAGGTCATGCACGTGGCCGTCGACGCGCACGCGCACGAAGCCCTGCGCACGCAACTCGGCGAACAGCTCCAGCTGCTCGCCCTTGCGGTTGGCGACCACGGGCGCAAGGATCATCAGCTTGGTGTCTTCGGGCAGCGTCAGCACCTGATCCACCATCTGCGCGACGCTCATCGCCTCCAGCGGCTGGCCGTGCTCGGGACAGTGCGGCGTGCCTGCACGCGCGTACAGCAACCGCAGGTAGTCGTGGATCTCGGTGACGGTGCCCACCGTCGAGCGCGGGTTGTGGCTGGTCGCCTTCTGTTCGATGGAGATCGCCGGCGACAACCCCTCGATGAGGTCGACGTCGGGCTTCTCCATGAGCTGCAGGAACTGCCGGGCGTAGGCCGACAGCGATTCGACGTAGCGGCGCTGACCCTCGGCGTACAGCGTATCGAAGGCCAACGAACTCTTGCCGGACCCCGACAGACCGGTGATCACGGTCAGCCGGTTGCGCGGCAGATCGAGGTTGATGTTCTTGAGATTGTGCGTGCGGGCGCCGCGAATCTTGATTTCGTCCATGGGGCGCAGGGCGAAAAGGGAAGCCGGGCAATATACAGGCTAGCGCTCGATCGGCGTAATGGTCAGACTGTCCGGCCCGGAGCGCACGTGGATCAGCAGTTCCGCGCGCACGGCACGCCGTCCGATCCGGGCCGGGAAGTAGCGGGCGCCTGCGAAGGCCGCGGCGGCCTCCGCTGACAGCGCCGCTTCGATGGCCGACAGCACGACGACGGAGTCGACGCTGCCGCCGTCGCTGATGCGGACTGAAAGCAGCGTTTCCGACACAGGATAGAGACGCCCCGCCTCTTCACGCAGTACCGGTGCCTGCAGCACTGGCCGCTGTGTCAGCTCCGACAACCGGTGATAGTGCGGCAACGCGGCCGACGCCAGGTCAGCCAGTGCCACGCGATCGGTTCCCATGGCATCCGTCAGTCCATCTGTCGGTCGCACTGCCGGTATCGGCGGCGGATGGAACGAAACAGCAGGCCTTGGCGACACTTCCGTCCCCGACATGATGGATTCATGTGTTGCCTGGTCGCTGCGCGCAAGGGCAACGGCGTCCCTTACTTCCGACACGGCGCTACCTGCTTGCCCTTCCGGTCGGGACGCCAGGCTGCCGACCACGAACGCCCACGATTGGGCGGGGCCGGCCTCCCGGGCCAGCCCCGCCGGTGTCACCGGAACATAGAGCAGCGAACCGTGCAGCAACAACGAGCCAAGCAATGCCCCCGCTAGTTCGTGATCTCGCGCCATGTCAGGCGGCGGCCTTCCGGATTGCCGATGGCGATAGGCGGCTCCAGCGTGATGGTCTCCGCGTCGGACAAGGTCGCAATCACCTTCGTCTTGCCGCTGGGCAGTCGGATCACGTTGATGCCGACCGCCAGCGCATCGGCGAGGCGTTGGCCGACCTTGCCGTCCGCAATACCGCAGCCGTTGCGCAGGTCGAAGTAGTTCAGCCAGCTGTAGCCCCCGACATTGCAGGCCTGCGGATCCGGCACGTTGGAGGCGACAATCAGCGTACCCAACTGGATCTGCATATCGACGTTCACCCGCTCCTTGCTGTCGGGCAGGTTGACGTACCAGCCATTCGGCGTCGAATTCGTGCAGCTCGTGACGGTACGAATCTGCGATGCCCCTGATCCGGTTTGCGTGACCGTCTGTGCGATGAGGTCGGTACGTCCATTGACGACCACCGGAGCGCACGCAGATGCGGGTTCGGTCATCGGATCCTTGATGCCATAGACCGACTGCACTTGCGTCGAAGTCATGTCGGTGCTGCCCAGGTAGCGGCCGGTTCCGACATAGACGAAGATTTCCGTGCCCACCAGCGAGACGAGCGGCTTGACGGTGATCGGTTGCGGCGTGCCGCCCGCATCGGTCACGGTGATCAGCTTGGTCGCCTCCAGACCCGTCGGCGCGATGCTGTCATTGACATCGAATCGCCACACATTGCCGGCCATGTCGGCGCCGTAGATATGGCTGACCGTGTTGTTGATGATCGGGTCGGCCGCTGACCAGCCGGCGATCTTCATCAGGTTCGACGGCGTGCCGGCGGACCCTTCGCAGGTGACGATGTCGCTGAGCAGTGCGCCCGTCACCGCGTTGAGGACGTACAGGTGTCCCTTGCCGTCGGCGTTGTTCACTCCGGAGGTCACGAATACCGCCCACGTGCCGTCAGCCAGCTTGCCGATCAGCGGATTGCCGTAGCTGTAGCCGAGGTTGGCATCGGTGAATTCCCACAGCGCCTTGGGAGCCGCCGGATCGGTGACATCCAGCGCGTAGTACGACTTGCCGCCCTTGTTCAGCCCGCCGACGACGATCGTGCGCCAGTTGGTGCCATCGAACACGTCTCCCGCAACCGGCGAGCCGTCCACCAGGAAGCGGTGTGCCGTGGCGTAATCACGATTGGTAAGCTTGTGCAATTCCGGCAGGACAGCGCGCGGCATGAATGCCCACGCCTCGCTTCCGTCATTGCCGTTGAAGGCATGCAACATGCCGTCATTGGACGCCACATACACCATCGATGCCCGCGACGCATTCGCGGACTTGAACGCCGCGTAGCCCGTGTCTTCGTACAGCGCAAACGGTTTGCGCACGAACAGCGGCTGGGCATTGACGATGTCGCCCAACACCGTATCGAGGTCGGTGTCGCCCCGCTTGCGGTAGAACTGCGTCGACGAAGCGGCATCCCATGCGTCCGCATTGCTGTTGACTTCATTGCCTCGCTGACCGCGGATGAAGTTCACCATCCGGTAGCCGGCCGCCGCCGCGCGCTGGTTGTAGGTCGTACCGGAACCATCTCCCATGTCCGGGTACTGGCCGAGGCTCGAGACCTGCGTGCTGCCGAAGTAGCCCTGCTCGGTGGCGTCCAGGGTCGTCACGGCTGCGCCGGTCGGGTTCTTGCTGCCGTCGCACGCATAGGTGTTCCACTTGAAGTCGACCATGTTGTCAGTCGCACCCGAGCGGAAGAGCTTGATCGTCCGCGTATCGCAGGCGCCGCCCACCTTGTTGTTGAGCTGCGTGGCCGCGGTCCAGACCGATGCATCCAGCACCTGTCCCTCGACCACGTTTTCGCCATCGACGACGCCATCGGCAAGCGCAATCGCATGCGCCTCGATATCGCCATACCAGGATTGCGTCTTGTACTTCGCGAGGTAAGCAAAGTTGTCGCCGGCCACCGGCTCCAGGTTCGATGTGGCGGCCGCCGCGGCAGATGCCACGCGGGCGTTCAGGCCGGAAAGTGCAGTGCGCAGGGAGGACGCCACCGATTCCGGGTCGGACGCGCTGAAGTACTGGCCACGACCGTTCACCGCCGCATGCCAGAGGTCGTCCAGTGCCGACGGACTGTCGGCTGAGGGCGCCGGCCAGTTCAGCGTGCCCTCGCGAATCGCGCCGAAATTGCCGTCCGCCGCGGTCTGCTGCTGCTTGTAATTCTGCGCGTAGGCGATGGTGCCGGACAGGCCGAGACCCAGGGTATAGGTGGACATGTGCTGCCAGGTCGCGCGGTCAGCCTCGACATCGGAGCCGGCAGCCGGCACGTTGTTCTCGAGCGTCGGACGCAGGTCATTGACGTAGTAGTACTGCGCGACATCGGCCAGCGTGCCGTTGGCACCGGCGGTGAGCGCGCCATAGCTCACGCACGGCCACGCGGTACACGGCGCGGTCGGGAGGGGGGGCTCCGGGTCGACAGGGCGGCGCGGATTCGGTGTTGGCGCGGTCGGGGTGCCACTGGCGGTTGGCATGCAGGTGCCTTCAGGGGCCGCCATGTTGGTCCATGCCGAATAGCTGTTGGTGACGGTCGGCGAGCCGACGTCGACACCACCGCTGGTGTTCTGCGTCGTGGTCGTCGTTTGTGTGCGGTACTGGATGCGATTGCCCGGATCGGAGCCCGAGCCCGGATCGCAGATCACCTCCACGCCACTGCCATCTGGTCCTGATGGCGTACAGGAAGCCACATTGGTCCAGTCCTGAATCACGATCGACTGGCAGAAATTCGTGGGGGTGGCAACGCAGGGCCCGGTGGTATTCGTCCATGGCCCGCCGCTGATGATGTCACAGGTCACGCGCACGCCGCCGGCATTGGACTCAGTGCACGAGGGCGCATTCGGCTCGGTGGAAACCGTAATTTCCCGACAGTCCCGGCGATTCGTGCCGCTGTTGTCCACTGTGCAGGACGATGCATTGACCCAGCCGTTCCACACCACGCTGCAGGTGCGCGCCGTACCGGCCGTGTAGTTCGTCGGTCCGGGGCTTTGCGCCACCGGCGTGCAGCTGCTGGTCGTGCCCTGATCGGTATAGGCCGTGTATTGGCATTGGCGGGCGAGCGCCCACACCGCGCCGTTGGCCGTGCTCGTCTGCTCGTTCACCACGGTGCAGGAGGACTGGTTCGACCAGGATGACCAGGATGCGGCATAGCGGCAGTCACGCCGGCTACTTCCGCTCGCATCGATCGTGCAGCTTGACGTGCCGCCGCTGCCGGTGGCCGCCCATCCAGTCCAGGTGGCACCGCTGTTGGCCGAGGTTCGCGTTTCCAGTGTCCGCTGACGACGCTGCAGATAGGACTCGTAGTAATGCTGCTGGCCGTCATTGCTTTGCAATTGGTAGATCGTCTTCGTGATCGACCCACTCTGCTGCTGCCATTGCAGCGTGCGCTGCCGGTCAACCGTCACCGTGCAGGCGGCGACCTGATAGTGATTCAGCTTGTCGATCGTCGTGCGCACTTGCGATGCGCCGTCGAACATCGGGCGACCGCTGATCAGCAGACCTGTCCCTTGCGCGTCTGTCGCCGTGACGTTGCTGTCGTAGGTCTGCGTATCCATCGAACTGCCATCCAGCGTCGAACCGCCGCCGCCGTTCCAGTATCCGTCAGTGGTCAGGATGGTGAAATTTTGCTGGCAGGAATACTGCACCGGATCGTCCGCTGCCGACGGAATCATGCCGGCGTTGATGCCGTCGTTCTTGCCGGCGAAGTAACGGCCGACGCGCGACAGTGCCGGGCGCAGCGGCGTCGAGCCGCTGGTCGAGGCGCCGTAAAGCTTGTCGAACCAGCTGCGCTTCTGTTCGCCGACATTGACCCCTTCAAAAGGCGCCGGCTTGAGGAACTTGCTGGCGTTGATGGTTGCTGGATCGCCGGTCATCGGATTGATGGTGATGAAACCTACGCGGTAACGGTTGTTGATGCCGTCGAAGGCCTCGCCGACGGCTGCCTTCATCATCATCAGGCGCTTGCGGTAATAGCTGTACCAGTTGGCGAAATTGGTGCGCTCGTCCGTTCCACCGGGGCCGGATGTGGCTGAAACCACCCTCTTTGTCCAGGAGCCGCCGCTCGGGTCGGCGATTGTGTTGGGCCAGGACCATGGCTGTTCGGTTGTGTTTTGTGACGCATCGACCTTGATCGTGCAGGACGATGACAGCGGTGACAGCTTCGTGATCGCAGACACGCCGTCGAAGGCCGTGCCGCCAAACGACTGCTTCGAATGCACGTAGTAGTAGGCGGGCTGAGGAGAGCTGTCGAACGGATCCCAACGGCCCTGATGCGCAAAGGACGTGGACAGGTCATTTGTGCACCCCGGTGAACTGCTGTAGCCGTTGGTGCAGGCTGCGGTAAATGTACGACTCGCCTTGCGCGTGCCATCGGCGTTCTTGGGTGGCAGGTAGGTAAGGTTCGGGTTGTAATAGACGGTGTTGCATTCCCAGTTGCGTGCGCCAACGTCGTTCAGTCGATCATCCAGCGCGTCCGGCATGAACATCCAGTCCATCGACCCGGAATCGTCGAGCACGAACATCACGTTCGGCTTGACGTCGGCAGAGGTTACGGAAACCAGCGGCTGGTCGGAAAGATCGGCCAGCGCGGCGTAGGCCACGGGCGCTGCCATGGTCAGCAGCGCACAGGCGAGAAGGCGTCGTTTCATGATCGCTCCTGGATCAGAACATCGTGGTTTGCGTGAAGGCGACCGCGTTGCGCGGCCCGCGAACGCGGGTGGTGATGCGGTAATAGGGCCGCATCGTCGTCGAAAGCTGTTGCGTGCCGTAGGTGATCGTCCCATGGCCACCGCTGCCACCGCCCGTCTGCAGCGCCAGCACGCAGCTTTGGCCCGATGCATCGATCGAACCAATGCGATCGCACAGCCGATGCACGACATAGCGAACGCTATTGCCGGCGGCATCGAGATCATCGTCACCGTCACCATCGGTGTCCGTCACCAGAATGCTCTGGTTGGTACCTTCCCAGTCGTAGGTGAAGGGATCGAAACGCGACGGTGTGGCCGAAGCATTGCAATTGGTCGCACTGGCCACATCAGTCTGATCGTTGTAGCAGTGGGCGGGGAAATAGCCCGGAAAGGCCGCAAAGAGGGCCGATCCGGTCTGGTTCATCAGCCAGTCGCGCGCCACTTCCTGGCCGCTGTCGGCACCGGCGATGGCGGAATTGGTAAACGTGAGGTTGCCGGAAATCATCGCGCTGGCCGCCAGCTTGCGGAACATCGCGACGCCGGAGAGCATCATCGCGCCGAGGATGATGATGGCGATGATCAGTGAAACGCCCTGCTGGGCGCGCCGGCCGGTCAATGATCGTGCGCTCATGCTGCGACATTCCTCCAGATCATGTTGCGCAGGGGAACCATGACTTCCTGCACCTGATACTTGTAGTGCCGCCAGTTGTTGATGGCGGCGCCACCGGCGCCCGAATCGGCCGTGCCGTCGACATTGCGCATCGTGAAGGCGCCGCCCGCCCACCCTGGCGCGGTGGTCGTCACCGGCGCGTTGGCGCGCTCCTGCCCGCGAATGAGGATGGCAAAGCGGATCAGGCGCAACTGCTCCCAAGCGGCGGCATTGGCGGGCGTCGTCGCCGTCCACGTGTCGGCGGCTGTATCACCGTCCGTATCGAGGCCGTACTCGGCCTGCAGGTCGACCACGTTATCCACCACATCGCCCCATGCGGGCGGCGCGGCATGATCGTTGAGCAGATTGGCCCGTACCAAGCGGTTGTTGTCAATCGCCCACGCATTCAGGCGCGGCGAGAACTGCCAATCATTGGCGGGCATCACGGGTGCTTTGCCCAGGTTATGCAGAACGGCATTCGATGCCGGAAAGGTCAGAGTGACGGCCGTTGAGCCGCTGAACCGGCCAAACCCTGCCGCATGAAGAATCTGCGGCGCCGCATCCGCGCCTTGCGCGACTGTCGCGGCACTGACATGCATCAACCGGCAACCCGACGCCGATGCGAGTACGACAAGGTCGTTCTGCTCGATGCCGCCGCGCGCATCAAGCAGCGTATCGCCGGCCGCCGATGACTGCACGATGTAAGTAGACGAAGGCGCCTGCGAACTGCCGTAAAGCACATGGATCTGGTCCGGTGCGCCTCCAGCGCCGTCGATGATCCGGACGGGCGCGAGCGGGAAGGTAAAAGCCGTACCGTTGTCGCTCGCGGCGACGCTGCAGCCGAAATAGGTGGTGCCGGCTATCGGTTCGCCGGTGATGCCCATGCCGCCATTGCGGATGTCGCGTTCGAGCTGGAAGGCTGCGACAGTGCCCGATACCTGCGCCTCGCCGCCAGACGACAAGGCGCGCTTGTTGCGATCGAAATCTTCTTGGGTACGCAGGATCATGAACATGCCGATGATGCCGATGAAGGCACCGATCAACACCTCGAGAATGGTGAAACCGCCTTGCCGCTTCATGTCACGGTCCCCATCAGCACGTGCCGGCGCGGCACGGACAATCCTGGCTGCTGCCAGCAGACGACGATGCGCACCTGATTGACGCGCGATGGCGCCACCGCCGGGATCACGCGTACCTGACCGCTGGCTTGCGGCAGCGCCTGCGCAGCCTGCAGGTCGGCAACCCAGGTGGTGATGATCGCGTTGGCGGAATCCGCACCGCTGAACGCGCAGTCGGTGTCGCCACCCGTCGGTTGATGGTCGAAGGACGCGAGGTCGGCGTTGTAATTCACCATCGTGTCGCGACGGATATTGGCCTGGATTTCGGAGAACAGCCGGTTGGCGAAGTTGTTGGCTTCGACGCGATAGCCTGTATCGACATTCGTATTGATGGCCGCGGCCTGCAGGCCGATGAGGCCGAGGATGCCAAACGAAAAAAGGACCAGTGCGATCAGCGCCTCGATGATCATCGAGCCTTGTTGAGACCTCATGATTCTCATGGCGGGCAGGACCTCGGATCGTTCGCGTTCTCTGCGGTGGTTTTCGGGTCGCAGAGCTTCACCCGGCCGGTCGCCGTAACGGCCACTTGCAGGCAGCGCACCTTGCCGCCGGCGCCCTCATGGACACAACTGCCGTGCAGCGGGTAGGAAAGGTTGAAACGGGCTACGGTGACCGGAGTCGCCAGGATGCTGAGATTCGTGCCGCCCAGTGGCGTGAAAGGCACCACGCCGCTGTTGCTGCCGAGCACGACGCGTGACTGTCCGTCCTCGGCAAGTTTCAGTCCGGCGACGTATTCGCTGCGATCAGCGGGGCGCACCATCCAGCCTTCCGCGGCGGTATCGGGATCCGCCGTCGCGACGTCTTCGGGCGACGCCACGGTCTGCACCAGTTCGACCACGACATTGCGCGACGCGGCTTCGGCCTTGGCGCGCATCATGTCGGCGACTAGATTTTCGGCCGCCGCACGCACACGGCTGTTGACGAGGAAATCCTGAAAATACGGAATCGCGATCGCCATCAGGATGCCCATCAGCGCCACTGCGACCATCATCTCGACCAGCGAGAACCCACGCTGCAAGGCACGCATCAGCAGCCTCCCGCCTTGTTCTTGGCCCAGCAATTGCCGGTGGGTGCCGTCCAGCCGGCCGGCACGGAGTCTGTCGCGCGGATGTTGCGCTCGTCGATCGAATACACGAGGCCCGCCAGATCGCCCGAACCGCTTGCCGTGATGACGAACGTCGAGCCCGTCAGCGTCGGGCAGGCAAAGGTGAAACCGCCCGGCGTCGGCTCGGGGAGCGGCGCCTGCGTGCCGGGCTGGCATGCCCCGGCGTAGGTGCGGAAGTCCTGGAACTGGCGCTCCATGCGGATACGCATTTCGGACAACGTATTGATCGCCTCAGAGATCTTGCCGCGCCGCACGTATTCGACGTAGTTCGGATAGACGATGCCGGCCAGAATGCCGATGATCGTCAGCACGACCATCAGTTCGATCAGCGAAAAGCCGCCCTCGCCGCCACGTTGGCGCATCGGTTGCTCGGCAGTGAAGATTGCAACGGACATCGGATCCCCTTTCAGCGTCGCCAGTTTCGTCGCCGGTCCCCACGCCGGCAATCAGGCATTGCCGGAGCATCATAGGGGAAACCTGATCAGCGCCCGAAACTACAGTGGTGGTGACACGGCGCTTGGCCGCAAAGCCGCGCCGGCAGGGCGATTCGCGGCGCTGGGCTATAGTAGCCGCATGACCCGCCGCGCCCTGCTCTGCGGAATACTCACGACCGCGCCAAGCCTCGCCCCGGCCGCCGATGGCACTGCCGGCGGCACGCTGATGCCGGTCATGCTGACCTTGGCGGCGAGCTTCTTCGGCGCGCTGCTGCTGCTCGCGCTGTGGTCGGGCTGGCGGCAGCGGCGCCTGCTGCGCGAACTGCGCCGGCGCGAAACGCTGTTCGCGGCCTTCTTCGACCAATCGCCCACGGGCCTCGCGATGCTCGACCGCGAGCTGCGCTACGTGCGCGCCAACGCCGTGCGCGAGCGTCTGCCCGGCGCCTCCGGCGCGCTCGCCGGTCGCGCCATGCGCGATGCGGCGCCGGCGCTGGCGGCAGCGGCGATGCCGCGGCTGCATGATCTCGTGGTGGCCGGCCGCGCGGTGACTGCCCTCGACATCGCGCTGCCGCTGCCCGAGGGCGAACGCCGCTGGCTGGTGTCGTGGTTCCCGCTGCCGGGCGTACATGGCGCGCCGGGCGGCGTCGGCGAAATCGTCGTCGATGTCACCGAACGGGCGCTGGCCGAGCGCGCGCTGGCCGCATCGGCAACGCAGATCAGACGGCTGGCGGCGCATCGCGAGGACGAACGCGAACGCGAATACCGTCGCCTGGCGCGCGAATTCCACGACGAACTGGGCCAGACGCTCACCGGCGCACGCCTGCAGTTGCAACTCGTCGAGAAGGCGCTGCGCGGCGACGAATCCGGCCTGCTCGCGCTGGCCACCATCGAACGCATGCTCGGCGAGGCTTATCGCAGCGTCAAGACCATCGCCGCCGAGCTGCGTCCGCCGGCGCTGAACCTCGGCCTCGCCGCCGCCATCGAGTGGCAGGCCGAGCGCCTGCTGGTGCCCGCCGGCATCCGCTTCACGCTGGCGCCGGGACCGGCCGACGGCCTCGACGAAGCGCGCGCGACGACGCTGTTCCGCATCGTGCAGGAGGCGCTGACCAATATCGTGCGCTATGCCGGCGCCTCCACGGTGCATGTCTCGCTGCGCACCGAAGGCGCGGAGCACGTGCTGACCATCGCTGATGACGGCCGCGGCTTTGCGCCGGACGGCGTCGACCGGCTGGCGCATTTCGGCCTGTCCGGCATGAGCGAGCGTGCCAGTGCACTGGGTGGTCGCCTCGACATCGACAGCGCGCCCGGCGAAGGCACGCGCATTGCTGTCTTTCTGCCCGTCCTGCTGGAGCCTGCCGCATGATCCGCGCCATCGTCGCCGACGACCACACCCTGTTCCGCATCGGCCTCAAGCAATTGCTGGAGTCGTTCGGCGACATCGCCGTCGTCGCCGAGGCCGCGAACGCCGACGAAGCCCTGCACCGCCTGGCGACCGTTAACTGCACGCTGCTGGTGTGCGACCTGACGATGCCCGGCGTCACCGGCACCAGCCTGATCGAGGCCGTGCGCGCCGCGCACGCCGGGCTGCCGATCCTCGTGTTGTCGATGCACGATGAACCGGCCACCGTACGTCGTGCACTGGCTGCCGGAGCGACCGGCTACCTCACCAAGGAATCCTCACCGGATGTCCTCCATGCGGCCGTGCAGGCGGTGGCGCGCGGTGAACGTTACCTGCCGCCGACGCTGGCACAGGCTCTGGCATTCGAGTCGGCGGCGGCCACCCGCGCCGCACACGAGGCCCTGAGCCAGCGCGAGTTGCAGGTTTTCCGGCTGATTGCCGCCGGGTCGTCGCTGGCGGCCATCGCCGAGCAACTGGGACTGTCGCCGAAGACCATCACCACGCACAAGACGCACCTGATGGAGAAGCTCGGCGTCGCGAACAACGCCGACCTGATCCGCTACGCCGTCGAACACCGGCTGTTTGAATGACGGCATTGCATCGATTGATCTGGGGGCGCCAAGCCGGCGGTTAGACTGACGAGCCGCCGTTCCGCCGCCACTGTCGTTTGACCGCCGTTCCCGACCGCGCCACGTTGTTGCGTCTGCTGCCCTTCCTGCGCTGGTGGCCGCTGGTCACGCGTGCAACGCTGAAGGAAGACCTGCTCGCCGGCCTCACCGGCGCGCTGATCGTGCTGCCGCAAGGCGTCGCCTTTGCCACCATCGCCGGCCTGCCGCCGCAGTACGGCCTCTACGCGGCGATGATGCCGGCAATCGTCGCCGCGCTGTTCGGCTCCTCGTGGCATCTGGTGTCCGGCCCCACCACCGCGATCTCCATTGCGCTCTACGCCGCGCTGCATTCGCTCGCCGAACCGGGCACGCCCGAATACGTCGGCCTGGCGCTGACGCTGACGCTGCAGGTGGGCATCTTCCAGATGGCGCTTGGCCTGGCGCGCATGGGTGCCGTGGTGAATTTCATTTCGCATACCGTGGTCATCGGCTTCACCACCGGCGCGGCGGTGCTCATCGCCGCCAGCCAGGTGCGCAGTTTCTTCGGCATCGACATTCCGCGCGGCGTCCCGTTCTATGAAATCCTCCACCAGTTCGCGTTGCAGATCGACCGCATCAACCCGTGGGTGACGGCGGTCGGCGTGGCGACGCTGGCGGCCGGCCTGTTCGTCAAGCGACGCTGGAAGAAGTTTCCCTACATGATCGCGGCGATGGTCGGCGGCGGCCTCGTCGCCTTCGCCTTCAACACCGAGTTCGGCCAGACCGAAACCGGCATCCGGACGGTCGGCGCGCTGCCTGCCGGGTTGCCGCCGTTCTCTTGGCCGGACTTCTCCTTCGCGGCGCTGAAAAAGACCTTCGGCCCCGCGCTGGTCATCACCATGCTGGCGCTTACCGAAGCGGTGTCGATCGCGCGCGCCATCGCCGTACGCTCGGAACAGCGCATCGACGGCAACCAGGAGTTCATCGGCCAGGGCCTGTCGAACCTCGTCGGCGCGTTCTTTTCGGGCTATGCGTCTTCGGGTTCGTTCAACCGCTCCGGCGTGAACTACGAAGCCGGCGCGCGCACGCCGCTGGCCACGGTCTTCGCATCGCTGTTCCTGCTCGTCATCCTGCTCGTCGTCGCACCGCTCGCCGCCTATCTGCCCAACGCCGCGATGGCCGGCATCCTGTTCCTCGTCGCCTGGGGACTGATCGACTTCCACCACATCACCTCGATCTGGCGGACCAGCCGCACCGAATCCGCCGTGCTGTGGGTCACCGTCATCGGCACGTTGATGAACCTCGAGGCCGGCATCGTCGCCGGCGTCCTGCTCTCGCTGCTGCTCTACCTGCATCGCACCTCGCGGCCGACCATCGACACGCTGGTGCCGGCGGTCGATGCCAGCGGCTATCATTTCATCGATGCGCGCGGCCACAAGGAGTGCCCGCAACTGCGCATCGTGCGCATCAACGGTTCGGCCTATTTCGGCGCGGTCGACCACATCCAGAGCGCGCTGCAGCAGATCGATCTGGACAACCCGCGGCAGAAATCCGTACTCGTCGTTTCGCTGGGCATGAACTTCATCGACGTCGCCGGCGCCGAGATGTTCGCGCAGGAGGCACGCCGTCGCCGACGGCTTGGCGGCGGACTGTACTTCTATCGCATGAAGCCGGCAGCGTACGAAATCCTCCGCCAGGGCGACTACGTACACGACATCGGCGAAGGCGCGTTTTTCCCGGTGAAGACCAATCCCACCGACGCGCTGTACTGGACGCTCGACCCGGACATTTGCCGCACTTGCAAGGCGCGCATCTTCGCCAACTGCCACAGCGGCCGCCTGCCCGACGGCGACCGCCGCCTGCGCCTGATGCTCGCCGCCGACGGCAGCGACATGGCCGCGGCGCCCCGCGCCCTGGCACTCGACCTTGCCCATGCCATGGGCGTCACGCTCGACGTGGTGGGCGTCAGCGCCAACGACGCCGAGGCCTTCGAGGTCGACACGCGCCTGGCCGACATCGCCCGCGAAGGCGTGCGCCGCGATGTCGCCTGCGAGCCGGTGCATCGACGCGGCAACGACCTCGCGCGCGAAATCCACGACGCCGCGGCGCGCGCCCATACGCAATTGCTCGTCATCGGCCGCCGGCTGATCCCGCTCAAGGGCAACGAGTTCGGCCCCTTCGCGCAGCGCCTCGTCGCCACCGCGCCGTGCCATACGTTGATCGTCGCGCCGGAAAGCCGGTTGTGGTCGCGGCGCATTCTGGTCGCCTTCGACGGCAGCGACGCCGCGCTGCAGGCCTGCGACTTCGCCGCGCAGCTTGCCAAGCCGGCTCATTTGCCGATCACGCTGCTGTCGGTAGGCGATGCCGCCAGCGCCGCCTTTGCACCGATCAGCGATGCCGCGCAACTGGCGCTGGCGCGGCTGCGCGCCGACGGCGTCGAGGGCGCGCACGAGGTGCGCAGCGGCCGCGTTGCCGATGCGCTGATCACTTGCGCCGCCGAGGGCGGCGCCGACCTCATCGTGCTCTATCGCCATACGCGCGGCGCGCTCGCGCGCACCTTGCTGGGCAGCGTCAGCCATGAAGTGATTCTGCGCGCCGGCGTCCCTGTGCTGCTCGTTGGTGCCGCCGAGCAGCGCGCGGCGGCGCTCAACGGCTGATCGGAAAACTACAGTGGTGGCAGGACGGCGGTAGAGGCGTCGCCGGCACGGGTGACGTCGTGGCGCCGTAGCGCCCCGCACCTCGGGCGGCCGGCGCAGCGAGGTAGAGAAGGAGCCGCCGGAGGCGGCGGGTGACACGAGCGTAGTCGGTGCCCGAAGGTCGCGGGGCGCGGAACCGCATTGCGGTTTCGGCGCCCGCCCAAACTACAGTGGTGGCGGGACGGCGGTCGAGTCGCCCCAAGCCTGAGTCGCCACCACGCATCCCGCTCGCGGGCGCTGCGCCCTCACTGCGTGGGGCCCCCTCCGCTGCGAGCGGTCGCTATGGCAACACGGCGCTTCAGCGCCTGGCCACGGCGGCGAGAATCCCGCGCATGATCGCCAGCGGCGTCGGCGGGCAGCCCGGCACGCGCACATCGACGGGGATCACGTCGGCGACCGCACCGCAGGTCGCGTAATTGGCACCGAACAGCGCGCCGGCTTCGCCGCAGCCGGCGCCGCAATCACCCACGGCGACGACGAGCTTCGGATCGGGCGTGCACTCGTAGGCGATCTTCAGCGCGTTCTCCATGTTCTTCGTCACCGGCCCGGTGACCAGCAGCATGTCGGCGTGGCGCGGGCTGGCCACGAACTTGATGCCGCGTCCTTCGAGGTTGTAGTACGGATTGTTCATCGCGTGCACTTCCAGCTCGCAGCCGTTGCACGAGCCGGCATCGACCTCGCGGATGGTCAGCGCGCGGCCGAGGATCGCCAGCACCTCGTCGCCCAGCCGCTCGACCTCGCGTGCCGGCGCATCCGTCGTGAGGTCGTGGCGCTCGGTGACGATGCCGGTCGAGAAGATGCGACGAATGAGCGGGATCACAGGTCGACTCCGCTGTAGGAGAGATTGAACGACTTGTTGATGAGCGGAAAATCGGGAACGATGTCCTTGAGCACGGCATGTTCGAGCGCCGGCCAGTTCTGCCACGACGGGTCGTGCGGATGCGCACGGGCGAGGCGGCCGTCGCCGTCGAGACGCACGCCGACCAGCGTCTCGCCGCGCCAACCCTCGACGACGCCCAGACCTTCGACGTGCGGCTGCGGCACCACGGTGACGCGCGACTCGCCCGAGGGCAGGCCGACGCACAGCTCGCGCAGCAGACGCAGCGATTCGGCGAGCTCCGAAAAACGTACCGCGGCGCGCGCCGCAACGTCGCCGCGTTCGTCGCTCGCCGGCCGCACGCCGAGCGCGGCGTAGGGCGGCGGCGGCGTGTAGCCGAGCCGATGGGCGCGGCCATCGAGCAGCAGGCCGCAGGCGCGCACGGCAAAGCCGGTGATCGACAGCTCGCGCGCCAGTTCCGCGGAGATCGTGCCGGTGGTGACGAAGCGGTCCTGCAGGCCGGCATGGTCGTCGTAGATCGCGCGCAAGATGGCTACTTCGCGGGCCATCGTTTCGCCCTGTGCAACGAGTTGCGCCAGCGCGCCGGCGGGCGGGTCGACAGCGACGCCGCCGGGCACGATGCGATCCATCATGAAGCGGTGGCCGAACACCTCGGCGTTCAGCCGCAGCCAATCTTCCTTGAGGCGCAGGAACTGCGTCAGGCCAAAGGCCAGCGCGGCATCGTTGCCCAGCGCGCCGAGATCGCCCAGATGATTGGCCACGCGCTCGCGCTCGAGCATGACCGCGCGCAAACCCAGCGCGCGCGCCGGCACGTCGGTGGCGCAGGCCGTCTCGACGGCGCTTGCATACGCCCACGCGAAGGCGCAGGTGGAATCACCGGAGACGCGGCCGATCAGCTTGGCGCCGGTGACCAGGTCGGCACCGGCCAGCCGCCGCTCGGTACCCTTGTGCTGATAGCCCAGGCGCTGTTCGAGCCGCAGCACGCGCTCGCCGACGACCGAAAAGCGGAAGTGTCCCGGCTCGATGATGCCGGCATGGATCGGGCCAACGGGGATCTCGTGCGCACCCTCGCCGCCGACCGTGACGAACGGGTAGTCGGTCGGCGCGTTGGCGTGCGTCGGTGCCGGGCCGGCATCGGCGCGCAGCGGGAACCAGCCTGCGGGCCAGCCGCCATGGCGCAGCCACGGACGCTGGTCGGGGCCGTCGTGACGCAGGCCGACCAGATCGAAGGTGGCGCGTTGCAAGCGGTTGGCGGCCGAAAAGATGCCGGACAGATCGGGGTACGCGGGGTCGTCGGCGGGCAGCGGCAGCATCACCCACGCGTGCCCTTCCACCAGCCCGAAAACGACATGCAGGCGGAACCCGGTGCCATTC
The DNA here is from genome assembly GCA_044230495.1 of Rhodocyclaceae bacterium. Taxonomy (GTDB): domain Bacteria; phylum Pseudomonadota; class Gammaproteobacteria; order Burkholderiales; family Rhodocyclaceae; genus JADJEF01. The sequence goes on from JBGARB010000004.1 coordinate 40,588, forward strand.
GCGGTGGCGTCCTCTCCCCACAATGCGGCAAGCCGTCCGTCGGCGGCGCGCACCGACCGCGCGAAGTCCAGCAGCGCGGCGCCATTTTCGGCCGTGCCGCGCCAGACCGGCGCACCGGCGCCCGGCTGCGGTGCGAAAACGATGGACGTGTCGATGGCGAACATGATCTGCTAGCCCAGCATGCGCGCGGCTTCGTGGAACCACTGCCGCAGGTAGGGGGGAATCCACAGCCCGAACATCAGCACCAGCGCCAGATGCACGAAGACCGGCAGGATCGCCGGCGCGTGCGGCAACCGCCGCGCGCTGGTCTCGCCGAAGACCATCGGCTGCACCTTGCCGAAGATCGCCGCGAAGGCGACGCCCAGGCCGATGAGCAGGATCGGCATGGTCCACGGATAGTGGCGCATGGCGTGCGTCAGGATCATGAATTCGCTGGCGAAGACGCCGAACGGCGGCATGCCGAGGATCGCCAGCGTGCCGATCATCAGGCCCCAGCCGATCAGCGGATTGATGTGCATGAGACCGCGGATGTCATCCATGATCTGCGTGCCGGTCTTCTGCGTGGCATGGCCGACGGCGAAGAAGATCGCCGACTTGGTCAGCGAATGCATGGTCATGTGCAGCAGACCGGCGAAATTCGCCACGGCGCCGCCCATGCCGGAAGCGAAGGTGATGAGCCCCATGTGTTCGATGGACGAATACGCGAACATGCGCTTGACGTCCTTCTGGCGCAGCAGGAAAAAGGCGGCAACGAGCAGCGTGAACAGCCCGAAGCCCATCATCAGCGTGCCAGCGAAATCGGCCGGCAGCGCGCCGTCGGCGATCACCTTGCAACGCAGGATGGCGTAGAGCGCGACGTTGAGCAGCAGCCCGGAGAGTACGGCCGAAACGGGCGTCGGACCTTCGGCGTGGGCGTCGGGAAGCCAGTTGTGCAACGGCGCGAGGCCGACCTTGGTGCCGTAGCCGACGAGCAGGAAGATGAAGGCCAGCGCCATGATCGCCGGCTCGAGCTGCGTATTGACGTTGACTAGGTAAGTCCACAGCAACGCGTTGCCCGTCTGGCCGAGCACGCGCTCGGCGGCGAAGTAGAGCAGGATGGTGCCGAACAGCGCCTGCGCAATGCCGACGCCGCAAAGGATGAAATATTTCCAGGCCGCTTCGAGGCTGGCCGGCGTGCGGTAGAGCGAGACCAGCAGCACGGTCGTCAACGTCGCCGCCTCCATCGCCACCCACAGGATGCCGAGGTTGTTGGTGGTCAGCGCCAGCAGCATGGTGAACATGAAGAGCTGGTACATGCTCTTGTAAAGGCGCAGGCGCGGGCGCGTCAGGCGCCCGTGCTCGCGCTCGTTCTTCATGTACGGGCCGGAGAAGATGCTGGTGGTCAGACCGACGAAGGCCGTCAGCGCGACGAAAAAGACGTTCAGCGAATCGATGAAGAACTGCTCGCCGAAGGCGAAGCGCGGTCCGTTGGCGACCACCTCGGCGGTGAGGCCGGCGGCGGCGAGGAAGGTGCCGAGGCTGGCGAGCGCGTTGAGGTTCGGCGCCCATGCGCGTTCGCCGGCGACGGTGAGCACCGCACCGCTGGCAAGCGGAATCAGCAGCATGAGGGCGAAGAAATCCGGCATCACTCGTCTTTCAGGCGTTCCATGTGGTGGATGTCGAGGCTGTCGAACTGGTCGCGGATCTGGAAGAAGAACACGCCGAGAATGATGACGCCGACCAGCACGTCGAGCGCGATGCCCAGCTCGACCACCATCGGCATGCCGTAGGTTGCGCTGGTCGCGGCAAGGAAGAGCCCGTTTTCCATGGCCAGAAAGCCGACCACCTGGGTGATCGCCTTGCGCCGCGTGATCATCATCAGGAAGGCCAGCATCACGGTCGCCAGCGCGATGCCCAGTGTGCCGCGCGAGACGGTCGACGAGAACTCGGCGATCGGCAGCGCGACGTTGAAGGCAATGATGACGAGCCCGAGGCCGACCAGCAGCGTGGTGGTGATGTTGATCATCGGCTCGACTTCGCGCTTGATCTTCAGTTGCGTCATCAGCCGGTGCAGGATCCACGGCAGCAGCGCGGCCTTGAGCACCAGCGTCAGCGCCGCCGAGTAGTAAAGGTGCGTCTGCCCGGTGGTCACGGCCACCACCAGCGTGGACAGGAACAGCACCAGTCCCTGCACGGCGAACAGGTCGATCAGGCCGCGCACGCTGCGCTGCGCGAGCATGGCGAAGGCGAGCAGCAGGATCACTGCGGCGAACAGGTTGATGAGCTGGGCCGACAGCGGCAGCGCGGTGGTCATGCCCCCCTCTCCAGCAGCAGGCGCACCAGCAGTCCGAGCACGGCGATGAGGAAGGCGGTGCCGAGGAACTCTGGGGCGCGGAAGATGCGCAGCTTGGCGTTGATGGTCTCGATGGCGGCCAGGAAGGCACCGCCAAGCGCAAGCTTGACGAGAAGCAGCGGGATCGCGGCCACCAGTGCGAGGAAATTGTCGCGCTCGGCAATGCCCCAAGGGAAAAACAGCGCCAGGCCCAGGCACGAGTACGCGTAGAGCTTGAGGCTCGCTGCCCATTCGAGCAGGGCCAGGTGCCGGCCCGAATATTCGAGGATCAGCGCCTCGTGGATCATCGTCAGTTCGAGGTGCGTGGCCGGGTTGTCCACCGGCACGCGCGCATTCTCGGCGAAGGATACGAAGGTGAAGGCGATGCCGGCGAAGGCCAGGCTGGGATGGATCACCAGCTCGCGGTGGGCAAGCGTCTCGACGATGGTGGCCACCGAAGTCGATTGGGCAATCATCGCCAGCGTGAAGATGACCATCAGCAGCGCCGGCTCGGCGAGGAAGCCGATGAGCATTTCGCGCCGCGCGCCAAGGCTGCCGAAGGCCGTGCCGACATCCATCGCGGCCAGCGAAATGAACACCCGGGCGAGGCCGAAGACGCCGACCAGCGCAATGACGTCGGCGGCCGGCGCGAACGGCAGGTCGGTCGACAGCGTGGGGATGATCGCGCAAGCCAGCAGCATGCAGCCGAAAACGATGAAGGGCGCGAAGCGGAACAGCGTCGAGGCGCCATGCGCCAGCACCACGTCCTTGTGGAACAGCTTGTGCAGCATGAAATACGGCTGCCACAAGGGTGGCGCCGTGCGGTTCTGCATCCACGCGCGACATTGGTTGACCCAGCCGGTGAGCAGCGGCGCCAGCGCGGCAGCGAGCACAATCGCGAAGAGTTGTCCCAGGAAACCGGCAATGCTCATGGCCGCCCCAGCAACAACAGCAGCAACAGCGTGACGAAGCTGTACAGCAGGTAGATCGCGATGCGCCCGCCTTGCAGCGTCGCGATGCGATCGGACAGCCGGTGCGCCAGGCCGGCCACCGGCAGGTAGAGCCAGTGCCAGAAGTGGTCTTCGATCTTGACGCGGTAGACCGGCTCGGCATCGCGCACCGACGGAAATTGCCGCTCCATGCGGAACATCGGCTCGAAGATGCGCCGGATCGGCTGGCTGAAGCCCTCGGCGCTGTCCTGCGCGCGAGGTCCCTCGAAGTAGTAGCCACAATCCCAAGGCTGCGAGCGGCGGATGCGGCCGTGGTAGAGCTTTTTCACCAGCCAGCGGCCGAGCAGCAGCGTGGCGGCGATGACGGCGAGGAACAGCACCGGCTGATAGCTGGCGCGCGCAGCCGAAATCGGCGCCAGCAACCACCAGTCGTGCTCGGCCAAACGTGCCGTCAGCCCGGCGCCGAGCAACTGCGTCGTTGCCGCATCGATGCGCAGCATGACGGTCACCGGCAGCAGCCCGAGCACCAGCGTCAGCCCCACCAGCCACAGAAGGCCCGCGCGTTCCCACGGGCCGGCATCGTGGGCATCGTTCAGGCTCGGCTCGCGCATCTGGCCGAGGAAGACGATGCCGTGGAACTTGACCATGGCGAAGCCGGCCATCGCCGCCACCAGCACGACCAGCGCCGCGGCGACGGGCACGATCATGTTCAGCCACGGATGCGGCAGGCTGGGCGAGAACAGGAAGCCCTGCAGCAGCAGCCACTCGGAAACGAAGCCGGACAGCGGCGGCAGCCCGGCACCGGCGATGACGCCGACCAGCGCCAGCCAGGCGACCCACGGCATGCGGTGGATCAGCCCGCCGAGTTTGCCCAGATTGCGTTCCTTCGTCGCATGCAGGACCGAGCCGGTGCACAGGAACAGCAGGCTCTTGAAACCGGCGTGGGCCAGGCAGTGATACAACGCGGCGGTCAACGCCAGCGCCGCCAGCGCCTCCATGTCATAGGCATGAAACGTCAGCGCCAGGCCGAGCGCGACGGCGATAAGGCCGATGTTCTCGATCGACGAATAGGCCAGCAGGCGCTTCATGTCCGATTGCACCATGCTGTAGAGCACGCCGAACGCGGCGGTGGCGAGCCCGGTGCCGAGCATGACCACGCCCCACCACCACTGCGGCTCGCCGAGCAGGTCGAAACTCACGCGCAACAGGCCGTAGATCGCGGTCTTGAGCATCACGCCGCTCATCATCGCCGACACCGGCGACGGCGCTGCCGGATGCGCCTCGGGCAGCCACACGTGGAGCGGCAGCAGGCCGGCCTTGGCGCCGAAGCCGACGAGCGCCAGCAGGAAGCCCGCCGACGCCCACGACGGGCTCAGCTCCTGCGCGCGCATCGCCGCGAACGTATAGTCGCCGGCGCCGCCAGTGAGCACGCCGAACGACAGCAGGATCGCCAGCGCCCCCAGGTGCGCGATCAGCAGGTAGATGAAGCCGGCCGCACGGATCGCCGCGTGCTTGTGGTCGGTGACGACGAGGAAGAAAGACGACAGCGCCATGCACTCCCATGCCACCATGAAGGCGTAGGCGTCGTCGGCCAGCATGACCAGCGCCATGCTGGCGACGAAGACGTGATACTCGAGGCACAGCAGGCCCGGCGCGGTCCCGGCACCTTCGCGGAAGTAGCCCGCCGCGTAGATCGAGATGCCGACGGTGGCGAAACCCAGCAACATCACGAACATCGCCGCGAGGCTGTCCAGGCGCAAATGGAATGGCAGGTCGGGCAGACCGATCGGCAACAGCATCGCGTCGGCCGGAGCGCCGAGCGAGGCGAGGCCCACGAAGCCGACGACGAAGCCGACCAGTGCGCCGAGCGGAAACAACGTCTGCGCCACGAAACGTGTGTTGCGCGGCAGCGCCAGCCCGGCCAGCCCGATCAGCAGCCAGCCGACGACGCACAGCAGCAGCGTCTGCAACGGCGCGAGTTCGGGCAGCGTCATGGCGATCATGGCGTCAGCGCCGCCTGCTTGGGGTGCGGCAAACATCGTTCGCGACGGGGCCGTTTCATCTCAGCGGGCCTCGTTGCCGCCCCAGCGCTGGGGCATCAGCGGACACGACAGCGGTGCAAGCGCCGTCCCGCCACCACTGTAGTTTGCGTAGATCGCCTCCAGCGCCTGATCGTAGGTGGAGAAGATCCTGTCCTCGCCCAGCCAGGCCAGCAGGCCCGTGGCGCGCATGACGTCCAGCACCTGCTTCTTGAGGCCCGAAAACACCACATCGACGCCGCCCTCGCGCAAGCGGCGGATGACATGGTGCATGACTTCCTCACCCGAGGCATCCAGCTCGTTGATGCCGTCGCCGACGATCAGCAGCGTGCGCGCCTTCGGGTTGCCGGCCACCGCCTCGAGGATCGCATCCTCGAAGTACGACACGTTGGCGAAATACAGCCGACCGTCGAAGCGCACGGCGGTCACGATCTCCGAGGTCGGCAGGTTGTGCACCTTGACGTCGCGCAAGGTGCCGTCGGCATGCCGGCCGAGAATCGCCACGCGCGGGCGCATGGTGCGGAAAAGGTACAGCGCGATGGCCACCGCGGCGCCGACGAGGATGCCGGTATCGAGGTGCGGCGCAAAGGCCAGCGTGGCGGCAAAGGTGATGATCGCCGCGATGCCGTCGTGTCTGCTGGCCTGCCACGCGTGACGGATGGCACCGAAATTCACCAGCCCGACAACGGCCATGATGATGACCGCCGCCAGCACCGCCTGCGGCAGGTGGTAGAGCAGCGGCGTCAGGAACAGCAGCGTGAGCAGCACGAACAAGCCGGTGAATACCGCCGAGAGTCCGCTCGCCGCGCCGGCGTTGAGATTCACCGCCGAGCGCGAGAACGACCCCGATACCGGAAAACCCTGTGTCAGCGCACTGGCCAGATTGGCCAGCCCCTGCCCCAGCAACTCCTGGTTCGGATCGATGCGTTGACGGGTCTTGGCGGCCATTGCCTTGGCGATCGAGATCGCTTCCATGAACGCCACCAGCGAGATCACCACCGCCGCCGACAGCAGCGCGCGCAGGCTGTCCCAACTGATCGCAGGCAGGGCCACGGTGGGCAAGCCTTCGGGAACCTTGCCGACGACTTCGCCACCGCCCACCAGCCGAACCTCGCCCCCCGGTGCGCCCGGCGCGCGCGCAATGCGCCAGCGATGACCGTCCGTCCCTTGTGCGGGTGCCGCCGCGGCATCGACGAACCGGTCCGCAGCGCCCGCCGCACCGGGAAGGCGCGCCAACGACATGCTGCGCAGCGCCCGGTTGCGCACGCGATTCTCGGCCTCGCGATCTTTCAGTTGCAGCCGCAGCACGTCGATTTCGTAGTTGAGCGTCAGCGCCGCATGCGCGCCACCGGTACCCGCCTTGCGTGCCGCGGCCAGCGCCGCGCCCCCGCTCGCGATGCGCGCATTCAACTCCTCGATCTTCTGCTGCGCCGAGGCGTATTCGGCGAGCAGCATCACCGCCTCGGGCGCCTCGATCTGCGCCAGCGATACCGCCGCATTGCGCTCGAAGCCGACGGACCAACTGACCACGGTCGCGATGGCCACGGCCACCAGCACGCCGGGCGCGCGCGGCGCAAGCCGCCGCAAGACCGCCATGACGGCGATCGCGCCGACGCCCATCGCCAGCGTCGGCCAGTGCGTGTCGCCGATCTGCAGCAGCACGTTCCAGACATCGGCGACAAAGTGCTCGGTGCGCGGCATCGGCACGCCGATGAGCTTGTTCACCTGCGACAGCCCGATGATGATCGCCGCCGCATTGGTGAAGCCGACGATCACCGGATGCGACAGGAAATTGACCACCACGCCCAGTCGGAAGACGCCGAGCACGAGCTGGAAGACGCCGACCAGCAGCGCCAGCCCGATCGCCAGCGCGACGTAGGCCTCGGTGCCGCCGGCGGCCAGCGGCGCCAGCGCCGACGCCGTGAGCAGCGAGGCCACGGCGACCGGCCCGGTGGCGAGCTGGCTGGAGGAGCCCCACAACGCGCCGATCACCGCCGGCAGGAAGCCGGCATACAGCCCGTAGTACGGCGGCACGCCCGCCAGTTGGGCGTAGGCCATCGATTGCGGCACGAGCACCAGCGCCACCGTCAGGCCGGCGACGAAGTCCGCCCGCATCGAGCCGGCATTCGGCGCCGGCCAGCGCAAAAAGGGCAACCATGCGGAGAGTGCGGATTTCATGACGTGCGCGTGCGGTGGAAGCAGTGACTCAGCCCCGTACCTTGAAGCGTCCGGTGACGCTGGCCAGCTCGTCGGTCACCTGGCGCACGCCGGCCATCGCGCGGCTGACGGCTTCGATGGTAGCGACGTTTTCCTCCGACAGCCGGGCCACCTCGTCGACGCGCGCGGCAATGCCGCCACTGCGCTCGCGCTGCTCGCGCAGGGTTGCCGAGATGGCGGCCACGGCCGACACGGCCGAGGCCGTGCTGGCCTCGATGTGGCCGACCGCCTGCGTGGTCTCGCTGACCTGCTGGCGGACGCTGTTCATGGTGCGCCGGCTGTCTTCCATGCTCGACACGACGGCCTCGGTGCCGTCCTGGATGGCGACGATGGTACGGGTGATCTCCTGCGCGGACGCAGTGGTGCGTTCGGCCAGCTTGCGCACTTCGTCGGCGACGACGGCAAAGCCGCGCCCCTGCTCGCCGGCCCGCGCCGCCTCGATGGCCGCATTGAGCGCCAGCAGGTTGGTCTGATCGGCGATGTCCTTGATGACATTGGCAATCGCGCCGACCTGCACCATCTGCGTCGACAACTGCTGGATCATGTCGGCGGTCTCGCCGACCCGGTCGGCAGCGCGGACCACGTCGCCCGACGCGGCATCGCCGCGCGCACGTCCTGCCTGGGCGGCGGATCCGGCTTCTGCCGCACGGGCGCTGGCCTCGTCGGCACTGGTGCCGACGCTGTCGATGCTCGCCGCCAGCTCGGACAATGTGGCCGCCGCCGCGCGCACCGCATGCGACGACTCGCCCGCCCGGGCCGCCATCGATTCGCTCGAGGCCGAGACCTGGTGCACCGACGCCCGCAGTTGCGTTGCCGTGTCCTGTACCTGCGCCACCAGCGCCGACAGACCGCCCTGCACCTCGGCCAGGCTGCGCAACATGGTCGCCGCCTCGTCGTCGCCCTCGGCCCGGATGTGCGATGTCATATCGCCGCCGGCCAGACGTTTGAGTTCATCGACGGCCACATGCAGCGGGCCGGCGATGTTGCGGGTGACCGCCAGTGCCAGCAGGCCGCCGACCACCAACGCGATGGCCATCGCGGCGGAGGTGACTACGAAGATGCGCCGGGCAATGCCCTGCCCCTGCTCGTCGGCCTCCCGGGCGCGTTCCTTGTTGAGCTTGACGATCTCGGAGAGGTCGTCGTCCACCAGCCGGAAGACGTTCTGCACCGATCCCTGCGTCAGCGTCATCGCGCCACCCGTGTTGCCGGCGCGCGCCTGACCGGCGATGTCGCTGATTTTGCCGGTGTACTGCGGCCAGTTTTCGTTGATGCGCGCCAGCAGCTCGCGCTCCTTGGCGGACAGCTCGAGCTTGGCATACTCGGCCAGCCGCGCCTTCATGTCGCGCTCGTATTCGCCCATTTCGCGCAGGATGTCGTCGATGACGCCGGCATCCTGCTCGGCTGCGAGCGAATAGATCGTGCGATTGTGCTTGACGGCGAGGAAGTTCGCCTCGTCGACCATGCCGATGGCTGCGACGCGCTGGGCGTACATGTCGTTGAGCAGCCGGCCCAGGCGCTGCGCCGAGAGCATGCCGTAGCCGCCGATGGCGCACAGCAGGAAGATCAGCACGCCAAAGCCGATGGCGAGCTTCTTGCCCGTGCTGAAGCGGCTGAGAAAAGCGTTCATGGTATCTCCCGAGGGCGTTGCGCCGAACCCCAGGCGCGGCACAGTGGTTTTTGCGAGCGATGATAGCCGACGCGGAACACGCGTCGGCGCGGGAAAAGGCTCGCTTGCCCGGCCATTCATTGTGTCTATACTGGCTGCGCCTGGCGGTCGGCCGCCACCTTTCAGCCGGATGAACTCTTGACGACCGAACGACCGATGCAACGGATTCTCGACGGCCTGCGCTCCCTTCGCGCCGCCGTGATCCTCGCTGCACTGTTCGGCGTCGCGCTGCCGACGGCGCTGCTGTCGTATGCCGACCTGCAGCGCCTGCGCGGCGATGCCGAGACCGCATTGGACGCCGACGTGGCGCGTACAGCCGAGCTGCTGGCGATGTCCATGCGCGAACCGATCTGGCAGTTCGCGCCCGATCAGGCGCAAAGCATCATCGAAGCCTCGCTGCTCGACATGCGCATTCTCGAGGTGCAGGTCTTCGACAGCTCGGGGCGGGTGTTCGCGGCCAAGAAACGCGACGGCCAGGGCGCGAACGATGCCCTGCGCTACACGACCTCGGTGACGCGCCAGGAGCAGCGTGTCGGCCATGTCGAAGTCGCCATCTCCAAGGCCGGCTACCAGCAGGCCATCGCGCAAAGCATGAATCGCGTGCTGCTCAATCTGGTGATCAGCATCATCGCTTCCGTCATCGTCATCACCTGGCTGCTGCACATCCGCCTGGTCAAGCCGGTCGACCGGCTGGTGAGGGCATCGCAAAACGTCGCCGGCGGCAATCTGGCGGCGCCGATTCCGCCCGGCACGGGTGATGAACTGGGCCGCCTCTCGGAGAGTCTGGGCCGCATGCGCGACAAGCTCGCCGGCCTGGTCGCGGAACTCGAGGGCCGCAACGAAGAGTTGCGGGTCGCCAACGAGCAGTTGGAAGCGCGTGTCGCCGAGCGCACGGCCGAACTGGAGACCGCGCTCGAAAAGCTCGTTCGCGCGCAGGAAGACATGGTCGAGTCGGAGAAGCTGGCGTCGCTGGGCCGCATCGTCGCCGGCGTCGCGCACGAGCTGAACACACCCATCGGCAATGCATTGACCGTTGCCTCGACGGTCAATGATTCGCTGCGCCCCCTGATCGTGGAGTTCGAGGCCGGCAGTGTGCGCAAATCCACGCTGGCGGCGGCGGCGAAAAGCGATGCCGGACTCAACATCCTGATGCGCAATCTCGAAAAGGCGGCGAAGATGATCGCCAACTTCAAGCAGGTGGCGGTCGACCAGACCAGCGAGCAGCGCCGCGAATTCGATCTCGCCGACGTCACCGAAGAGGTCCTCAGCACGCTGGGGCCGAGCATCAACAAATCGGGCCAGCATGTCGTCACCGACCTTGCGCCCGACCTGCGCTGCGACAGCTTCCCCGGACCTTACGGCCAGGTGCTCACCAACCTGATCACCAACGCGCTGATGCATGCCTTTCCCGGCGAGCGCCGCGGCGGGCGCGTGACAGTCCGCACCGAAGCGGCCGGGCCGCACGAGGTCCGCCTGATCGTCGAGGACGACGGCGCCGGCATGACCGCGGAGGTCAAGCGGCGGATATTCGACCCCTTCTTCACCACCAGCATGGGCCGCGGTGGCAGCGGCCTGGGCATGAACATCTGCCAGGGCTTCGTCAATCGTGTGCTCGGCGGCACGATCCGCGTCGAAAGCGCGCTGGGCAGCGGTTCGCGCTTCACGGTCGAGTTCCCGCGGACGGCGCCGAAGGGACACTGAGCGTGAAACACTGAGCATGGGACACCGGCTGAGCAAAATCTACACGCGCACGGGCGACGCAGGCACGACGGGGCTGGGCGATGGATCGCGCATCGACAAGAGTTCGCCGCGCGTCGCCGCGATGGGCGATGTGGACGAGCTCAATTCGCATCTGGGCGTGCTCGCCTGTGAAGACCTGCCGGGCGACGTCGCCGAGTTGCTGGCCGGCATCCAGCATGACCTGTTCGATCTCGGCGGCGAGCTGTCGATTCCGGGTGCGACGCTGCTCAAGGCCACGCAGCCGGCGCGGCTCGAACAGGCCATCGACCATTACAACGCGACGCTCTCGCCGCTCAAGGAGTTCATTCTGCCCGGCGGCACGCGCGCTGCGGCGCTGACGCACGTCGCCCGTGCCGTCTGCCGGCGTGCCGAACGCAGCGTGATCGAGCTGGCGCGCCGGGAAGCGGTGGCCGATACCAGCCGGCAATACCTCAACCGGCTCTCCGATCTGCTGTTCGTGCTCGCGCGCTGGCTCAACCGTCACGCCGGCGGCACCGACGTGCTGTGGCAAAAGGGCAAGAACGCCTGAGCGCGCTGGCGCCGTGCCGCCACCACTGTAGTTTGCTAGCGGCGCAAGGCGCGGCGGCGCGACTCCATGCACTCCATGAGCTGGCCGCTGATCGTGCGCAGCCGCTGGTTGAGCAGGATGAGGAACTCCATCATCAGCTTGACGCCGATCTGCGGGTCCTCCGCAATCAGCGCGGTCATCGCGGCGCGGTCGAGCACCGCGAATTCGACATCGTCGACGGCCACGCAACTGGCGAAGCGCGGCTCACCGTCGATCAGCGACATCTCGCCCAGGGTCTTGCCGGGTCCGGCCACCGCGATCTGTACCGGGAGCCCGTGCGCATCGCGCTTGACGATCTCGACGGCGCCACTGAGGATCAGCACCATGTAGTCGCCGGGATCGCCTTCGTTGATGATGGCCAGGCCCGCCGGCGCGCGGTAGCAGCGCATGCTGGCCGCCAGGCGATCGAGATCGCCCGCCTCGAAATCCTCGAACAGCGCGATCGACTGGATGATCTCGCGGATGCGCGGAACGAATGGCGTGGCACTGCCCAATGCGCTCATCTGCGGGAACCGTTCGTCTGTGACCATGGCGTCCGATTATAGGTACGGACGACGCCGGCGGCACGCCTACTTCGTGCAGGATTCGCCAGGAAAGTAGCGGTCGCAGAAATAGCAGCCGCGCTGCGGCAGCCATGCCGGCAGCTGGTAGTAGCGCCGACGCACCTCGCGCAGCACTTCTTCGCGATAGCGCGCGTAATCGAAGCCCTCGCCGCGGATCAGCCAGAAAGTCGCTCCGCGTACCTCGATCGTCTGCACGCGCGAACGGCGGAAATACGGCTGGTAGTAGCCGGCCTCGGGCGCCGTCTTGCGCAGGATCAGGAGGTTGCGGCCGTCGAGCGAGCGTACATCCGTCATGATGTCGTCGTGCCGCGCATGCGAGGAGCCCAGGCCGAAGACCATCACGTAACGCTTCAGGTTCCACGCCAGCGTGATCGCGTTCGAATAACCGTCCATCGCCGGCACCCAGTTCTTCTGCGCATCGGCAAGGTCCGCCGCCAGCGCCGCCGCAATGCCGGCGCCATCGACGGTCAGCACGGCGCTCGGGTAGATGCGCTGTTTGCGCCATGTCTCCAGCGGCAACTGCGCCATGACGAACGCGGCGACGACGTGCAGCACGGCGAAGCCGACGAAGAACACGCCGAGCCGGCGCAAGGTCGGCAGCGGCACGCGCAGCGCCACCCAGATCAGCACGAAGGGCACGAACGACAGCAGCCAGTGCAGGCCGATGGTCTTCGGCCCGGAGAGCAGCCCGAACAGCAGCAACGGCACGCCGGCCAGCACGACCAATGAAACGACAGTGGTGGCGGGACGGCGCATGACATCGACCGCGTCGGCCGGATCGGCTGGCGGGCCGGCCGGCAGCGGATCGAGCGTGCGGCGCACGGCCAGCCAGGCTGCCGGCGGCGAAAAGACGTAGAGCAGCGTTGCCGCGTAGAGCAGCGGCGTTACCCACGAGAAGGCCGCGTCGGCGTTGCGATTGACGAAATTGAACATGTAGTTCGGCCAGCAATGGCCGGCGTTCCACCAGGCCATCAGCGCCAGCGCCGGCACGCACATCGCATACGTGACGAACAACCCCGCCCAGATGCCGCGGCGGCGCAGGCGCGCCGTATCGACGAGATAGGCAAAGCCCAGCAAGGCGACGAAATATTTCGACAGCACGGCGCCGGCCAGCAGTACACCACACAAGACGAACCAGCCCCAGCCATCGCCGGGACGCCGCTGCACCGCACGCAGCCAGGCCAGACCCGAAAGCACGCTGAAATAGACCAGCGGCGTGTCGGTGGTGACGAAGACGTTCCAGACGTTGGCCGGCGCCAGCAGCACCAGCAGGAACAGCGCATTGCGCCGCGCCGGCTCGATGCCGGGCCAGAGCCGTGGCGCGGCCCAGGCGATGGCCAGCGCCAGCAGCAGCGGCTGCAGGATCGTCGCCACGCGCAGCAGCAGCGCCGAATCGCCCAGCGCGGAAAGCGCTGCGAGCCACCAGCCGATCATCGGCGGATGATCGTAATAGCCCCAGTCCGGCGCAAAGCCCCACCAAATGAAATATGCCTCGTCGCCGGTGACCGGCGTGACCCAGCCCAGCCAGAAACGGAAGACCAGCGAGGCGACGACGATCGCCGCCAGGACCGGCACATCGAGCAGGCCGGCGCGGGCCGGCGGGATGTGCGCCATGCCCGTGGGGATCTAGCGCTCGGCCAACTTCAGTCGACGCGCGCGCACCGCCGCGGCCAGCGCGTCGAGCACCTGCACGGTGTCGTCCCAGCCGATGCAGGCATCGGTCACCGACTGGCCGTATTCGAGCGGCTTGCCGGGCGTCAGGTCCTGGCGCCCCGGCTTGAGGTGCGACTCGATCATCACGCCGACGACGCGCTCGTCGCCGGCGGCGATCTGCGCGCCGACCTCGCCCGCGACGTCGATCTGCAGCTCGAATTTCTTGCGGCTGTTGGCGTGCGAGCAATCGATCATGGCCCGCGCCGCGAGACCGGCCTTGGCCAGTTCGCTGCAAGCGGCATCGATCGCCGCGGCGTCGTAGTTCGGCGCCGTGCCGCCACGCAGGATGACATGGCAATCCTCGTTGCCGTTGGTCGAGACGATGGCCGAGTGCCCCGCCTTGGTCACCGACAGGAAGTGATGCGGACTGGCGGCGGCCTTGATGGCATCGACGGCGATGCGCACGTTGCCGTCGGTGCCGTTCTTGAAGCCGACCGGGCACGACAGGCCGGAAGCCAGTTCGCGGTGCACCTGCGACTCGGTGGTGCGGGCACCGATCGCGCCCCAGGCGATCAGGTCGGCCGTGTATTGCGGCGTGATGGTATCGAGGAACTCCGTGGCGCACGGCAGGCCCAGCTCGTTGATCTCCCACAACAGCCGTCGCGCCAGGCGCAGGCCGTCGTTGATGCGGAAGCTGCCGTCGAGGCGCGGGTCGTTGATGAGCCCCTTCCAGCCCACCGTGGTGCGCGGCTTCTCGAAATAGACGCGCATCAGGATCACCAGGTCGTCGGCCAGGCGCGCACGTTCGCCGACCAGCCGGGCGGCATATTCCATCGCCGCGTCGTAGTCGTGGATCGAGCACGGACCGACGACCACGATCAGCCGGTCGTCGGCGCCGTGCAGCACGCGATGCAGATCGTTGCGGGCCTGAAAGGTCGTGTCCGCCGCCTTGTCGGTCGCCGGGAATTCGCGCAGGATGTGGGCCGGCGGCGAAAGCTCCTTGATCTCCTTGATGCGGACGTCGTCGATGATGTGCTTCATGGGCATGGAATTGGTCGGGGTCAAAGGCCATTTTGCCAGAAGGTGCACGACCTCACGCTGCACTGCGGCAAACGCCGTCGATACAATTCTTTTCAATTGGTCACCGCACCGCCGCCACTTGGCCGCGGCCGTGCTGGTTCAATGCGTTGTCGTTTCAATTCCGGAGACATGCAACATGCAAACCCGCACCCTTTCAACCCGGCGCAGCCGGCTCATCGCCGCCGCAACCGGCAGCGCACTGACGCTTGCCGGTGTCGCCTGGTTCTCGTCGCAGTCGTCGCCGATTGCGCAGGCGCAAGCCGCGCCCGCCCAGGAGCAACGCTGGACCGGCGGCCAGGGGCTTCCCGACTTCACCGGCATCGTCGAGCGTCATGGCCCGGCAGTGGTCAACATCAGCGTCACCGGCAAGGCCAGGCGCGGTTCGCCGCATCTTGACCCGAACGATCCGTTCTACGAGTTCTTCCGCCGCTTCGGCCCCAACACGCCGAACATCCCCAACATGCCGCGCGGCCGCGGCGCGCCGGCACAGAGCATGGGCTCGGGTTTCATCGTCAGCAGCGACGGCGTCATCCTGACCAATGCGCACGTCGTCGACGACGCCGAGGAAGTCACGGTCAAGCTGACCGACCGCCGCGAGTTCAAGGCCAAGGTGGTGGGTCTGGACAAGGCGACCGATGTCGCGGTGCTGCGCATTGAAGCCAAGGGGCTGCCCACCGTCACGCTGGGCAGCGCCGATGCGATGCGCGTGGGCGAATGGGTCGTTGCCATCGGCTCGCCGTTCGGCTTCGAAAACACCGTCACCGCCGGCATCATCTCGGCGAAGTCGCGCGCGCTGCCGCAGGAAGGCTATGTACCCTTCCTGCAAACCGACGTGGCGATCAACCCCGGCAACTCCGGCGGCCCGCTGTTCAACATGCGCGGCGAAGTCGTCGGCATCAACTCGCAGATCTACTCGCGCAGCGGCGGCTACCAGGGCGTCTCGTTCGCGATCCCGATCGACACCGCGATGAAGATCCAGCGCCAGTTGCTCGACGGCGGCAAGGTGCAGCGCGGCCGCCTCGGCGTCGTCATCCAGGAGGTCGATCAGGCACTGGCCAACTCGTTCGGCCTCGACAAGGCCATCGGCGCACTGGTCAGCGAAGTCGAGGATGCCAGCCCGGCGGCCAAGGCCGGCGTCGAACCGGGCGACGTGATCATCAAGTTCAACGGCCGCGAAATCGCGCGCTCGAGCGAACTGCCCCTGCTCGTCGGCGATGTGCTCCCTGGCCGCAAGGCAACGCTGGAAGTCTGGCGCAATGGCAAGACGCTGTCGCTCGCCGTCACCGTCGGCGAGGCGCCGAATGCATCCGGCAAGGCCGATCCGTCTGATCCCGACAAGGGCAACGACCGCCTCGGCCTGTCGGTGCGGCCGCTGTCGCCGCAGGAGAAGCGCCAGCTCGGCACCGACAAGGGGCTGATCGTCGATGACGTGTCGGGCGCAGCCGAAAACGCCGGCATCCGCGCCGGCGACATCGTGATCGCGCTCAACGGCACGCCGGTGCAAAGCGCCCAGCAGTTGCGGTCGCTGGCGGCCAAGGCCGGCAAGCGGGTCGCGCTGCTGATCCAGCGCGGCGAGCGCAAGCTGTTCGTGCCGCTCGACCTGGACTGACGCCTTAGTCGCACGCATTGCCGTGCAACGCAACCCCGCGACCGCGATCACGCTGCTGATCGCGGTCGCGTCTTTTCTGCTGCATGCCTACGGTGAACCGGTAGACGAACTGATCTGGCGAAGTGGCATGGGTGCCGCCGCGCCTTGGCGCTGGATCAGCGCGCATGTCGCGCACCTGTCGGCGACGCACTTTGCCGCCAACGCCGCTGCCGCGCTCGTGCTGGCCTTCGCCGCTGACCGGCTGGCGATCTCGCGCGGTTTGCCCGGTGCTTGGGTGATGTCGCTGATCGCCGTCGATCTCGGGCTGCTCGTCGGGCCGTGGCAAATCGCATGGTATGCCGGCGCCTCCGGTACGTTGTACGGCGTAGCAGGCTGGGTTTGCCTGCGGCTCGCGCTCGACCCGATGCGTTTGCCTGCGCCCGGCGCGCAGCGGACGGCCGCCGCCCTCTACGCGCTGCTCGTCGTCAGGGTACTGTGGTCGCTCGCCACGCCGGTCGGCGAAACGGGCTGGCTGGGCGTGGCGACGGCCACGCCCGCGCACCTCTATGGCCTGGTCGGCGGCAGCATCTGGGCGCTGCTGCGCCGGGCACGGTAGGCGAAAGCACCGATCGCCAGCAGCAGCGCGAGGTCGGCCAGCCCCCATGCACCACCACCGCCGCCGCCACCGCTGTTCGATGCCGGCGGCGTAACGATCACCACCGGCGCCGCTTCGATGACCACGTCGCTCTGCGTGCTCGCCGAGGCGCCCAGCGAGTCGGTCACCATCAGCCGCACGACGTAGGTGCCGGCCACTGTCGCCTGAAAGCTCGTGGCGGCCGAATCGAGCCGCGAGAGCGCGGCACCGCTGCCGGCAGGCGACGAGGCCAATTGCCAGGTCCATGTCGATACCGTCAGCCCGGGCGCGGCGGTGCTGCCGCTGCCGTCCAGCGCGATGACATTGCCGGCGACCAGCGTACCGCTGGCGACGATGCGCGCGACGGGGGGTAGCGCCTCGCGTACCGACGCCGCGGCATCGAGCAACCCGGCCCCGCAGGTGCTCGTGGTGCAATTGCACTGCCCCTGCGTCAGTTCGCCCTCGGCCAGCGTCGGGCAGGTCGGCAACAGGGCATCCGCCGGGAAGGAGCGCGCCGTGCGCTGGATGCGGCGGATGATGTCCGCCGGCGCGAGGGCCGGATTGGCCGCCAGCATCAGTGCCGCAACGGCGGAAACCTGCGGCGCCGAGAAGCTCGTGCCGACATTGAAATTGAATTCGTCGGTATAGCCGTTGGCGGCGGGCGTGGTGGCGCCGAGGTTGGTCGTCGTGCGGATGCTGAACAGGCACGCGCCGCTGGCATTGACGCAATTGCCGGCTGGCGCGCTGATGCCGACTTCGGGACCGAGGCTGCTGTAGCCGACCTTGGTGCCGACATGGCGCACGCCGCCCACCGCCAGCACGCCGACGCAATTCGCCGGCTCGGCGACAGGCCCCGATGAATTGCCGGCGGCGACCACCATCAGCACGCCGCGCGCGTTCAATTCGTTGAGCAGGTCGAGATACGATGCCGCGCATGCGCCGGCGCCGCCCAGGCTCAGGCTGACGATGCGGGCGGGATTCGGATTGGCCGGCACGCCGGGGACCGTGCCGCCGGCCGCCCAGCGCGTGCCGGCGATGATGTCGGAATCGTAGCCGCCGCATTTGCCGAGCACGCGCACCGGCAACAGGCCGACGCGCCAGTTGATGCCGGCGATGCCGATGGAATTGTTGCCCTCGGCGCCGATGATGCCGGCCACGCGCGTGCCATGCCAACTGCTGTCCTGCACCTCGAGGTCGTCGCCGCACGCCGCCTTCACCGCCGGGTCGGCCACGTCGGCGGCAGAAATGAAATCGCCGGCATCGGACGCGTCGGCATCGCGGCTGTCGCCGTCGCCGGCATTCACGCGGTCGCTGATGAAGTCATAGCCGGGCAACAGCCGATTGGCGAGGTCCGGGTGGTCGTAGCGCACGCCGGTATCGACGAAGGCGACGACGATGGACGCATCGCCGGTCGTGGAATCCCACGCCGTCACGGCATCGATGGCCGCTGGCGCCGCGGTGATCGGCTGGTGGTACCACTGCGTGGCATGCAGGGGATCGTTGGGCAGCGCGCGGATCGTCCGCCGGCGGTCGGGCACGGCATATTCGACGTCGGCCTGCGCCGATAGCCGCCGGGCCAGTTCGTCGGAATCCACGCCGCTCGCGGTGACCACCTCGGCGCGCTCGTGCAGCATGTTGCCGCGCACGAGGCGCACACCGATGCGCGCCGAGAGCCTGTCCGTGCGGTCGGCCGCCAACGCCTGCTTGAGCGCAGCATCGGTGGCCTTGTACTTGACGATGACGCGTCCGCCGGGCGCCTGCGCCCAGGCGGCGCCGGCGCACAAGGCGAACGAGGCGAACAGCACGGTGAGCAGCCTGCGCATGCGTCTATCCTGAATCATCGGCGATTCGCCATGTTCGGCAAACACGGATGCGGCGTCAAGCACCTTTGCATGACTTGACGCGCGTTGCCGTTACACTGGCCCGCACGCGTTCGTCCGGGAGTCGCCATGGAAACCAAGCCGCCGTTGCCGCCTTTCACCGCCGAAACCGCCGCGCAGAAAGTGCGCATGGCCGAGGATGCATGGAACACCCGCGATCCGGATCGTGTCGCGCTGGTCTATACGGAGGACACGCGCTGGCGCAATCGCGCCGAATTCCCGGTCGGCCGCGAGGAGGTCCGGCAGTTCCTGCGCCGCAAGTGGGCTCGCGAACTCGATTACCGCCTGATCAAGGAACTGTGGGCGACCAGCGGCAATCGCATCGCGGTGCGTTTCGCCTACGAATACCGCGACGATTCGGGCAATTGGTTCCGCGCTTACGGCAACGAGAACTGGGAGTTCAACGAGCAGGGCTTCATGATGCGACGATTCGCCAGCATCAATGATCTGCCCATCACCGAGGCGGAATGCAAGTTCCGCTGGCCGCTCGGCCGCAGGCCGGACGATCACCCCGGACTGTCGGACCTCGGGCTCTGACGCGCCGCCACAGCGCGGCGCGGTGCGAAACTACAGTGGTGGTGACACGGCGCCCCGCGCGGAACTGCCGCGCAAGGGGCGCCAAGTCGCAGTACACGACAATCCCCACCCCCTGTCCAGGAATGGGGGTCGACATCAGCCGCCGATGATGCCGCCGTCGGCACGACGCACGATGACGGTCGCCGAACGTGGCCGCGCGCCGGCTGTCGGCCATTGCGAGAAAGCCGTTGGATTGCGCGCCGTGTCGTTGTCCGTGAAGGTCGTGCCGGCCTGCGTCTTCGGCGCCCGCGGGTGGTTGCCGACTTCGCCGGGATGCTGCACGTTGATGAACATCGTCGTGCGGTCCGGTGTCCAGGTCACGCCGGTGATTTCGCAGCCGGACGGACCGACGAGGAAGCGGCGGATTTCCTTCGTCGTCGGGTCGGCCACCAGCATCTGGTTGTTGCCCATGTTGGCGAAGTCACCCGAATTGGCATAGCTGCCGTCGGTCTGGATCCACAGCCGGCCGAAGCTGTCAAAGGCCAGACCATCCGGGCTGTTGAACAGGTTGGAGGCAGTGACATTAGATGACGGCTTGCGCGCGTCGGTGATCGACGGCTGCCCCGCGAGAACGAAGATGTCCCACGCGAAGGTGAGCGCCGTCGGGTCGCCACCGGCTTCATTCCAGCGGATGATGTGGCCCCAGACGTTGTTGGCGCGGGGGTTCGCTTCGTCTGCCGGCGGGCGCGCCGAACCGGCCGACGTCGTGCCGTCCGGCTTGTTCGACACCGTGCCGCCACGGCGGTTGTTGTTGGTCAGCGTGCAGTACACCTCGCCGGCCTTCTTCGGGTTGGCGGCGATCCACTCGGGGCGATCCATCATCGTCGCGCCGACGCGATCGGCGGCCTGGCGCGTCTTGATCAGGATGTCGGCCTGGCTGGCGAAGCCGTTCTCGGCGGTGAGGCCGTTCTGACCATGCACGAGCGGAATCCAGCTGCCGGTGCCCATGTTGTCGGCGGCCGTCGCGCCAGCCTCGAACTTGGCCACGTAGAGCGTCCCGCTCTCGAGCAGCTTGCGGTTGGCGGCGCCTGTGGGATTGCTCGCGTCGTAGGTGCCGGCGGAGACGAACTTGTAGATGTACTCGTTGCGCTCGTCGTCGCCCATGTACACGACCACCTTGCCGTTGGCGGCGATGACATGCTCGGCGTTCTCGTGCTTGACGCGTCCGAGCGCCGTGCGCTTGACGGGCTTGGATGCCGGCGCGAACGGATCGATCTCGACGACCCAGCCGAAGCGGTGCGGCTCGTTGGGATTGACATCGGCATCGAAGCGCGGATCGACGGTGTGCCAGCGGTAGCCGAAGCCGGCGGTGGTAATGCCATAGCGCGATTGTCCGCCGACGATCTCGGCCTTCTGGTCCTGGAATTCCGGTGCGATGCTGGCGCCGCTGGTCGGCGCGCCGAAATAGCCGTTCCAGTTCTCTTCGCAGGTCAGGTAGGTGCCCCACGGCGTCCAGCCGTTGGCACAGTTGTTGAGCGTGCCGAGCACCTCCGTGCCGGTCGGGTCGGCGGCTGTCTTCATCAGCACGTGGCCGGCGGCGGGGCCTTGCAGCGTCATCGGCGTGTTGCCGTGGATGCGCCGGTTGTAGGGCGAGGTCTTGACGTGCTCCCACGCACCGCTGGCGTTGCGCTTGATGTGCACGACGCTGACGCCGTGCGCGGCCTGCGCCCTGCGCGCCTTCTCGAGCGTGAAGGGCGCCATCCAGTCGGCGGCGTCGGTATCCGGCGCGTAAAAGTACTCGGGGTTGATGTACTCGTGATTCATCACCAGCAGGCCTTCGTCGCTGCGGTCGCCCGGCGCGTTGCCGGCGGCGTTGAAGCCGAAGTAGCGCATGCCGTCGTGGTTGTCGCCGATCTGCTGCTCCTGATCGAGCGCAGTGTTCATGGCATCGCTGCGCCAGGCCGGACCGAAGGCATTGATCGGTTCGCCCCACGGCAGGAAGGGCGTGGCGGTATAGCCGGTGGGCACGACGACGGTATCGCCGGTGGCAGTGGCAATACCTTCGAAGCCGAACAGCTTTTCGGCAGCCGGCGTGGCGGCGGCAGCCTTGCCGTCGCCGTCGCCAAGGCAACCGCCGAGGCCGCCGAAAAATGGCACGGCGGCAAGCCCGAGGCCGCTCTTGAGCAACGAGCGACGCGTCGGGTTGGCCGCGATGGCGCGGTCTACGACTTCTTCAAGGTGCGAATTTTGCGACGGGTTGGTGACGCCGTCGTCGTCGAGCAGGGATTGCGACATGGTGAGGCTCCATCGTGGGTCGGGAAGGCGCGCAGTCTGGTGCGCGTCCATGACGCCACGATGACGCTCACGTGACGCAAGGCCAGCCGATCACGGCTTGCCGTCCTTGATGGCGAACTTTTCCCGCGACTTGCCCGCCGCTTCGGCCGCAGCCAGCCAGCGCGGCGTGCGCCCCCGCCCGCTCCAGGTTTCGCCGCTGGCGGGATTGCGGTATTTGGGTTTCACCGGCTTGCGTTTGGCCTTGCGTTCCGACAGGTCCGCCGCCGTGATGCCGTAGGCCTTCATCTTGGCGCGGATGTCGTCGACGACGGCAGCAAGTTCGGCGGCACGAACGGATTCGGCCTCGCGCTGCAAGCGGGTGATTTCGGCTTGCAGGTCAGCATAGCTCTTGGGCATGGATCGGCTCCTGGGCTTCATAATGGCTTTCACGGCTGGCTTACGCCCGCGCAGGGGAAAACAGGAAAACGACGATGGCACATTATCTGGTGACGGGCGGCACGGGTTATATCGGCAGCCATACGGTAATTGAATTGCTCAATGCCGGCGACAACATAACCATTATCGACAATCTTTACAACAGCGATATCGAGGTATTGAACCGCATCGAGCGCATTTGCGGCCGGCGACCGGCGTTTGCGCACGCCGATATTCGCAACGGAGAGGCGCTCGACGAGATATTCCACGCCGGCGACATTTCGGCGGTGATCCATTTCGCCGGCCTCAAGGCGGTCGGCGAGTCGGTCGAAAAGCCCCTCGAATACTACGACAACAATGTCTTCGGCACGCTCGCGCTGTTGCATGCAATGCAGCGCGCCAACGTGAAACGGATCGTTTTCAGTTCGTCGGCGACCGTTTATGGCACGCCGGCTTCCGTGCCGATCCGCGAAGATTTTCCGTTGAGCGCCACCAATCCCTACGGGCAATCGAAATTGATGATCGAGCATATTTTGCGCGATCTGGCGATTTCCGACCCGTCATGGAAAATCGCCATCCTGCGCTATTTCAATCCGGTCGGCGCGCATGCCAGCGGATTGATCGGCGAATCGCCCAACGGCATTCCGAACAATCTGCTGCCCTACGTGTCGCAGGTCGCGGTCGGCAAGCGCGAATGCCTGTCCGTATTCGGCGGCGACTACCCGACGCGCGACGGCACCGGCGTGCGCGACTACATCCATGTCGTCGACCTGGCTCGCGGCCACCTGGCGGCGTTGCACGCGCTCGATGGCGCGCGGGAAACGCTGGTCGTCAATCTCGGCACCGGCAACGGCTACTCGGTGCTGGAGATGGTGCGTGCTTTCGAGGCCGCGAGCGGACGACCGGTGCCTTACCGTGTCGTCGCGCGGCGCCCCGGCGACATCGCCGAATGCTTCGCCGACCCGGCGCATGCACGCGCCGTCCTCGGCTGGCAGGCCGAGTTCGACCTCGCGGCGATGTGCCGGGATGCCTGGAACTGGCAGCACAACAACCCGGATGGCTACGCGCGCCCGTAGCGGCGCGCACGGCGACTACGCGCGTCCGTAGGTATCCTCGAAGCGCACAATGTCGTCTTCGCCGAGGTAGCTGCCCGACTGCACCTCGATGATCTCCAGCGGAATGGTGCCGGGGTTGGCGAGGCGATGCGTCTGCCCCAGCGGAATGTAGGTGCTCTGGTTTTCGCCGAGCACGACCCGGGCTTCGCCGTTGGTGATCTCGGCTGTGCCCGATACCACAACCCAGTGTTCCGCGCGGTGGTAGTGCATCTGCAGGCTGAGCGAGGCGCCCGGCTTGACCATGATGCGCTTGACCTTGAACCGCGTGCCTTCGTCGATGCTGTCGTACCAACCCCACGGCCGCTGCACCTTGCGATGCAGGCTTTGCTCGGCGCGATCCTCGCTGACGAGGCGGGCAACGATCTTCTTGACGTCCTGGCTGCGTGAGCGGTCGGCCACCAGCACCGCATCCGGCGTCTCGACGATCACCACGTTGTCCAGACCGACGACGCCGACGAGCCGGCTGGTCGCATGCACCAGCGTGTTGCGGCTGTCTTCGAGCAGCACGTCGCCCACCGCGCAATTGCCGTCGGCGTCCTTGCCGGCCATGTGCCACACCGCATCCCATGCGCCGAGGTCGTTCCAGCCGGCATCGAGGACCACCATGCGCAGATCGATGCCGCTGCCGGGCAGCCGCTCCATGACGGCGTAATCGACGGATTCGGCCGGAATCGCGGCAAATTCCGCCTTGCCGGGGCGCACGAAGGCCGCGTCGGTCCGCGCCGCCGTCCACGCTGCGCGCGTCGCCGCCGCGATGTCGGGGCGAAAGCGCTCGAGTGCCGCCAGCCATACCGACGCCCGGACCACGAACAAGCCGCTGTTCCAGAAATATCCGCCGTCCGCCACATAGCGTTCGGCAGTCAACAGGTCGGGTTTCTCGACAAAGCGCTCGACGCGCGGCACGCCCTCGCCGCCAGCCGTCTTGATGTAGCCATAGCCGGTTTCCGGGCGCTCGGGCCGGATGCCGAGAATCGCCACACCGCCTTCCGCCGCGACATCGACCGCCTGCCGCAGCGCGGCAACGAATGCGTCGGCATCGCCGATGGCCTGGTCGGAAGGCGCCACGACGAGCACCGGGTCCTCGCCTTCGCGCTGCGCCGCCAGCGCCGCCAGCGTCATTGCCGGCGCGGTGTTGCGACCGACCGGCTCAAGAAGCACCGCACCCGGTGCCATGTCGATCTCGCGCATCTGCTCGAGGATCAGGAAGCGATGCTCGTCGTTGCCGACCACCAGCGGAGCGCGCAGCGCGCTGCGCTCGCTGGCCAGCCGCGAGAGCCTGAGCAGGGATTGCTGGAACAGCGTTTCCTGTCCGCCCAGTGCAAGAAACTGCTTCGGGAACCCGGCGCGCGACAAAGGCCAAAGGCGCGTACCCGAGCCACCGCACATGATGGCGGGCTGAATGGACATGGCGGTCATGGGCGCGATCCCGATCAGTTGAACGTCGCACTTTAGCGCGCGAGGATCACTTGTGTTTATGCGTCCTATTCGGCGGTCGGGCGGCGCAAGAATCCAGCTACAATAATTGCACTTTCGTGCAACCTGCACGTCGCAGTTGGCAAGATTCCCATGGCATTCCCCGACCCTCCCCGCGATCCAACTGCATCCCTGCCTGCGGGTCGCTCCGGTGCCTGCTCGATCGGCACCGACGCAGCCGCCATCCTCGATGCGCTCGGCGATGCCGTTGTCGTAACGGATGCGGCCTTGCGCCCGGTTTATCGCAATTCGGCCGCGCGCGCGGCGTTTGCCTCCGAATCGGCGCTGCCGCACTGGTTCGACGAAAACGACAACGCGGTGGCGGCGGCAGATCTGCCGCATGCGCAAACCGCGCGTACCGGCCACCCATCGGAGCGCGTGCTGGCCTTCGGCCCGGATCTCGATCGCGCGCGCTGGTTCCGCGTCAGCGCGCATGTGCTCTCCGGCACGTCGGCGCTGACCCGCTGCGTCGTCTCCCGCTTTGCCGATGTCACCGAACTCAAGCGCAGTGAGCTCGCGCTGCGCGGGCTGGTGAATGTCGATGCATTGACCGGCCTGCCCAATCGGCGCGCCCTGCACGAGCAACTGGAACGTACCATCAGCGCCGCGCGGCGGCGCTCGCGACGCATCGCGCTGGCCTACCTCGATCTCGACGGTTTCAAGCCGGTCAATGATCTCTACGGCCACGATGCCGGCGACGCGCTGTTGGTGCAAGTGGCCGAACGTATCGGCGGCGAACTGCGCGCCGGCGACCTGGTGGCCCGCCTGGGCGGCGACGAGTTCTGCATCATGCTCTCCGAGGTCGAAGGCGGCGTCGCCGTCGGCCAGGTGTTGCAGCGCGTGCTGGCGGCGATCAACCAGCCCGTCCCGATCGGCGAGGGTCGCTCGGCGACGGTGTCGGCAAGCATCGGCGTGGCGATGTTTCCTGCCGACGGCGAGGAAATCCCCGCGCTGTTGCGCACGGCCGACCGCGCGATGTACCTGGCCAAGAGCCGCGGCAAGAACTGCGTCGAGTTCTACGACCGCGATGTCGATCGCCAGGTCGAAGAGTTGCGTGACCTGCTCACCGCGATCGCGCGCGGGCTCGACCGCAACGAGTTCCGCCTGTGGTTCCAGCCCAAGGTCAATCTGTCGACCGGGCGCGTCGTCGGCCTCGAGGCGCTGGTGCGCTGGCAGCACCCCGAACTGGGGACGCTGTCGCCGGCCCGCTTCCTGCCGGCGATCGAGCGCAGCGATCTCATCGTCCGTCTGGGTGACTGGGTCATCGGCGAAGCGCTGCGCTGCGCCGCGCGCTGGCACGCAGAAGGCCTCGACCTGCCGGTCAGCGTGAATGTCGCGGCGCGACAGATCGCGCACAAGGATTTTTTCCATCTGCTCGAACAGCACCTGTCCGCGCATCCGCTGCTGCCTGCCAACATGCTGCAGCTGGAGCTGCTCGAGACCGGCACGCAACAGGACACCGCAGCGCTGCGCGTCCTGCTCGAACGCTGCCGCGAGCTCGGCGTGCGCTGCGCGCTGGACGACTTCGGCACCGGGCCTTCGTCGCTGACTTATTTCCGCTACCTGCCGGCCGATACGGTGAAGGTCGACAAGACCTGCGTCGATGCCATGCTCGACAACTGCGACGAATACATGCTGGTGCGCGGCATCATCGCCGTCGCCGATGCTTTCGGCATGGAGGTCGTCGCCGAAGGCATGGAGACGCCCGAGCACGGCTCACGGTTGTTTGCAGCCGGCTGCCACATCGTGCAAGGCTACGGCATCGCCGCGCCGATGCCCGAGAGCCATGTCACCGCGTGGTGCAAGCGTTTCCGTCCCGATCCGCGCTGGACGCAGTCGCCACCGCCCTTCAGCGACCTGCCGCCCAAGACCGCCCTGCAGCGCACGGCGCACTGAGCGCCTTGCCGGCGCGCCAAGCGCCGTACCACCACCACTGTAGTTTCGATCACGCCGCCGCTGCGCGCAAGACCGGCGCCTCGCGGATCGGCAGGTTGACCAGCGCCGCCAACGCCGCCAGCACCATGTCGGCATACCACATCCACGTGAAGTCGCCGAAGGTGGCCACCGCCACGCCGCCCAGCCACGCGCCGAGGAAGGCGCCCGCCTGGTGCGAGAGCAGCGTCAGGCCGAACAGCGTCGAGAGATAGCGCACGCCGAACAGCTTGCCGACCAGCGCGGCGGTCGGCGGCACCGTCGCCAGCCACGTGAAGCCGAGCCCGGCGGCGAAAAGATAGAACGTCCACGCGGTGCGAGGCGCCACGAGATACGCCGCCACCAGCACCGCGCGCGACGCATACATCCATGCCAGCACATGCTTGCTGCGATACACGCCGACGCAATGGCCGGCGTAGAGGCTGCCGGCGATGTTGGCCAGACCGATGATCGCCAGCGACCAGCTCGCCACCGTCGGCGGCAAGCCGCACAAGGCGACTTCACCCGGCAAATGCGTGACGAGGAACGCGATATGCACGCCGCAGGTGAAGAAGCCGGCGTGCAACAGCAGGTAGCTGCGATCGCGCAAGGATTCGCGCACGGCCGCCATCACGCCACGATCCGCCTGCTCCGCAGCGGCCGGCGCCGGCGCAGACGGCACGCGCAGCCAGCGCACCAGCGGCACCGCCGCCAGCACCATCAGCGCCAGCGACCATGTCGCGACCATCCAGCCGAACGACTGCATCAACCGCTGCACCAGCGGCGCGAAGACGAACTGGCCGAACGAACCGCCGGCGTTGATGACCCCGGAGGCCGAACCGCGCGCCTCGACCGGCAAGCGGCGCGCCACGGCGCCGAAAAGCACCGAATAGCTGCTGGCGCCGCCTCCCATCGCCATCAGGATGCCCAGCGACATCGTCAGCGCGAACGTCGAGTCCATGAACGGCGTCACCGCCAGTCCCAGCGCGACGAGCACCAAGCCGCCGACCAGCACCCGCTCCGGGCCGTGGCGGTCTGCAATGGCGCCGGCAAACGGTTGCGCCAATCCCCAGACGAACTGCCCGACGGCGAGTGCGAAACTGATGCCGACGACGCCGATGCCGGTGGCCGTATTCAGCGGCGAGACGAACAGGCCCAGCGACAGCCGCGCGCCATTGGCGATCATCAGGATCGCCGCGGCGGCCAGCGTCAGAACGAGCGCATCGCGGTGCGCCAGTGCGCGGAACACGCCTTGCGCTAGTCGGTGTACGGCACGACCTGCACGGCTTTCAGCCGGTAGCCCGCCGCACCCCATGGCGAATCGGAACGGAACACCTCCAGCGTACCGCTGACCCATACCGCATCCATGGTGCGCAGGCCGCCTTGCGGCTTGGCCAGGTCAACCTGCACGATCTGGTTCGACGGTGGCGGCGGCGTATGGATGCAGGCGCCGAAATACGGCACCAGCAGCATGCGCTTGATCGCATCGCCCGCCTGGTCCAGTGGCAGCACGAAGCCCGGCAGGCGCACCTTGCGACCGTGCATCGACGGCTCGGCCGGCGCTTCGTCCCACGCCTTGCGCAGCGATTGCAGCGCCTCGATCGCCTTCGGATCGGAATCCTGCAGTTTCGACAGGTCGAGCGACCGGAAGGCCTTCGCCGGGTCCCAGTCCTTTGGCACCAGCGATTCCCACTTGATCGTTTCGTGACCGGGCGGCGCCGGTGGCGTCGCGGCAACGGCCACGCTGCACGAGACGAGCGCCAATGCGTACTGCACGGCATGCATCCAACGATTCACAAAGCGATTCACACGGGCTCCGGCAGCCATGGCCAAGACGCCATGATACGGGCCGAATGTGCCGGTTGCAGCCGATTCTGCCGGTCAGTCCCGACTCGCGTCAGAAGGACCGCTCCGGCGACTGATGCCGGCGATCACGGGTTGCACGATGGTCGCGCTGCCAACGGCCAGCACGAGCAAGGCCACCAGCACCGGACCGAATGGCTGATCGAACGTCAGCGCCAGCCAGAAGGCCAGGCCATACCCGCCCAGCCCGATGCCGGTTGCCAGCCACTGCGCCCGCCGCCAATCGTGCGCTGTGCGAAAGGCCAGCCAGGGTGGCACGAATACCAGCGCGAAGCTCGCCATCAGGCCGAAGGTCGCCGTGCCGGCAGCAATTGCGGTGGCAGCGAGCAGATCGAAACCCAGATGCCAGCGCCAGGCCGGCATCCCATTGGCGCGTTCGCGCTCGGGATGCAGCCGGGCCGCGATCAGCCGCGACGTCAGCCAGCGCAAGGCGGGCAGTGCGATGAGCACGATGCCGACATCGACGATCAGCGTCTACAAACCCGCGAAATAGAGCTGGCCATCGACGAGCGCATGCGCCAGCGCGTCACCAAGCGCAGTGTTTGCCGCGATCAACAGCGTGAACGCCCAGCCGGCGAGGATCATCAGGCCGTAGGCCGAATTGCTGCGTCCGCCGCTCGCCTGTTTGGCGCCCGCACCCACCAGCGCGCCGGCCAACGCACCCGGAAAGACCGGCAGATGGACCGCCATGCCGACCAGGGCACTGGCGGCGGCCAGATGCGCCAGACCCAGTGTCGCCAGCCATTCGTCACGCAGGCGCAACAGCAGGCCGATCAACGGCAGCAGCACGGCAAGCAGCACACCGGCCGCGAAGGGAATTGCAAACAGGCTATCCACGCGGCGATTCCAGTTCGATGATCCTTGTCGACACCGCGTCGAGGAAGGCGCGGTCGTGGCTCACGACCAGCGTCGCGCGTTGTGCTTGCGCGGCAGCGATCTCGTCGACGGCGGTGCGGATGTGCACCGCATCGAGATTGTTGGTCGGTTCGTCAAGCAGGATCAGGTTGCCCTCGCCGGCCAGCGTTGCCCACAGCATCAGCAACTGGTACTCGCCACCCGAGAGGCGGTCGATGCGCACGTCGAGCTTTTCGGCGAGCCGAGCGGGCGGCGCCATGCGTCCGGCATCAAGCGCCGCCAGCAATTCGCGCCCGGACAACGGCAGTTCGGGCAGCCTCACGGGTTGTTGCGACAGGTAGCCGATCCGCACATCCGCTGCCCGTTCGATGCGGCCGGCAAACAGCCGCGCGGACCCGATCAGCGCCTTGAGCAGTGTCGACTTGCCGATGCCGTTCGGGCCGGCGAGGCCGACCACTTCGCCGCGCGCAAGCGCAAACGTCGCCGGCGGCGAGACGGGGCTCGCGTAACCGGCAACGGCATCCACGAACGAGAGCATCACTTCGCGCCGGACAGCGCATCGACCCAGCGGTCGATCAGCGCGAGATAGCCGTTGGCATCCGCACCTGCCGGCGGGTCGATCGGCAGCACCGCGACCTGCCAGCCGATCAGCCCGGCGAGCTTTTCGGCGCCCGCCGGCGGCTGATAGGGCGCATGCACAATGACGCCCTTCCGGCCTTTCAGCCGGGCGGCCAGTGCCTCGAGGTGCGAGGCGGTGGGCGCCATGCCCGGCACCGGCTCCAGCGTCCCGTGCAGCGTCAGGCCGAGGGCATGCAGCAGATACGCTGCGTCCTTGTGATACAGCACCGCCCCGCCGCTGTCCGCCGTTTTCCGCTTCCAGCCCGGCAGCTTCGCCTCGACCGCGGCGCCAAAGCCCAGCGCGCGCTCGCGATACCCGACGGCATTGGCCGCATCGAGTTGCGCGAGCCGCTCCGCCAGCGCCTTGGCGACGCTTGCCATGCGGACCGGATCGAGATTGACGTGCGGATTGCCGGCCGGGTGCACGTCGCCATGCGCGCGATCAGCCGCCTGCCCGGCATCGAGCAGCGGCACCTGCGCCGCGGCTTCGAAATAGCCGGGCTTGCCGGGCAGGATGGCAGCGTTTGCCGCACTCGCGGTTGCCGCCGGCAGCCAGCCGATTTCCAGCTCGGCGCCAACCGCCACGAGCAGCGAGGCATCGCGCAGCGCCCGCATCATCGACGGCCGCGCCTGCAGCATGTGCGCGTCGCGGTCCGGTGGCGCCAGCTCCGTCACCTTCACCTGCGGCCCGCCCACCGTCCGCGCCAGCATGCCCATGCTGGAGGTCGTCGCAACGACCTCCATTGCCCAGGCTGGCGCGGCGACGAGAAGGGACAGGACGAACCAAAGCCGCTTCATCGCCGCCCCCTTCAGAAGCCGTGGGCGCCGTGGGCACCCAGGCTGTGCTGGTATTGCAGGAAGATCTGGCTGACGCTCTCCGGTGCACGCTCGACCCACAGATCGGCGCGCGACGCCTGCAGGCGCAACAACGAGAAGTGGTCGATCTGACGCGTCAGGGCAAAGGTCCAGCGATCGGACTTGTTCAGGTTCGTCGTATTGCCGAAGCCGGCGAACTGGTTGGTCATGCCCGTCGCGTCGTAGCGCAGCCCGGCCTGCCAGTGGGGGAGGAAGCCGTAGGTGCCCTGGACCACCACGCCATCCTGCGCATAGGCGAGTTTCTGGCCCACGAGTGCCGGCCCGCCCTCGAAGAACGCGACCTTGACGTCCTTTTCCGTGCGCAGGAATTCGGCCACCACCTTGACGTTCCCCTCGCCGCCAAAGCGGCCGGCATCGTACCTGTAGGCAGCGTCGAGGCCCCACGCCTTGCCCTTGCCCTCTAGCGCGTTGACGCAGACGCCGCCCGGATCGCCGCAGGCCGCGCCCGGATTCTCGTCCGAGTGGTCGTGGACTTCCTGGTGCTGACTGGAGCGTGCATGCCATGCGCCGAATTGCAGCGCATGGTTGTTGCCCAGGTCTGGACCAAACTTGGCAAACACGGTGGTCAGACGCGGACCCGACTTGGCGGCGGAAAGCCCGCCTGCCGCGGTCGCCGCCATCGCCACGCCATCGCCTCGTTCCGCCGGCGTCTCCTCGCCGCTCGAAGCGAAGGTCTGCTCGTTGCCTTGCAGGAGTTCGACGCCAAGCTGCGAATACCAGTTGCCGGTCTTGGGCAGCCATGAAAGCCGCAGGCCGGTGTCGAGCAGTCCATGCTCGCCGAGCAAGGTGCGGTAGGGCAGGTTCTGGTCGACGAAATCCCATGCATGCGTATGCTGGGCGTTGAGGTAGCCGATACCGGACAGGAACTTGCCGCCGCGGATCTTCAGGCCATAGGGAAGGCTGCGCGTTTCGAAATAGGCTTCTTCGAGCTCGACGCCGCCTTCCGAACTCACGGTCAGCATCGCGGCGGCGTCGAAATGCGGGCTGACGGTCGCGGAAATCGCCAGCTCCGCTTCGCGCAGGTTGAATCCGCGCGCCAATTCGCCATGCGCATGACCGTCATGGTCGTGGCTGTGATGGATGCCGTCGATGTGTTCCAACAGCTCGATGCTCTCGCCATGCTTGTTGTCGCGGAAATACACGCCATCGAGAATCAGCGAGATCTGCGGATTGAAGGCGTTTCCGGCACCGACTTGTCCTGTCGCCGCGGCAGCAGCCACGGGCGCGGGCGCCGCCGCGGGCTTCTTCTCGGCATCCTTCAGACGGTTTTCCAGCGCCGCCATGCGTTGTTCATACGATTGCTTCAATTGCGCGATTTCCTCGCGCAGCGCTTTCAGGTCGGCGTCGGACGCCGAGGCAGGCATTGCGGCCAGCAGGCCGGCTGCCGCCAATACCAAAGGGGTATGACGAATCATCTTGCACTCCAATACGGAAAGGACGAACCAGCCGGCCGTGCGACCGGATGCGGAACTTCGCGTTTCTCAGTACCGGTGCAACGGGGGCGCGCGGCTCTGGAAGGCCGGATGCGTCGCGACGGAAGGCGCCTGCGGCACAAGATCGTCGCCGACCTCCGGTCCAGCCCAGGTCAGCGACAACCGCACGGACGGCTTGGGCACCGCGTGCATGCCCGGCAAGCTCAGGCACTCGATGCAGGCTTCGTCGTGGTCGTGCAGCGCATGCTCGATGCCGTGCGCAACAAGCGCGAGCTGTGCGCCGATCAGGGCGGCGAGCAGCAGAAGCGACAGCGCGAAGCGGCGCGCATTCATCGCGCCGGCCCCGCATTGGCGTGTTGCCGGGCGCGCATGAGGGGCAAGTCGCACCCGCCCGTTTCCGCAACGGCAGACGTGAACCGCCGTGCCGCCACCACTGTAGTTTGCCAAGGCATCCGCATGGCCGTCACAGGCGCGGCGTCAGGCCGTCGGCTAGCGACAGCCGATATGCGCGCAGCGCCGGCACCAGGCTCGCCGCGAGGCCGGTTGCCAGCACCATGCCGAGCAACTGCCACTCGGCAGCCGATGGCGTGTGCATGCCGATGACGAGGCCGAAGCGTTCGAGCAGCCATGGCCGCACCAGCGCGATCGCCGCATACAGCAGCCCGACGCCGGCCACGATGCCCCCACCGGTCACCAGCACACCCTCCATCGCCAGCAGCACGAAGATGTCGCGCGGGCGCGCGCCGACCGAGCGCAACACGGCCAGCTCGCGGCGGCGCTGGTCGAGGCTGGACAGCACCACCGCCACCAGGCCGGCAAGGCCGACGGCAACGACCAGCGCCGAGACCGCCAGCAGCGTGCGCTCGGCAATGCCGACCAGCGCCCACAGTTCGTCAAGCGCGACGCCGGGCATGATCGCCTGCAACGGCTCGCCGCGGAATTCGCCGACGAAGCGCTGCATGCGGATGACATCGGCACGCCGCTTCAGCCCGAGCAGCGTCGCGGTGATGTCCTTCGGCGCCAGATCGAACTTGGCGACATGCTCGGTCGGGATCGACAGGCCGGGGATCGGTGCGCCGCCCTGCCAATCCAGATGGATCGCCGACAGCGATTCGAGACTGACGTGCAACGTCCGGTCGACCGGCGTGCCGGTCGGCGCCAGCACGCCGACGACGACGAAAGGCTTGTCGGCATGCTCCATCGCCTCGCCCAGCGCGCCGGCTGCGCCCATGCCGTGCGCCAGCGTGATGCGGGCATCGGGTGCATAGCCCAGGGACCGCGCCACCTCGGCACCGACGACGACCTCGAACAGCCCGGTGAAGGCACGCCCGCGGGCGAATTTCAGCGGTTGGTCGTCGCCATGGCGGAAATGCGTGAAGTAGTCGCCCGTGGTACCCAGCACCGGGTAGCCGCGATGCGAATCGCCCAGCGAAATCGGCACCGACCACGCCACCGCCGGGTGCGCGGCGAGTGCCTGGTGGCTGCGCCAGTCGATGTTGTTGCTGGCGTTGCCGATGCGGAACACCGAGTACAGCAGCAGTTGCACCGAGCCGGCGCGCGCGCCGACGATCAGGTCGGTGCCGGACACCGATTGCACGAAGCCGGCACGGGCATCGTGACGCAGCCGCTCGACACCCAGCAGCAGCGCGCAGCTGGTAGCCACGGCCAGCAGGGTCAGGCCCAGCGTCCAGCGGCGGTTCAGCGCGCTTGCCCACGCCAGGCGGAGCAGGAACCCTCCTCTCATGGCAAGACGGCCGTGTTCACGTCGGTCAGCGCGACGCTGCGATCGAAGCGCGCGGCCAGCCGCTCGTCATGGCTGACGAACAGCAGCGCCGCGCCGCCCGCCGCACATTCGGCAGCGAGCAGGTCGAGAAAGGCGCGCTGCCGGCCGGCATCGAGCGCCGAAGTGGGTTCGTCGGCAATGACGATCTCCGGCCGGCCGATCAACGCGCGTGCAGCCGCCACGCGCTGCTGCTGGCCGACCGACAATTCGCAGGCCGGGCGTGCATGCAGGTCGTCCGCGATCTGCAGATGGCCCAGCAGCCGCCGCGCTTCTACTCGTGCGTCATCGCCGCACGACGCCCGACGACGGGCCGAGAACCGGCACGGCAGCGTGACGTTTTCGATCACGGAAAGGTACGGAATGAGGTTGAACTGCTGGAACAGGATGCCGATGTGATCGACGCGGAAGCCGTCGCGATGCCGACCCGGCAATACCGCCAGATCCTGCCCGAGTATGGACACCCGACCCTGGCGGGCCACCAGCACGCCGCTCAGCAGCGCCAACAGCGTGCTCTTGCCGCTGCCGGACGGGCCATGCAGGAAGACCCGCTCGCCAGACGCGACGGCAAGGTGCGGAATGACCAGGCAGTCGCGCGACTGCCGCGGCCAGCGGAACGTCAGGCCGTCGACCGCAAT